>CASEQJ010000027.1 GCA_949290055.1 uncultured Olsenella sp. | reverse complement strand
CCGCGGCCGGGCCGGGGCCGCAGGTGGCGGACGAGCCGGGATCGACGCCTGCGGCCGGGTCCGAGCCGCGGACGGCGGACAAGCCCGGCGACGAGCCGCAGGAGAAGCCCGAGCCCCCGAGGGCGAGCCCTGGCGAGACGACCTACTTCGGCAGGGGGGCGGCCTCCTTTGCGGCGGGCTTCTCGACCGCGCGCGAGGGCATGGGGCGGACGTCCTTCTCCCTTGAGCGAGAGCGCGACGGAAGGCGCTTCGAGCTGGATCTTTCCGCGCCGAGGACGGTCGGGCGCTCGGTGACGAGCGACGTCACCCTGGACGGCAACTCCAACCTGAGCCGCTGCCACGTTCGCATCTCGCGAGACGGCGACGGCTTTGAGATACGCGACCTCGCCTCGCTCAACGGCACGACCGTGCGCGGCCGTCGCCTCGAGGCCGAGGGCAGCGGGCACGTTGATGTGGGCGAGCGTTTTTTGCTCGCGGACGAGGCCGTGCGCATCGTCTCGTAGGGCGCGGCGCAGGACGAACGAAGAGAAGGAGGAGAGATGAACGAGGGGCTTGAGGGGCTGGACGCAGCCTTCACGTACCTGCCGGTCGGATCGGTCGTGACGCTGGTCGGCGGCGAACGGCCGGTCGTGGTCGCCGGGGTCATGGCGTGCGACGGCAACACCGGGAGGTACTGGGACTACCTTGCCTACCCGTACCCGGAGGGAAGGCAGGACGCCACGCAGGACCATTTCTTCGACATGGAGATGGTCGAGGAGCTCCTGCAGCTTGGCTTTGTGGAGCGCGAGGCCGTTGGCTTCCAGCTTTGGCTGGCGGCTCGAACCGACGAGTACCGCAAGGTGCGCGAGCGACAGGGAAAGTGACGTTGCCCGGCCGGCGCAGTCCGGACGAGCGGTGAGGAGGCGAGATGGGACAGATCTACGTGAGCCCCGAGGACGCGATGGCCTCGGCCCAGAGCTTCGACGACATCGCCCAGTACTACACCGACGTGGAGACCAACGCGTGCGACATGGAGGCGGACGTCTACGGGGCCTGGGAGGGCGACGCGGCAAGCGCCTGCAAGGAGACGTTCGCCCGCATCGAGGAGTGCCTCGGTCAGCTCGGCGAGGAGGTCCTCGTGCACGCGGGCCTCATCCAGGACGCGGTGGGCAACTACATCGACCAGGACGAGTACATCGCGCGCTCCATCGAGGCCGAGCGCACCGGTGGCGCGCGCCCAGTGATTCGTCCCTAGGGCCTCTCAGTCGACACAACCCGGGAGGTGTGGAGCACATGTCCATTCTCAGATACCGTTACAGCGAGTTCGAGGCCGCTCAAAAGAAGCTTCAGGACATCAACGCTGATCTCGACGACATCATTGATCTCACGATGAAGGCGAACGAGACCTTCGTGCTCGTTCAGATGGGCGAGTGGGCCCAGGCGCAGGCGGACGCCTGCATACAGGTCGAGACCGACGCGCGCATCTTCCGGGAGGCCATGTCCTCGTTTGAGGGCAAGTTCTCCGAGCTCGTGCAGGCCGCCGACTCGATCAAGGGCGAGCGCGACGCATTCGTCTCGTCCATGGGCGCGTCCGCCTCTGACGGCGACCTCGTTGCCTGCAACACCGAGGGCTCCGTGAGCAGCACGTGCACGTTGCTCGTCGGTCAGCTCTCGACGCTCGATGCCAAGGCGGGTGACGCGCAGAGCGCGCTCTGCGGCCTTCGCGACTCGGGCGCCATCTCCGCCGCGATCGACATGGTCAAGACGGACGTGTCCGACGAGAAGGAGAAGGTGGAGGACATTCGGAGCGCCTGGTCGACGCTCAAGAGCTCCGCTACGAGCTTTGAGTCAACGTACTCGAGCATGGACGAACAGTCCACGAGCTCTCTCAGGTCGAAGTTCTTCATCACGACCGAAATGCTCAACGACGTTGGCGACACTCTTGTGTACAACTACACGAACGGCCCGGTCGCGCAGGGGCTCGCTCGCATGGGCGTGGCCCGCGAAGGTCTCAAGGACATCAAGAAGATGATCGAGACGTTCGCAAAGCCGCTCGCCGAGCTCGACGACCTCAATCAGGTGAGTAAGTTCTTCGGGGCCATGTCAACGCTGATTCGCTCCGAGGGAATCGGGACCTTTGTCAAGAACCTGGTGAGCAGCAACCCCTTCGACAACAGCGTTTTCCTTACCCGGCTGGTGAACCAGATGAGCGGGGGGCTGCTCACGGTCAACGTCAGGCCGGGCAACGGCTATCTCAAGAAGCTCTTCACGAGCGAGACCTTCACGGCCCCGCTTGATGCCTGGAAGAACGTGCGGGCGGGCGGCGCGGGCGTCCTCGATTACTTCAAGAGCAAGTTCGCAAAGGGCGGCCTGGCCTCGTGCGCCGATGACGCGCCGAAGGTCACGACGATCACCAAGGCGCTTCCAAGGGCGGGGAAGTTCGTCAAGGGCGCCTGCAAGGGCCTGGGCGTCGTTGCTGACGCCGCTGAGCTCTACGGCGTCTTCACCGACTCGAAGGCTGCCTACCAGACGACCGTGGGAGACGACGCCCAAAAGACGGCGGCAGCCGTGGTCGCGGGGGGCAAGGGCCTGCTCAAGTTCGGTGTGGGCAAGGCAGTTGGCGCTGCGGTGGGCACGGTGATCGGCGGTCCTGTCGGAACCGTGATCGGCATGGCGGTGGGCGGCTTTATCGGCGATGCCATCAAGGGCGCGATTGACGACTGGGACACGAGCGGGCTGGTCGACGGCCTGGCGAACTTCATCCGTGGCGATAAGAAGAACGCCTTTGCGGCGGGCTGACGGTACGCGCCGCCGCGCCCGCAATGCCTAGTTAGGAGTGAAAATGCTTTTCAGCAAAAAGAAGGTCAAGCTCGAGGAGCTGCCGCTCGAGCAGGTTCGATTCTCAAGCGAGGATCTGTTCTGCCTGCTTGGCGGCAACGACGCGTGCATGGTGGCCTGTGGTCCCATGCAGCTGCGGCTAGACATCGTGGAGCGCGATCGGCCCGACAAGGACGTCTGGCGGCGCAACCTCGTCAACCGTTATGCCCCCTCGGGCTGGGTGGATGCTGAGGGAAATCCCTGTCCGGAGCTTGCCCGCGTGATTGACGCTCTGGGACAGATGGGCGTTGCAATATCCTACGAGCAGAACATCCGAAAACGAGAGATTGGGGTCGTCGCAGGGGAGAAGGGGGCTGCCGGCGTCGTCAAGGTCCCGGGGTTTGGTGGCGGCTGGTACCTGCGCCCCTTCCCGGACGACCGCTCGCAGTGGGCCGCTCGCTTTCGTGAGGTCCTTCCTGCGTCGAAGCTCTCCTTCGAGCCTGCCTCGCGCGAGTATCACGCGACGGTCGTGGAGCCGGAGGAGGAGAACGTCGCCCAGGCGTTCGCCGGAGGAGACGAGCCCTACGCCCGTGCCTATGCGCTGCGGCACGGCCTTGACCCGGACGCGCTGGCTGAGATGGCCCGCGCTCTTGGAAAGGACTTTGACCGTCCCCGCATCTTCGTCTCCGATCTCACCAACTGCGAGCCGGACCTCTCGATGGGGTGGCGCTACGTGGGCGAGGCGCGAGGGCACGCGCGCTGCCGTCGCGTCATGTTGGTGCCAGAGATCGGCGCGATCTTCTCCAACTGCAGCGCTTGGAGCCCTTCGGTGTCCGAGAGCTGGCTTTCCGAGAACATTTCGAGCATTCGCGACAAGACGGACTTCTACTCCTTCGACTTCTACCGCTCCGGGGACCTCTTCGAGGCGCTTTCCCACGCGCCCGCGCACCCTGACGCCGCTGCGGCGGGCGAGGACCCGGGTCTCCCGAAGAGCTGGACGCAGCACTGACAGGCGATGAGGAAGGAAGGCTGACCATGAGCCTGAGTTCTCTGTACAGCAACCTCAACTACTACAACAGTCAGGTGAGCTACTGGCAGACGAGCGCGAGCCAGTACTCCGCGCAGATTGCGACGCTCGACGGGGAGATTGCGGACCGCGAGGCGCAGCGCGAGCTCGCTGTGACGGCAAAGAGCAAGTGCTCGGACATGACTCCGGCGAACGACGAGGTCAAGCAGGGCTTCGCCAATCTTGGCACCGAGGCTAACAATTCCGTTGAGGTGCCCGATTGTGAGACGGCGGCGAAGCAGCTCTGCTCTGCCAACGAGGGCCACATCAACGAGGCCGTGAGCGCTGCCCAGGCCCTTATCGACAAGCTCGACGGGGAGATTGCCGACCTCAGGTCCCAGCGCGCGCTCGCGGTCGAGGGCCGCGACTACTCGAACGGCCGCGCCGAGATGTACCGCGGGTACGCCGCCAGCACCCGCACCGCGATCGCGAACTACAGCGAGGACTAGGGGGAGAGATGCTGACCACGAGCGAGTGGCTTCCGGTGGGCTCCGTCGTGCACGTGGAGGGCCTGGAGGACAAGGTCACAATCATGGGCTACTACCAGCAGGACGTTGAGACGGGGCGCCTGTGGGACTACTTCGGGCTGCGCCATCCCTCGGGCTTCCTGGAGCCGGGGCACGACGTGCTCTTTGACCGCGACGCCATCGACGCGGTCCTGTACGTGGGCTACCAGAGCTTCGACTGGGAGCGCATGAAGGACGCCCTGGACGCGGCTCAGGAGGCCTATCTCGCGGAGAAGGAGAGGGCGGCCCGACAGGCGGCCGAGCGCACGGGGCCCACCGCCGACGCCGAGAAGGACGACGAGTCGGAGGGCCTCTGATGCGCGGCAAGGTCCTTCTCTCCGTGAGGCTCGCGGCGCTCGAGCGGCCCTTCGAGTTTCGCGTGCCGCTCGACATGACGGTCGAGCAGGCGGCCCGCCTCATGTCGCAGATGGCAGCGCAGATGGAGCCCGCGCGCTACGAGGCTTCCGACGAGGTTGACCTCATGCTGTGCGACGGGCCGGGCGCCGGGGGGCAGCTCAACCCCAACGAGAGCGTGCGCGCCCTGGTCGAGCAGGGGGCGCTCGTCGAGGGCGCTCACCTCGCCCTGGTCTGAGCCTATACTGGACGGGGCGTTCTAAGGAGGTTGCGCGGTGGACTGGTCCAGGTTTCCGCTCATGGTTCTTCTCATCTTCGTGGGCATCGTCGCGGTCGTGGCCGTGGGCGGGATCGCGATCGGGCTGCTTGCGCGTCGCAGCGCCCGCCGTGACGCCGCTCGCGACGCCACCGCCGGCGCGGACTCGGCGCGCCGGGAGAGCCTGGGCGGCGGCCCGCCGACGATTGCGTGCCCCTCCTGCGGCGCGACGGTCAACGCCGCAACTGAGCGCTGTCCCATGTGCGACGCTCTCATCCCGCACGACAGTCGCTCGTGACGGGCTCCCGTCCTCCGGGCACTTCTCGGCGAACGGCGTCGCTTTTCTGAAACGTTACCGTCACAGAATGTCCACAACCGGCTAGAATGAAGGGGCGTCCCCACGGGCGCCCCTTTTTTGCATGAGACGGCGCGCCGCGCCACGACGATAGGAGCTCGCATGCACGGAGAAGACATCCGCACCCGCAAGGCCGTCATCATTGGCGCCGGTCGCGTGGGCAGCCACGTGGCCCTGTGCCTCATGTTCCAGCACCTGGTGAACGAGATCGTGTTTCTCGACGTCAACCATGACGCCGCGCGCGCCCAGGCGCTCGACCTCGAGGACCTTGCCTCCGGCCTCGGCGACTCCTTCACCATTCGTGTGGGCGAGTACGCCGACTGCGCGGACGCCCACTTCGTGATCCTCACCGCCGGCCGCAGCCGCCGCCCGGGCGAGACGCGCCTGCAAATGCTGGACGGCACGATCAAGGTGCTCGACGGGATCGTGGGCCCGCTCAAGGAGTCCGGCTTCCACGGCATCCTGATCAGCGTCTCCAACCCGGCCGACATTGTGGTCGAGTACCTCTACCGCAAGCTCGGCCTGCCGCGCAACCAGGTCTTTGGCACCGGCACCTCGCTCGACTCCGCGCGACTGCGCCGCGTCCTCTCCGAGACGATCGACGTCTCCAGCCGCCAGATTCAGGCCTTCTGCATGGGCGAGCACGGCGACTCCATGTTCATTCCCACCTCGCGTATCTCCGTCGAGGGCATTGGCCTGCGCGAGTACCTGTCGCTCCGCGAGGACATTGTGGACACGATTGACTTCGACGACGTCATGCGCCGCGTGCGCGAGTCCGGCGCCGCCATAATCTCCGGCAAGGGCTGCACGGAGTTTGGCATTGCCTCGGTGGTCGCCACGCTCGTGACCTCGATTCTGCACAACGAGAAGCGCGTGGTGCCGCTGTCCGCCCACCTCGACGGCGAGTACGGCGAGTCCGGCATCTCCGCCGGCGTCCCGTGCGTGATCGGCAGCACCGGCGTGGACTCCGTGCTCGAGATTGACCTCTCCTACGACGAGCGCCGCGCGATGCGCAAGTCCTGCGCGATCATCCGCGACTACTGCGAGAAGGCCCTCCCCGCTGACGAGTAGCGGTCTTGCCGGGGGGGGGGGTTCTCCTGGCGTAGAATGGCGTGCGTGACCGTTTGGCCCCGAAGACGGGAGACCCATGATCCGGATCGACCACGTTTCCAAGTCCTACGACGGCGGCGCCACCTGCGCGGTGCGCGACCTCACGCTGGAGATTCGCTCCGGTGAGATCTTTGGCCTGCTCGGCCCCAACGGCGCGGGCAAGTCCACGCTGCTCAACATGCTCGCCGGCGTGCTTGCGCCCACCTCGGGCACGATCGAGCTCGACGGCGTCAACGTGGCCGCCGACCCGCTCGCCGCCAAGCGCAACCTCTGCTACGTGAGCGACTCGCCCGACCACCTGCTGCGCCTCAAGGGTCACGAGTTCCTGCGCTTCATCGCCGACGTCTACGAGGTGCCGGAGGACGTGCGGGCCCAGCGCATCGCCGAGCTCGCGCGCGAGTACGGCATGGAGGGCGAGCTGGACAACCAGATCCAGTCCTACTCCCACGGCATGCGCCAAAAGATGATGATTATGGGCGCCCTTCTGCCCGACCCCGCCACCTGGATCCTCGACGAGCCGATGACCGGCCTCGACCCCAAGGCGTCCTGGCTGCTCAAGCAGTCCATGCGCCGCCATGCGGACGCGGGCAAGACCGTGCTCTTCTCTACGCACGTGCTCGACGTGGCCGAGAAGGTCGTGGACCGCGTGGGCGTGATCGCCCACGGCGAGCTGCTCTTTGTGGGCACCGTGGACGAGATGCGCGAGCACTTCCGCATGGGTGGCTCGCTCGAGGAGATGTTCCTCGAGCTCACGTCCGACGAGTCCCCGCTCGCCGCCGGGGAGAACGCGTGATGGCGCGCGCGAAGACCGCGGCCCAGGACTTCTCCTGGCGCCAGTTCTGCGTCATGCTGCGCGTGATCCGCAAGGGCGAGCAGCACCTGGACCAGACCGGCATGGGCCTCGGCGGCGACGAGGCGGGCGAGAGACGCGGCGGGCTGTGGGGCAGGCTCGGCGCGGGCGCGCGCACGGCCGCGATGGGGCTGCTCTTTCTGCTGGTGGCCGCGATGTTCTTCATGATGGGCTACATGATCGGCGAGCTGGGGACCACACCCTACGCCACGTTCAGCCTCTGCGTGGTCTGCCTTGTGGGCCTCACGGTGCTCACGGGCCTCTACCAGGCCGTGAACATCCTCTACTTTGTGCGCGACCTCGGCTACTACCTGACGCTTCCCGTCTCGGCGACCACGATCATGTGGGCCAAGCTGACTCACTTCCTGGGGATGTCGCTGCTCGGCGACCTCATCGTCCTGCCGGTGGGCCTCGGGTGCCTGCTGGCGACCGGCGCCTCCCCGCTCGCGTGGGTCACGATGACGCTGGCCTTCGTGCTGTGTGCCGTGGCGGTCAACCTCGCGCTCGTGATCGTGTGCGTGCCCGTGATGCGCTTCTCGCGCCTCGCGCACGACAAGGACCGGTTCTCGCGCGTCTTTGGCGCGGTGGTTATCGTCTTCGCGCTGGCCGTGGGCGTGGGCAGCCAGTTCGCCCTGCGGGGCGACGGGCTGGCGTCGCTCGCCGCCGGTTCGAGCGACCTGCTCTCGGGCGGTGTCCCCGCGGTCGTGATGGGGCTCATCTGCCCGCCGTCGCTGCTCGCGCGTCCCGTCGTGGCGGGCGGCGCCCTGGAGGCCGCGGCCGGTCTTCTCGGCATGGCGGCGACGGTGGCCGTCTACGCCGTCCTGCTCTCTGTGGTCGCGCGGCGCTGGTACTTCGAGGGCGTGCAGGCGCTCCAGGGCGCGGGCGGCCGGCGCGGCCGCCGCGTGGAGGGCGCTGAGCTCAGGCGGGCCACGCGCACGCGCGGAGCGTTCGCGGCCAACCTCAGCCGCGACTGGAAGACGCTGGTGCGCGTGCCGGTCTTCTTCAACCAGTTCGTCCTGAGCTCGCTGCTCATGCCGCTCTACTTCATCGTCATCATGGTGGTGGGCGGCGCCATGGGCGTCTCGCAGGCGTCCGAAGCCGGCTTGGACCCGGCGACGCTGCTCGAGATGGCGCGCTCGCTCGCGGCGCTGCTCACCCTCGACAGCCCCGCGCTCGCGTGGTGCGCGGTGGGCGTGCTCGTCTTCGGGCTCTTCCTGGGCTTCTCGTCCTACTCGTTCACGATGGGCGTCAGCCGCGACGGCGAGGACTTCTTCTTCATGCGCGGGCTGCCCATGGACTGGGGCGCCTACCTCGCGGCCAAGTTCGTGGTGCCGTTCGCGCTCTCCACGGTGCCGATGCTCGTGCTCATCGTGGCGGCGCTGGCGCTGCTGGCCGTGCCCGTGGCCTCCGGCGCCTACCTCGTGGCGGTCTATCTGGGCGCCACCGTCTCGCTCGGGCTGCTGTCGCTCGGCGTGGGCGCGCTCTTCCCGCGCCTCTCGTGGGACAACGAGGCCCAGCTCGTCAAGGGCGGCGGTGCCACGCTCATGGTGTTCGCGGGTCTTGTCGTGGGCGCGGTCGTGATGGCGCTGCCCGCGCTCGCCCTGCTCGCCGGCGCGCTCTGGCAGGTTCTCGCGGTGCCGGCGGCGCTGGCCCTGGCGCTCGCCGTCTTCGTTGCGGAGTGCGCGGGCCTCGCGTGGTGGGTGCTCGGCCCCTGCGCGCGCAGCCTCTCCCGCCGCGAGCGCTGAGGCCGCGCGGGCTCGGCGCGGGGCCGTGCGGCTTCGGGTACAATCTCCGCGTCGCCCACCCGAGGAAGGACCGCCGATGCCCAGCCAAGGCCCGAGCCTGAAGGACCTGTTCGACCGCCTCAACCAGCAGGGTGGTCCCGGCAACATTCCGCGCCCGGGGACCTCGCTCGTCGACCGCCTCGCGCGGTGGGGCCGGCGGGCGCTCGTCGTTGCCGCCGTGGTGCTGGTGGTGGCGCTTCTCGCCTGCTACTGGTGGTTCCACCCCTCGCTCAACTTGGGCAGCGTCCAGGTGTGGATGTGGATCGCCGGCATCTGCGTCGTGGGGCTCTTGGCGCTGTGGGTCGCCTCTGAGCGCAGCGTCATGCGCACGAGGCTCTACCGCCGGCTCATGATCGTCCCCGCCGCGCCGGTCGTGGCGTTCGTCGTGGGCCTGCTGCTGAGCCAGCCGTTCTTCCCCGGCAACGCCGAGCGCTACGCGAGCGTGCTCGACACCACCGACGGCGTCTTCGCCGAGGACATCCAGGAGGTCGACTACGCCGAGGTTCCCGTCATCGACCGCGACTCCGCGATCCTCCTGGGCAACCGCGCCATGGGCTCCATCCCGGAGTACGTGAGCCAGTTCGAGATCGCGGACACCTACAGCCAGATCAACTACCAGGGCCGCCCCGTGCGCGTGAGCCCGCTCGTCTACGCGGACCTCTTCAAGTGGTTCTCTAACCGCGACACGGGCATCCCGGCGTACGTGCTCGTGGACATGGTGACGCAGGAGGCGGAGGTCGTGCGCCTAGAGGAGCCGATCCTCTACTCCGACTCCGAGCCGCTTGCGCGCAACCTGGACCGTCACGTGCAGCTCTCCTACCCGGGTCTCATGTTCGACCAGAAGTCCTTTGAGCTGGACGAGGAGGGTCACCCCTGGTGGGTCTACCCGGTGCAGCGGCGCACGATCGGCACCTTTGGCGGCACGGACATCTACGCCGTGGTGCTCGTGGACGCCTGCACCGGCGAGACGGACTTCTACGCCGTGGAGGAGGTCCCCACGTGGGTTGACCGTGCCTACCCCTCCGACCTGCTGATCGAGCAGTACAACTGGAGCGGCATGTACGAGAGGGGCTGGCTCAACTCGTGGCTCGGCCAGGAGGGCGTGGTGCGCACCACGCCGGGCACCAACGGCCAGCTGGGCTACAACTACCTCGCGCAGGGGGAAGACATCTACCTCTACACGGGCGTGACCTCCGTGACGGCGGACGACTCGAGCGTGGGCTTCATCCTGGTTAACCAGCGCACGGGTGAGTCGCACTTCTACCCGGTGGCCGGCGCGACGGAGGCCTCGGCCATGGCGAGCGCCGAGGGTCAGCTGCAGAACCTGCGCTACCAGGCAACCTACCCGATCCTGCTCAACGTGGCTGGCCAGCCCACCTACTTCGTGAGCCTCAAGGACGACGCGGGCTTGGTCAAGATGTTCGCGATGATCAACATCGAGCAGTACCAAAGCGTGGCCACGGGATCAACGGTGGAGGAGTGCCAGGAAGCCTACCTTGCCCTCTTGGCGGCGGACGGTCTGCTCAGCGAGCAGGAGGCGGCTGATGCTTCGGTAACGGTTGAGGTCTCCGGCGAGGTGGCTACGATTGCGCAGGCCGTGGTGGACGGCAACTCGCACTTTTACGTGACGCTGGCGGATGACGCCGCCGGGACGATCTACGACTTCGCCCTGCCGGGCCTGCTGGAGATCGTGACCTACCAGCCCGGCGACCAGATCGCGTTCCGCATCGCCGAGAAGGACGTGGGCTCCGACGTTGCGACGGTGGCGGAGCTGCTGTAGGGTGCTCTCAGGGTGACTGTTTGCCGCTCGGGGCAGTTTCGCGGCGGCGCTGTGTCACTTTGGCCCGCATCTGTGTGGCTTCTTCGCCGCGTCTTGCCATCGTCGCTCTCCGGACGCGGAGTTGTCCCAGATAACGCGCCGTGCGTTGGGGCCGCCGATCGCGTTCGCGTGATTTATCCACACAGATGCGGCCTAATGTGACACAGCGTCTGACTTTTTCTGCCGCTCGGCGATGCTCTCATTGAGGAGCCGCTGTATGTCCCCGGAGACTACCGCGGCGTGCGGTCGTGGTTGACGGGCTCGTAGAAGAGGCGCGCCACCTCGGCGGGGTCACGGGTCTGGCCGAGCGCCCACATGGTCTTGGCAACGAGCGCCTCGGTGGTCATGTCGTCGCCGCGCAGGATGCTAGGTCTGTCGGCGTAGGCGCGGCCGACCTCGTAGACGCCGAGGTCGAGGCCCTCCTCGGGCACCTGTGTGGTCACGACGAGCGTGCGGCCGGAGCCCACCCAGTCGTAGATTGTGCGCTGGTAGGCGCCGTCATAGGACGGGATGCCGCCGATACCGAAGGTCTCCAGGATCACGGCGTCGTAGTCGGGCGCGAGCAGCTCGAAGATGGACGGGCGCAGCTCCGGGGTGAGCTTGAGCACGATGACGCGGTCGTCGAGGGCGTCCGTGAAGCTCGGGCGCCGCCCGTCCTTCTCGCCTGGCGCCGGAGCCGCGGAGCGCACGACGCGGTCCCCGCGGACGTAGGCGAGCGGCGGGAAGTTCATGCTGGTGAACGCGTTGAAGCTCATGGTGCGCTGCTTGCGGGCGCGCGTGCCGCAGATGACCTCGCCGCCAAAGACCACGTTCACGTCGCGCGACGCGGGGTCGCAGGCGTAGAGGACGCTGTGGTAGAGGTTGAGCTTGGCGTCGGTGAAGGGCGCGGCCATCGGCTGCTGCGAGCCGGTGAGGACCACGGGCTTCTCGCTGTCCTGGATCAGGTAGGAGAGGGCCGCTGCCGTGTAGGCCATCGTGTCCGTGCCGTGCAGGATCACGAAGCCGTCGTAGCGGTCGTAGGCGTTGCGGATCACGGCGGCGATCCGCAGCCAGTCGCGCGGGCGCATGTTGGTGCTGTCGATGTTCAGCGGCTGAACAAAGTCCAGTTCGCAGAGGGTGTCGAGCAGGGGCACGCGCGCGGCGAGCTCGCGTCCGGTGAGGGTGGGCGTGAGGCCGGAGCCCTCGGGCGTGGAGGCGATGGTGCCGCCGGTGGCGACGATGAGGATGCGCCTCATCTTGGCTACTCGCCGAGCAGGTAGCGGCGGATGGCCTCGGCACAGCCGCCGCTGTCGTTGTCCGCGACGGTGACGTTCGCCGCCGCGAGAACGGCCTCGCGGGAGTTGCCCATCGCGACGCCGAGGCCGGCGGCGCGAATCATCGGGAGGTCGTTGTAGGAGTCGCCGACCGCGATGGTCTGGTCGTGCGGGATGCCCAGGAGGTCGGCGAGGGCGAGCAGGCCCGTGCCCTTGTCGATGCCCTGCGCGGTGAACTCGAGGCTGGAGATCTCCGCCTTGGCGAGCTCGACGGGCAGACCTGCCACGCGCTCGATCAGGCACTCGCGGGCCTCGGGGGTGCGGAAGTGGACGATGAACTTGGGGATGCTGATCGAGGGGTCGTCCAAGACGGCGTCGATGCTGTTGACGAGGGTGCTGGTCGCTCGATAGAGCTCCTGGTAGGGGCCCATGTTGTAGTCGGCCACGCGGTCGATGAACGAGCGCTGGAAGTAGACGCCGCGCCCGGAGAACGCCTCGACCATCACGTCCTCGCCCGCGAGCAGCGCGTGGACGCGCGAGACGACCTCGTGGTCGAGGGGGCGCTCCTCCAGGAGGCGCCGCTCGGCGAGGTCGTAGACGATGGTGCCGTTGCAGCAGATGGCGTAGCGGACGTCCGCGAAGTCGTCGCTCGCGACCTCGACCATCTTCGGGCAGCGGCCCGTGCAGATGGCCACCACCTTTCCGGTCGCGGCGGCGTCGGAGATGGCCTCTGTCGTGGAGGGCAGGACGCGCTTTTGGGTGTCGAGGAGCGTGCCGTCCATGTCAAAGGCTATGAGCTGGTAGGTCATGTGCTCTCCTGTTCGCGGGTGACTCCGTTGAGGATACCTCATGGCGCGCCCCGCCCCCGTCATGCTTTTGGCAGTTTTGGGGCGAACAATTTATGTGAGGGCGACGTGGGGACGTTCTTCTCGCCTGCCGTGGGGTGCTGCACTGATTGGTGCGAAAGTGTCAGAATCCCGTGCTTTGGGGGCTGATTCTGGTACCTGGACACCAACGAGTGTTTGCTTGCCTGGCGGCCACGCAAAAGCGGCACCCGCCGGGTGTGGCGAGCGCCGCGAGGCGGGGCGAGAAGAGCGGCGGGGCTCGGCGCCTTAGCGGTGATAGTAGCCGTGGCGCTCGTACTTGGGCTCGCAGCAGACGTTGATCCCCAGGTTGCGGTAGGTGCTGCGGTCGGCCTCGGAAAGGATGACCGAGAAGTACGCGTCGCAGCCGGCCAGCTGCGCGAGCGCGTCCACCGCCGCGTCCGCCTGGGCGTCGGTCGCCGAGGAGAGCGAGAGCGCGATCAGCATCTCGTCGGAGTGCAGGCGCGGGTTGCGGCTGCGCAGGTGCTCGGTCTTGAGGTGGCAGATCGGCACGAGCGCCTCCTCGCTCACCACGTAGGTCTTCTTGGGGATGCCGGCCATGTGCTTGGCGGCGTTGAGCAGAAGCGACGCCGCCGCGCCCATGAGGTCGGACGTCTTGCCGGTCACGAGCTCGCCGTCGGGCAGCACCATGGCCGCCGCCGGGCCGCCGGTGGCCTCCTCCTTGGCGAGCGCCGCCTGGTGGGCGGGCGAGTAGTCGCAGGTCACGTCCGCCTGGCTCATGAGCAGCTCGATCTTGTCGAGCGCCTCCTCGCCCTCGCCGCTGCGGCGCAGCTCCTCGGCCGCGGCGAACCAGCGGCGCACGATCTCGTTCTTCGCCGCCTCCTGGCAGACCTCGTCGTCGGAAATGCACAGGCCGACCATGTTGACGCCCATGTCGGTGGGGGACTGGTAGGGGCTCTCGCCGGCGATCTTCTCCATCATGGCCTTGAGCACGGGGAAGGTCTCGACGTCGCGGTTGTAGTTGACCGTGACGTCGCCGTAGGCCTCGAGGTGCCAGGGGTCGATTATGTTGCGGTCGTCGAGATCGGCCGTGGCGGCCTCGTAGGCAATGTTCACGGGGTGCTTGAGCGGCAGGTTCCACACGGGGAAGGTCTCGTACTTGGCGTAGCCGGCCTGCACCCCGCGCTTGTTCTCGTGGTAGAGCTGGGAGAGGCAGGTCGCCAGCTTGCCCGAGCCCGGACCGGGGGCCGTGACCACCACGAGCGGGCGGGTCGTCTCAATGTAGTCGTTCTTGCCGAAGCCCTCGTCGGAGACGATGTGGTTGACGTCGGAGGGGTAACCGTCGATGAGGTAGTGGCGCCAGACCGAGACGTCCATCGCTTCGAGGCGGCGCTGGAAGGCCTCGGCGTGCGGCTGGCCGGTGAAGTGGGTTATGCAGATCCCGCCCACGTGCAGGCCGCGCGCGCGGAACGAGTCCATGAGGCGCAGCGCGTCCTCCTCGTAGGTGATGCCGATGTCGGAGCGGCGCTTGGCGTTCTCGATGTTGTCGGCGTTGATGACGATGATGGCCTCGACGTCGTCCTTGAGGCTCTCGAGCATGCGGATCTTGGAGTCGGGCGCAAAGCCGGGAAGGACGCGGCTCGCGTGGTAGTCGTCGAAGAGCTTGCCGCCAAACTCGAGGTAGAGCTTGCCGCCAAACTGCCCAATGCGCTCACGGATCTTCTCCGCCTGGAGGGAGATGTACTTGTCGTTGTCAAAGCCGATGCGCATGGGGCCCCTTTCGTCTTCCTCTCACGATAGGACAGGGTAGCACGAGCAGGGCGGCCGCCTCTCAACAAACTGAGCAGTCATGTTGCGCCATGCCGGGCAGAAGTTTCCGATTTGTGTCACCCTTACACGGGCAAAACATGCGTCCCGGGCGTGAGCGGTATCATGACTGATACACAATCGGGGACATGATCCAACCTTTTGGGGGAAACATGGACAAGAAGAACATCGTCTGCACAAGCAGCATTCTGGGCGAGGACATGCACGTCATCGCCTACGGCAAGAAGGGTCTGCCCGTCGTGGTCTTCCCGACGCAGGGCCAGGCGCCCGAGAGCCTGGAGGAGGTCGGCGTCATTGACGAGCTGGCCGACTACCTGGACTCCGGCACCATTCAGCTGTTCTGCACCGAGACCGTCGACGACGAGACCTGGGGCGGCACCGGCGACGCAGCCGAGCGCGCCAAGCGCCAGGAGACCTACTACCACTACGTGGTCGACGAGCTCGTGCCGCTGGTGGCAAAGATGAGCAAGTCGAAGGCGCGCCCGCTGGCCCTCGGCTTTGACGCCGGCGCCACCCAGGCCTCCGTCGTCGCGCTGCGCCGCCCGGACCTGTTCCAGGGCTGCGTGTGCCTCTCCGGCTGCTACGACGCCCGTCGCTACTTTGGTGACTGGATGGACGCGACGCTCTACGACAACACGCCCGTCGCGTTCCTCTCGCAGATGCCGGTCGACCACCCCTACGTGGCCGTCTACAACCAGCGTCAGCTGCTGTTCTGCACGGGCCAGGAGGCCTCCGAGGCCGACGCGCTGCGCTCCACGCGTGAGATGGGCGAGCAGTTTGCGCGCCTCGGCGTCGACGTCTGGTGCGACTACTGGGGTGCCGACGTGACGCACACCTGGTTCTGGTGGAAGAAGCAGCTGCGCTACTTCCTGCCGATCGTCCTTGATGACGTCGAGAAGACCACGGCGGCCGAGAAGCCCGCGCCGGCCAAGAAGCGCGCGACCACCACGCGCAAGAAGGCCACGACGGCTGCCGCCAAGAAGCCCGCCGCCACCAAGGCCGCTGCCGCCGAGAAGAAGCCGGCTGCCAAGAAGGCCGCGACGGCCAAGGCTGCTGCCGAGAAGACCGTCGCGTCGAAGCCCGCCGTCAAGCCGGGTGCTGCCAAGAAGACGACCGCTGCCGCCAGGCCGGCCGCCGCGAAGAAGCCCGCTGCGACCAAGGCTGCCACGCCTGCGAAGGTGGAGAAGGCCGCCACTCCCGCCAAGGCCGTGAAGGCCGAGGTTCCGGCCAAGGCCGTGAAGGCCGAGGTCCCGGCCAAGGCCGTGAAGGCCGCCGCGCCCGCCAAGGCCACCAAGGCCGAGGTTCCGGCCAAGGCCGTGAAGGCCGCCGCGCCCGCCAAGGCCACCAAGGCCGAGGTCCCGGCCAAGGCCGTGAAGGCCGCCGCGCCTGCGAAGGCCACCAAGGCCGCCACGCCCGCCAAGGCCACGAGCGCCAAGAAGCCTGCCGCCACCAAGGCCGCTGCCGCCAAGAAGCCCGCCGCGACCAAGGCCAAGAGCACCAAGTAAATGAACTTCGTCTTCGTCTCGCCGCAGTTCCCGCACGTCTACTGGCAGTTCTGTGCGGCGCTGCGGCGAGACGGCGCACGGGTGCTCGGCGTCGGCGACACGCCCTTCGACGCCCTCGCGCCCGAGGTGCGCGACTCGCTCGACGAGTACTACTGGGTCCATGACCTCGAGAACTACGAGGAGGTCTATCGGGCCGTCGCGTACTTCTCGTACCGCTACGGCAAGCCCGACTGGATTGAGTCGAACAACGAGCACTGGCTCGGCCTCGACGCACGCCTGCGCGAGGACTTCAACGTCGCGCACGGCCCGCGCGCGGCCGACGTCGCCCGCTGGCAGAGCAAGGCCGCCCAGAAGCCGCTCTACGCCGTGGCGGGCGTGCCAACCGCGCGCCAGACCCGCCTCACCACCTTTGACGAGACCCGCTGGTTCATTGGCGAGATGGGTCACTATCCCGTCTTCGCCAAGCCCGAGGTGGGCGTCGGCGCGGGCGGGACGCGCGTCCTGGCCTCTGACGCCGACCTGCGCGCCCTTCTCGCCGACCATGGCGAGACCCCCTACGTCATAGAGCAGCTCGTCCACGGGGACATATGTTCCTGGGACGCCATTTTGGACAGCCACGGCGAGCCCCTCTTTGAGAACCAGGAGGAGTTCCCGCCGTCCATGGCCGACGTCGTCTACGGCGGCCTTGATCTGGCGTACCTCTCGTGCCCGAGCGTGGACCCGGAGCTCTCGCGCCTGGGTCGGGCCGCGGTGCGCGCCTTTGGCCTCACGAGTCGCTTCGTTCACCTGGAGTTCTTCCGCCTGGACCGCGACTACCCGGGCCTCGGCGCCGCCGGTGACTACGTGGGCCTTGAGGTGAACGTGCGCCCGCCCGGCGGGACCACGCCCGAGATGATGGACTATGCGCACGCCGTGGACGTCTACCAGATCTGGGCGGACATGGTCTGCTTTGACGAGCGCCGCATGGAGGAGCACGGCACGGACGCGTTCTGCGTCTACGCGAGCCGGCGTGACGCGCACAGCTACGCGCACGCTCACGGGGACGTGCTTGCGTGCTACGGCGACGCGGTCGTCGCGCACGGGCGCGTGCCCGACGCGCTCTCCGACGACATGGGCAACTACCAGTACACGGCGCGCTTCGAGACGCGTGCGGAGGCGGACGAGTTCGTGGCGTACGTCCACGAGAGGGAGTATGAGGACGATGCAGATTAGAAGAGCGGCCGAGAAGGACCTCGAGGGCGTGCACAACCTGCTGAGCCAGGTGCTCGAGGTGCACGCGGCGGGGCGTCCGGACATATTCCGCTCCGGCACGCGCAAGTATACCGACGAGGAGCTTCTCGCTCTGTTTGCCGACGACGCGCACCCTGTGTTCGTGGCCGTTGACGACGACGGGGCCGTGCTCGGGCACGCGTTCTGCGAGGTCCAGGACTACCGGCAGTCAAACAGCTGGCAGCCCATAGTGAGCCTCTACATTGACGACATCTGCGTCGACGAGGCGCACCGAGGGCATGGCGTCGCCACGGCGCTCTACCAGCACGTCATTGCCTTTGCGCGCGAGCTGGGCTGCCACAACGTGACGCTCAACGTCTGGGAGTGCAACCCCGGCGCCCGCGCGTTCTACGACGCCATGGGCATGACCCCGCTCAAGACCTGCCTCGAGCAGGTGCTGTAGGCCGCAGTTACGCCTCCATGACCCAGCTCTTGCCAAAGTCGTCCGTGACGCGGACCATGTCGCTCACGAGCGGACACACGTGCGTGCGCACCACGCGGGCGGGGTTGCCCACGACAGTGGTGTTGGCCGGCACGTTGTCCACGACGACCGAGCCGGCGCCTATGTAGGCGCCGTCGCCGACGGTGATGGCGCCGAGCAGGATCGACCCCGCGCCCACGAGCACGCCGTTTCCCAGCGTGGGGTGGCGCTTGCCGCCGTGCTTTCCGGTCATGCCGAGCGTGGCGCCCTGGTACATGAGGCAGTCGTCCCCAATGATCGTGGTGCCGCCTACGACCACGCCTATGCCGTGGTCCACGGTGAAGCGCCGGCCAATCCGCGCGGCGGGGTGGATCTCCGCGCCGTACCTCATGCGCGAGCGCTTGGCGAGCCACAGGGCGAGCGTGCGGTGCCCGCGCTCGTAGAGCCAGTGCTGGCGGCGGTAGGCGCGCACGATGCGAAATCCGACCGAGAAGCGCGTGACGTCGGAGACCGAGCCGGCGGAGGGGTCGCGCGCGAAGGCGGCCTCGGCGTCCTCGCGTATGAGGGAGCGGAGCTCGGACCAGCTGTTCTTCTCGCCAGACATTACGCCTCCACGGAGAGGTAGCGCTCGCCGGTGTCGGGGAGCACGACAACGATCGTCTTGTTGGCGCACTCCGGGCGCGCGGCGAGCGCGAGCGCGGCGGCCACGGCGGCGCCGGAGGAGATGCCCACGAGAAGCCCCAGCTCGCGTTCGAGGCGCCGCCAAGTGGCGAGGGCGTCGGCCGAGCTCACGGGGACGATCTCGTCCACAAGCGAGCGGTCGAAGTTGCCGGGCACGAAGTTGGCGCCGATGCCCTGAATGGCGTGCGGGCCGGCCGCGCCGCCGGCGAGCACCTGCGACTCGGCGGGCTCCACGGCGACGGCGCGCACGGCGGGGTTCTGCTCCTTGAGGAAGCGGGCAGAGCCGCAGAGCGTGCCGCCGGTTCCCACGCCGGCCACGAGCACGTCGACGGTGCCGTCGGTGTCCGCCCAGATCTCCGGGCCGGTGGTCTCGTAGTGGGCGCGCGGGTTGGCGGGGTTGTCGAACTGCCCAGCGATTATGGAGCCCGGCGTGGCGGCGGCGAGCTCCTCGGCGCGCGCCACGGCGCCGGCCATGCCCTCGGCCCCGGGCGTGAGCTCGATCTGGGCGCCGTAGGCGGCGGCGAGGGCGCGGCGCTCCACGCTCATGGTGTCGGGCATGGTGAGGACGAGGCGGTAGCCGCGCGCGGCGGCGACCATGGCCAGGCCGACGCCGGTGTTGCCGCTCGTGGGCTCGATTATGGTGCCGCCGGGGGAGAGGCGCCCCGCGCGCTCGGCGTCGTCGACCATGGCGCGGGCCACGCGGTCCTTGGCCGAGCCGCCGGGGTTGGCCGCCTCGAGCTTGCCGAGGACGTGGGCCGTGCCGCCGGCCAGCGCCGAGAGGTCGACGAGGGGGGTGGACCCGATCAGGTCCTCGACGGTGTGTGCAACGCGCATGCTGCCTCCTTGGTTGGCTGCCACCAGCGTGCCACGTATAAACCCACCTCGCAAGTAGGAATTACGGAGCCGAAACATAGGGGCACATCCCGCGCATGACGGTTATGTACACCGTTTCGCCGGTAGCGAAGTATGGCCGCTTGCGCTACCTGCGGTTTTCCGGTGCTGGCGAATCGCGGTCTCCAAGGGGGTGTACATAACCGGAACGAGGGCGCGAAACGCGGCGCGTTCGGCTAGTAAAGGGGCAGCTCGCCGGTCAGTGGGTCGATCTTCTCGGCCGGCAGCGGCTCGAAGGCAAGACAGGTGTAGGTGGGCTCGCCATGGAACTCGGTGTGGCCCGCGTCGCGCACGAGCGCGACGACAAAGCCCAGCTCGCGCCCGCGCGCGGCGAGGTCGAGCAGCTCCTCCTCCGAGTCCACGTACACGCAGACCTTCGCCACGCCCGCGTCAAACCACTCGGTGAGGGGCGTCACGTCCCCCTCGTCGTGCTCGACCCACGCCCAGCCGTCCGCGGCGCGCAGGTCCGCCCCGCGCCCCTCGCGCACGAGCGCCATGAGCACGGCCTCCACGCAGGCGTGGCCGGCCTGCGCGGCGATCTTTCCCTTGCGCATTCTGAGGTCGCGGCGCATAACGATCATTTGCTTGGCACGGTAGCTGCTGGAAGGCATGGGGGCTCCGATCACTGGCGGGAGGAGACGTAGGAGTCGTCGATCGTGATCTTGCAGACGGCGCGGGGGTAGCGCTCGCGCACGAGCTCGGAGATACGTGTGCGCAGCTCGCTGGCGGAGAGCGGGCACTCCGCAGGCCGCACGCAGTCAAAGATCACGTTGGTGTGCGTGGGGCCGGGCACGCAGCGCAGGTCGTGGATCGAGAGGCGCTCGTCGAGTCCCTTCACCGCGAGGTCGATCCAGTGGCGCATGTCGCGCACCAGCGGGTCGTTGGTGACTATGGGGTCGTAGTGCAGCGTCATGACCAGACCCTCGTCCACCTTGAAGTCCTGCTCTATGTTGTCGAGAAGATCGTGCTGCTCGAGGGGGTCGCCCTCGGCGGCCATCTCCACGTGGGCGCTCGCGAACTGCCGTCCGGGGCCGTAGTCGTGGACCATGAGGTCGTGGGTGCCGAGCACGCCAGGGTAGCCCATGATCTTGTCGCGAATGTGCTCGACGTAGGCGGGGTCGGGCACGCGTCCCAGAAGCGGGCTCACGGCCTCGCGCACCAGCTCTATGCCGCTCCAGCATATGAAGCCGCCGACGGCAAGTCCCGCCCAGCCGTCGAGGTCAAAGCCCGTGAGCTGCGAGACCACGGCGGAGGCGAGGACGGCGGCGGTGGCGACGACGTCGTTTCTGGAGTCCACGGCGGTCGCCTCGAGGGTCTCGGAGCCGATCGTGCGCCCCAGCTTCCGGTTGAACGCCGCCATCCACAGCTTCACCAGCATGGAGGCCACGAGCACGATTACAATGGCCGGGCCAAACTCGGTGGGCTCGGGGTGGAGGATCTTCTCGGCCGACGAGCCCAGCAGGTTTATGCCGATTGCGCACACCAGCACGGCGACCACGAGTCCGGCAAGGTACTCATAGCGGCCGTGGCCGTAGGGGTGCTCCTCGTCGGCGGGGCGGCTTGCGAGCTTGAAGCCGAGCAGGCTCACCACGTTGCTCGAGGCGTCGGAGAGGTTGTTGACGGCGTCCGCCACGATTGAGACCGACCCGGCGAGAAGCCCCACCGCCCCCTTGCCCAGGCAGAGCATGACGTTGCAGACGATGCAGGTGACGCTGGCGAGAAGCCCGTAGCGCGTGCGGACCGTCGCGTCGGACGTCTCGTCCGCGTTCGGCACGAACGTTCTCACAAGCCAGCCGGTCATTGGAAGCCCCCCTCGGAAACACGCGGCGTGAAGAAGTATACCCGCGACGAGCGGCTCGGCGCGCAAAACCTCGCCATTCCTGGCAGCAGAGCGCGGCCGGCTCGCGTACAATCCCGCGCACGCGACAGAGGGCCTTGCAGAAAGGGTCAGACCCCTTTTAGGCAAGTTTGCGGGAAGGAGGGGGCGTGGGCGTGGTGTCAGTCGTGATCGAGGTCGGGTGCCTTGGCGTTCTGGCCGCCGCGCTGGGGGTGGCCGCGGCGACGGACCTTGCCTGTCGGATCGTTCCCAATGGGTGCGCGCTTGCCGTCGCCGTCTCGGGTGCGGCCCGCGCGCTCGTTGCGGCAACGCTCGGCGGGCGCGGTGCCGCCCCCGTGCTCAACGCGGCGCTTGGCGCTGTCGCCGTCTTTGCGATCATGGCCCTGGCGGCGTGGCTGTCTGCCCGCGGGCGAGAAGGGCCGGGCGTCGGGGGCGGCGACGTCAAGCTCCTCACTGCCGTCGGCACGTGGGCCGGTCCGGTCGGCGGGCTGGCCGCGGTCGGCCTCTCGTGTCTCGTTGGCCTCGCGGGGTGGGCGATCTCGGCGCTCAGGACCCCGCACGGCGCTGTCTCCCGGGGCATTCCCCTCGCTCCCGCCATAGCCCTGGCGACCCTCCCCGCCGCGCTCGTCGGGCTCTTCCCGGTTGCGGCGACCCTCTGAGATGCTCGCACTACCGTCTGCGGCTTTCTGCTTACCGCGCCTGAGTGAAGTGGTTATATCTAGATTGGTCGCGTGTCGAGCCCCCAACATCGACATGCGGCGTGTTCGGGCGCGACGGCCCCCGACCGTCGCGCCTGGGGGTTACCATAGCGGTCGTGCGCGGGAGAGAGGCCGGGTGCAAGGGGCGCCCGCCCACCCGCCACGGCCGCTTCCATGAGGAGGACGTTTGATTCGACTGGTGCTCTCGGACCTCGACGCCACGCTCATATGGCGCGACGACCACGTGGTCACCCCCTTCGCCCTCGAGGCGATCTCCGCCTTGCGCGCCGTGGGCGTCCACTTCGCGCCCTGCACGGGACGCATCTACCGCGACCTCCCGGCCATGTTCGCGGGCGACAAGGACGCCTGCTCGACGGCCGTCACCAGCAACGGTCAGCTCGTCTACCTGGACGGCGAGCTGGTGGAGAAGGTCCCGATTGACCACGACGCCCTAGTTTCCGTGCGCCGCGAACTCGACGCCGTGGCAGACGCCTATCTGGTCGTCGAGTATGGCGGGGAGAAGGTCGCCGTCGGGGCCGACCTCGACTTCGTGCGCGCTCACCCCGACAACTTCTGGCGGGTCGAGCGCGCGGTGGGCGACGTCCCGGCCGAGCCCTGCTACAAGTCAAACGTTCGCGTGGTGGGAACCTTTGGGCGCTGTCAGGAGGTCGCCGCGCTTCTCGCCGCATCGCTTCCCGCGCTCGACTTCGTCTGTCCCATGCCGGGCACGCCCCATATAGACATAACCCCGCACGGCTTTGGCAAGGACCACGGGGGCGACTTCCTCATGGAGCGTCTTGGCCTTACGCCGGACGAGGTCTGCTGCTTCGGCGACGCCGAGAACGACCTCGCCGTGCTGCGCCACTACGCCAACTCCGTGGCAGTCGCAAACGCGGTCCCCGCGGTGCTCGACTGCGCGCGCTACCGCATTGGCCCGGCCCGCGAGGAGTCCGTTGCAAACGCGTTTCTCGACATAGCCGCCTCGACGTCCGCGGGCCGCATGCCGTCGTTCATGTGTGACAATGGGCCCAGGCTCGGCTAAACGGAAAGGGGCCGCCATGAGGATCGCCGACAAGCTCGCCGCACGCCAGACCTTCTCGTTCGAGATCTTCCCGCCCAAGGGCGAGCTGCCCCTTCAGGAGGCATACGCGATCGCGGGCGAGATGGCTGCCGACCGGCCAGACTGGATCTCGGTCACCTACTCGGCCGGCGGTTCGGGCAACTCGGCCAACACCGTGCCCATAGCCGCCTCCATAGAGCGCGACCTCGGCGTCACCGCGCTCGCGCACCTCACCTGCCTCGGCTCCACGCGCTCCGACGTGGACGCCTACGTGGCCCAGCTCGCCGACGCGGGGATTGAGAACGTGCTCGCCCTGCGCGGCGACCGCGCGTCCGGGCGCGAGGCGCTCGACTTCGCCCATGCCTCCGACCTGATTGCCCACCTGCGCGCGTCCGGGGCCGACCTCTGCATAGGCGCCGCCTGCTATCCCGAGGGCCACGTCGAGTCTCCCACGGAGCAGGAGAGCTTCGAGAGCCTCTACAAGAAGCAGGAGGCCGGCGCGGACTACCTGGTCTCCCAGCTCTTCTTTGACAACGAGGACTTCTACCGCTTCCGTGAGAGGTGCCTGCGCCACCGCGTGCGCCTGCCGATCGTGGCCGGCATCATGCCGTTCACCAGCGTGAAGCAGATCCAGCGCATGGCCTTCACCTGCGGCGCGTCGATTCCGGCAAAGGTCGTGAAGCGCCTCGTGCTCGCCGGGGACGACCCGGCCGACCAGGCGCGCGCGGGCGTGGAGTACGCCTGCGAGCAGCTGGCCGACCTTGCGGCCAACGGCGTCGACGGCCTGCACGTCTACAGCATGAACAAGCCGTCCGTGGCCCATGCCGCGCGAGAGGCGCTTCTCGCCTGCGGCTACCTGGGGGTCTAGCGCGTGGCCGCGGCCCAGGCCTACGACATTCGCTCCGTCGACCGCGCGGAGGTGCTGCGCTACCTCGGCTATTCCGGCCAGCAGCTCACCGCCGAGCTCGACGCGCGCATTGACGCGGGCGTCGAGCGCTGCCTGGCGCTCGCCCGGCCGACGGGGTGCGTGCGCGTCTTTGACGTCTCGGGACGGGACGAGCGGGACGGCGAGCCCGTGATTTCTCTCGCGGGAACCGCCCTCGAGCTTCGTGGCCGCTCGATCGCGGCGCACCTTGCGGGAGCCGAGGCCGTGGGCGTGCTTGCCGTCACGCTCGGCATGGGCGTTGAGGCCGAGCTCAGGCGGCTCTCCCTCAGCGACCGTGTGGGACAGCTGATCTTTGACGCCGCGGGCTCGGCGCTCGTGGAGCGCGCCGCGGACGCCGCGGAGACGACGGTCGTTGCCGCCGCGGCGGAGCGCCGTCTCTTCTGCGGGACGCGCTTCTCGCCCGGCTACGGTGACTTTCCGCTGGCAACCCAGCCCGTGCTGCTCGCCACGCTCGACGCGCAGCGCGCGCTGGGGATTACGCTCTCGAGCGAGCTGCTCATGGCGCCCACCAAGAGCGTGACCGCGGTCGTGGGCCTCTTCGCCGAGCCGCGCGAGGACGCGGGACACGAGTCGTGCGCCGCCTGCCTCTGCCGCGACTTCTGCCTGCTGCTGCGCTCTGGGCGCACCTGCCGTGACTAGTCGACCCGCGCGAATCGGAGGCAAAGGCAGAAATGGGCCGACCCTGTGTCACTTTGGGCCTCGTCTGAGTGGATCGTTTTGGCAAGACGGCCGCTTTCGCCCGAGTGGCCGCCAACTCAACTGGGAGTTCTTGAGCGTGGAAGCCTGCGCGCCGATTCAATCCACTCACGTGAGGCCTGAAATGACACAGCACGCCCCTTCTGCTGCCTTTGCGCGGCCTGCGAGGCGTCGCACGCACTGCTAGCATGGGGCGAGACCGTTCGAGGGGAGCCACGATGCCAACTGACCTTCTTTCCGCAGCCCTTGCCGGCGACGCCTTTCTGCTCTTTGACGGAGCCATGGGGACCGAGCTGCAGGCGCGCGGGCTTGCCGCCGGCGAACTGCCGGAGCTTCTGTGCCTCACGCACCCCGAGGTCGTGAGCGAGGTCTATGCTGCCTACGTCGCCGCCGGCGCGGACGTGGTGACCACGAACACCTTCGGCGCCAATGCCGACAAGCTCGGTGACGCGGCGAGCGTGGAGGAGGTGTTCTCCGCCGCGGTGGCCTGTGCCCGGGCGGCCGGCGCGCGCTACGTGGCCGCCGACCTCGGACCCACCGGCCAGCTCCTCGCCCCCATGGGCACCCTTGCCTTTGACGACGCCTACGAGCTCTTTGCGCGCCAGGTGCGCGCGGCCGTGGCGGCGGGCGCCGACCTCTTCGTCATAGAGACCATGGCGGACCTCGCCGAGGCGAAGGCGGCGCTGCTCGCGGTGCGCGAGAACTCGGCGCTTCCTGCGGTGGTGACCATGACGTTCCAGGAGGACGGCCGGACCTTCCTGGGCACCACGCCGGAGGTCGCGGCCCTCGCGCTCTCCTCGCTCGGCGCCGCGGCCGTGGGCGTGAACTGCTCGCTCGGCCCCGCCGAGGTGGCGCCGCTCGTGGAGCGCATGGCGCCCTGGGCGCGCTGCCCGCTCATGGTGCAGGCCAACGCCGGTCTGCCGCACGTGGAGGACGGCGTCACGGTCTTTGACATAGGCCCCGACCAGTACGCGGCTGCGGTCGCGGGCATGCTCGACGCCGGCGTCACCATAACGGGCGGCTGCTGCGGCACCACGCCTGCGCACATTGCCGCCGAGCGCGCGCTGCTGGACGGGCGCGTTCCCGTGCGCCACGAGCTGCCCGACCGCTTTGCCGTCTGCGGCCCCCAGCGCGTGACGTCGCTCGTCCCGGGCGAGGTGGGCGTCATCGGCGAGCGAATCAACCCCACGGGCAAGCGCAAAATGAAGGAGGCGCTGCGCAGCGGCAACCATGACCACGTGATCGCGGAGGCGCTGGCCCAGGAGCGCGCCGGCGCGCAGATTCTCGACGTCAACGCCGGCCTGCCCGAGATCGACGAGCGCGCGGTCATGTGCCGCCTCGTGGACGAACTCCTCGGCGTGACCACGCTCCCGCTGCAGATAGACGCCTCCGACCCCGCGGTCATAGAGGCCGCGGTGCGCAGCTACCCCGGCAAGGCGCTGATCAACTCCGTGAACGGCAAGGCCGAGTCGCTCGCCGCCGTGGTGCCGATCGCCGCGCGCTACGGCTGCGCGCTCGTGGGCCTCACGCTCGACGAGGACGGGATCCCCGCCACCGCTGCCGGCCGGCTCGCCGTGGCGCGCAAGATCGTGGCCGCCACCGACGCCGCCGGCATTCCGCGCGCCGACGTCGTCATTGACTGCCTGGCTATGGCCGCGTCCACCGACCAGAGCGCCCCGCGCGCTATCCTCGAGGCGATTCGCCTGGTCAAGGCCGAGCTCCCCGGCGTGCGCACGGTGCTCGGCGTCTCCAACATAAGCTTTGGCCTGCCCTTCCGCCCGCTCGTTAACGCCACGTTCCTCTCGGCCGCGTTCGGCGCCGGGCTCGACCTCGCGATCGTGAACCCGGGCGTGCGCCGTATAATGGACGTGGTGGACTCCTGGCGGGTGCTCTCCGGCGAGGACGAGGGCGCGCGCCTCTACGTGGAGCACTACGCCGAGCGCTCGGACGCGGCGCCGGCCACCGAGGTGGGCGAGAAGAACCGTCCGGCCGAGAAGGACGCGGCGCTCCCGACCGATCCTGTCGAGCGCGCTCGCCGGCTCGTCCTGGACGGCCGTTCCGGCCCCATGGCGGACGCCATGCGCGAGGTTCTTCTCGCCCATGACGCGCTGTTTGCGATCAACGAGGTGCTGGTGCCGGCGCTGGACGAGGTGGGGCGGCGCTTTGAGGCGGGAACGTTCTTCCTGCCGCAGCTCATGGCCTCCGCCGAGGCGGCCAAGGCCGGGTTTGAGGTGGTCAGGGCGGCGGGCGAGAAGGACGGCGCGCCCGCGGCAGACAAGGGCACCGTGGTGGTGTGCACGGTCAAGGGCGACATCCACGACATCGGCAAGAACATAGTCCGCATGCTGCTCGAGAACTACGGCTTCGAGGTGGTCGACCTCGGGCGCGACGTGGCGCCGGAGACCGTGGCGGACGCCGTGGTGGAGCGCCACGTGCGCCTTGTGGGGCTCTCGGCGCTCATGACCTCGACGGTGCCGGCCATGGCCGAGACGATCGAGCTTCTGCGCGAGCGCGCGCCCTGGTGCAAGGTCGTGGTTGGCGGCGCCGTGCTCACGCCCGAGTACGCGCGCATGGTGGGCGCCGACTTCTACGCCAAGGACGCCACCGAGACCGCGCGCATAGCCGGCGAGGTCTTGGCATAGCAAAGGGGCGCCGGCCGCGGCCGACGCCCCCATTGCGATTGCCTAAACGGGGTCTGACCCCTTTTAGGCGACTAAATGAAGATCTGGCTGACGGCGTTGTTGGAGTTGGCGTCGAGCTCCCAGCCGTCGTCGCCGTTGACGTAGGTGAGCTCGAGGCTCTTCTCGGACGGCTCGATCCCGTTGACCAGGTCCATTATGTAGGTGCCGGCCCAGGCGTTGATGCCCTCCTCGTCGGCCGTGACCTCGCCGGACTCGATCGCCGACATGAGGTCGTTGGTCATCTCGTCATAGTCGAGGTTCATGAGCTCGCTCATGGACTTGGACGTGACGGTGAGGTTTGCCGTGGCGGTGTCGCCGTCGACCTCGACGGACTCGATCGAGTAGTCGAAGCCGTCCGCCATGGAGGCAATGAGCTCGCTGGTCTCGATTCCGTAGTCCTCGAGGCCCGTGTCGCCCATCTCCTCGGCGAGCTCGTCGATCGCGGCGTCGTCGAGGTTCTTGATCTGGTCGAGGTTGGTGGTGAGGTCGGCGCGTATGGCCTCCTCGGGGTCGGTTCCCGAGCAGCCCGTGAGCACGAGGCCGCCGGCGAGGGCGAGCGTGGCGCAGAGGGTGCAGGCGAGCGCCTTGAGCGAAGTTCTCTTCATGCGTAACTCCTTTTCTGACGAAAAGACGGTCCCCCTAGCATTGCAGATTTCTTTCAGCTGAGTGTTAGCTCTCGGCTGTCGGCAGTGTTTTGTCGCGTCGGTGGTGAGCGGAGTTTGAGGACGGAGCCGCTCGCCGAGTCGTCGTTCTTCTCGCCGAATGTTTCTGAGAGGTGTCCAGTCTTCGACGTAATGTAAACCAACTATGTCGTGGCCGAGGGGGCCGCGACAACCGTACTCCATGAGTGCAAGGAGAGGGCCTATGGCAAGAATGCACGTCATGGAGCAGAGCGAGACCCAGGCGATCATGTCGAGCATGCATGAGATGCTCGAGAAGCGCCTCTCGGTGAGCTCGCTTGCTCCGTGCCCCGTCGAGTTCACGGCCTCGTACGTGGCCATGTGCGCGACGCAGAGCTGCGGCAAGTGCACGCCGTGCAGAAACGGCCTGCGCATGCTGCGCCACCTGTTCAACGACGTCCTGAACAACCGAGCCACGCTCGAGACGCTCGATCTGATCGAGTCCACCGCCCGCACGGTGTACCTGTCGAGCGACTGCGCAATCGGCTACGAGGCCGGCGAGGTGGCCCTCATGGCCATTCGCGGCTTCCGCGACGACTTCGAGCACCACGTGACCAAGCACGCCTGCGGCTTCTCGCAGCACCAGACGGTGCCGTGCGTCTCGGGCTGCCCGGCCGGCGTGGACATTCCCGGCTACATCGCGCTCGTCGAGGCCGGCCGCTACACCGAGGCCGTGCGCCTCATTCGCAAGGACAACCCGCTGCCGCTGGTGTGCGGCCTCGTCTGCGAACACCCGTGCGAGATGCACTGCCGTCGCGGCATGGTGGACGACCCCATGAACATCCGCGGCCTCAAGCGCTACGCCGTGGACCACGCGGGGGACTACCGCCCGCTCATAAAGCCCGCCACGGGCAAGCGCGTCGCCGTCATTGGCGGCGGCCCGGCCGGAATCTCGTGCGCGTACTACCTCACGCTCATGGGCCACAAGGTCAAGGTCTTCGAGCAGCGCGCCCACCTCGGCGGCATGCTCCGCTACGGCATTCCCAACTACCGCCTGCCGCGCGAGCAGCTTGACTCCGAGATTCAGTGGATTCTGGACTGTGGCATCGACGTCGAGCTCAACCACAGCGTGGACGGTGACGAGATGACCCGTCTGCGCTCCGAGTACGACGCGGTCTACCTGGCCATCGGCGCGCATGCGGACAAGAAGCTCGGCCTTCCGGGCGAGGATGCCGAGGGCGTCATGTCCGCCGTACAGCTCCTGCGCGACATGGGTGACAACAACCCGCCCGACTTCAAGGGCCTCACGGTTGCCGTCGTCGGCGGCGGCAACGTGGCCATGGACGTGGCCCGCACCTCCGTGCGTCTGGGTGCCGAGAAGGTCATCATCGCGTACCGTCGCCGCGTGGCCGACATGACGGCCCAGGACGAGGAAATCGCCGGCGCCGAGGCCGAGGGCTGCGAGGTCATGGACCTGCACGCGCCCAAGGAGGTCGTCGTCGACGAGAGCGGTCACGTGGCCGGCCTCAAGGTCGAGCCGCAGATCATTGGCGGCCTCAAGCGCGGGCGTCCCGCGCCGCGCGCTGCCGAGGGCGGCGACGTCGTGGTGCCGTGCGACCGCGTGATCGTGGCCATTGGCCAGGACATTGACTCCGCCACCTTCGAGGAGCGGGGCGTGCCCTGCAAGTGGGGCCGCATCGTCACCGATTCGGACGGCGCCGTGCCCGGCCAGGACGGCCTCTTCTCCGGCGGCGACTGCCAGAGCGGACCGGCCACCGTCATTCGCGCGATCAACGCGGGCAAGGTTGCGGCCGGCAACATTGACAACTACCTCGGCTTCAACCACAAGATCGAGCTCGACGTGGAGCTGCCGCCCGTGCAGTTCAAGGGCAAGATCTCCTGCGCGCGCTGCGAGATGCGCGAGCGCGAGGCGTCCGAGCGAATCAACGACTTCGACATCGTCGAGAACGGCCTCACCGACCAGGAGGCGCACCAGGAGGCCTCGCGCTGCCTGCGCTGCGACCACTTCGGCTTCGGCGCGTTCCGCGGAGGGAGGATCGAGCAGTGGTAAACCTCACTATCGACGGCCGCGCCGTCACCGTGGAGGAGGGCACCTCCATTCTCGACGCCGCCGCTGCCGTGGGGATCAAGATCCCCACGCTCTGCTACCTCAAGGACCTCAACGAGATCGGCGCCTGCCGCATATGCGTGGTTGAGATCGAGGGCATAGACCAGCTCGTCGCCGCGTGCAACAACACGGTGCTCGAGGGCATGGTCGTGCACACCAACAGCCCCAAGGTGCGCGTGGCGCGCCGCATGAACATGGAGCTTCTGCTCGCTTGCCACGACTCCGAGTGCACGAGCTGCGTGCGCTCCGGCAACTGCACCCTGCAGACGCTTGCCAACGACCTGGGAATCTCGGACCTGCCCTACGAGAAGCGCCTCATGCACGACGAGTGGGACAAGTCCTTCCCGCTCATTCGCAACAACGACAAGTGCATAAACTGCCTGCGCTGCATTCAGGTGTGCGAGAAGATCCAGGGGCTCGGCGTCTGGGACCTCGCCAACCGCGCGACGCACACGAGCGTGAACGTCCGCGGCGGCATGACCATTCGCGAGTCCGACTGCACGCTCTGCGGCCAGTGCATAACGCACTGCCCGACGGGCGCCCTGCGCGAGCGCGACGACACGCAGAAGGTCTTCGACGCGCTGGCCGATCCCGAGAAGGTCGTCGTGGTGCAGATCGCGCCGGCCGTGCGCGCCGCCTGGGGCGAGAGCCTCGGCCTCGCACGCGAGGACGCCACCGTCGGCCGCCTCGTGGCGGCGCTGCGCCAAATGGGCGTGGACTACGTCTTTGACACGAACTTCTCGGCCGACCTCACGATCATGGAGGAGGGCACCGAGCTTCTGCACAAGCTCGCCCACAAGGAGGAGAACACGTTCCCGATGTTCACCTCCTGCTGCCCGGGCTGGGTGCGCTACGTCAAGGCCGTGCGTCCCGAGTTCGTGGACCAGCTCTCCACCGCCAAGTCGCCGGGCCAGATGTTCGGCGCCGTGACCAAGAGCTACTTCGCCGAGCTCAAGGGCATAGACCCGCACAACATTTTCTGCGTGGAGATCATGCCGTGCACAGCCAAGAAGGCCGAGGTCGCGATTCCGGTCATGAACGACGCCTGCGGCGACCCCGACGTCGACGTATCGATCACCACGCGCGAGGTCGACCGCATGATCCGCGCCGAGCACATTGACGCGACCATGCTGGCCGAGGAGAACTTCGACGACCCGCTGGGCACCTCCACGGGCGCGGCCGTCATCTTCGGCGCGACCGGCGGCGTCATGGAGGCGGCGCTGCGCACCGCCTATCACGTGGTCACCGGCAAGACGCCCGAGCCCGACGCCTTCTCCGACGTCCGTGGCCTGGACGCCTGGAAGGAGGCCACCTACGACCTGGCGGGCACCCCGGTGCGCGTCGCCGTGGTGAGCGGGCTGGCCAACGCGGGCTACCTGCTCGACGCCATTGCGGCGGGCGAGGTCGAGTACGACTTCGTCGAGGTCATGGCCTGCCCGGGCGGCTGCGCGGGCGGCGGCGGCCAGCCGATTCACGACGGCGAGGAGCTCGCCGGCGTGCGCGGCGACGTCCTCTGGGGCCTCGACCACAACGCCGAGCTGCGCAACTCCTACGAGAACCCGTCGATTACGGCAATCTACGAGGACTACCTGGGCGAGCCCAACTCCGAGCGCGCCGAGGAGGACCACCACGCCTGGAACATGCACTGATTCGAAAGGGGACAGTCCCCTTTTGAATCACTTGGGCCCGAGCCGTCACCCCCGCGGCTCGGGCCCTTTTCGATTATGTACACCCTTTGTCCCCGACGTTCTTATCGTCTAGCTCCTTTACCTGCGCAGATGGAATCCTATCCCTTCCATGCGGCTGCAAAGGGTGTACATAACCGGAAGAACAACCAATCCGTGAGGCACCTGCCCCGACGCGCTACACTTAGTTCACGCTGAAGAAGGAGAAGCCATGCACCTGAACGAGGCTCGTGCCAGCCACCTCTACGATCTGCTGAGCGCTCTCATTCTCTCTGCCAATCAGGAGTTTGGAATCGTCCCCGCCGAGGAGCTCCTGCTCCCCGACGGGTCTTTTGGTCTCGACGCATGCAGGGAGGTGCTCGACCGCGTTTGGGATGACCCTTCCCTCTTTGACGACCTGGTCGAGAGGAATCCCCTGGGCCTCCCACCGCGTGTCCTCGCAGAGCTCACCCCTTGGAAGGACCGGATAACCGGGCCCCAGCTGCTGCTCGGGTACGACCACCAAGGACGGGCGTTGCTCTCCGTTGGTGGGAGCAGGGTCGCGGTCATGGGGGTTGCGCAGGACATCGAAGAGGTGGTCCCAGAGCAGCCCCCGACGGTCGTATTTGTCACGCTGCTGCCGTTTGACGGGGCGATTGTCTATGACACAATGGTCCGTCTGCCGCCCGTGAGCTATGGTCCCGGCATGAGAGAAATGCTGCAGGGAGAGGTGCGGGAGTCCGTCGACTATTCGCTCGTGGAGACGGCTGACGACTTTGTGGCCCTTGCACGTCGTGTGAACGCACAGCAGGAGCGGGACGACTGGGAGCGCCTCCAGCGTCAGATTGATCGTGAACGCTGGGAGCGCGACGGCACGGAGCCCATGGTCAAGGGCGTGCACCGCGGTGAGCTCGCCGACCTTTCTGAAGAGATGCGTGAGGAGCGGGTCAACGAGCGACTTCAGGAGACGTGGTACAGAAGTGAGGGGAGAGGCCGTGCGGCTGAGCTTGCGCGGCGCGCCCAGAGAACCGCCCCTGCGCACTCGCTGGCGGACGCGCTTGCCACGGACAAAATGGCCGACCTTGAGCAGGACGCTCGAGGGCTCGGTATCGGCGGCGCCTCTTCCTTGAGAAAGGCGCAGCTGGCAGAGAGGGTTGCGCGGGAGTGGCTCGACGATCCGCGGATTCTGAGCAACACGCTCGTCACCTGCTTCGAGGCGGAGTACGTCACCTTCCGAAAGCTGCTTGCCGCTCCGGACGGCCTTGTGGAATTTGCCGAGAAGGACGCGGCGCAGCACGGCTCCCTCATGCCCTGTCCGCCCATCTCCCGTCTCTTCCTGCATGAGGGGAAGTTCACGGCCCTCGTCCCAGACGAGTTGCGTGCCCAAGCGGAATCCCTCGACTTTGACAAGGTCGACGCCCGGCGCGCTCGCATCGAGCGAGTCGGCCATCTCTCGGAGGTGCTCGCGGAGTTCTGCGGCGCTGCGGCGGTGCGTGACCTCCCTGCGCGCTACGAGGAACTCTTTGACGAGAAGATCGAGCTTGACGATCTCGTAGACGACCTGCTCATCCTGCAGAAGCGCATGGGCAGCTATCCCACCTTCGAGCTCTGGCTCGACCGCGAGGCAAAAGGCCATGGGGATGCGCAGGACAAGGCCCTTTTCGCCTACGTCATCCACTACAGCCTCGGTGACGCCCAGATCGGCGAGGACATGTACGACGGCGTGCTCTCCGACCTTACGGCGAAGGGCGAGGAGGTCACGCGCGACGGCGTGGGCGGGATCATCGACGACCTGGAGCGCCGCATCGAGCGTGAGCAGGAGACGCGAGACAAGATGCTTCGCGCCCTTATCGCTGAGCACGAGCGTAAGGCGGAGGAGTACGGGTCCTTCCCGCTGGACCCGTCGCTTGCCACCGGGGAGGCGTACGACTGGAAGCTCCATCTGCCCGAGGTGATGAACCTACGCAGATGGCTCGACGCACACGTGCCCGACGACGAGGACGACTTCCTCTATGCCGACTACGTGATCGAGCAGCTTCTTGACGTTCAGGTGGGGAGCACGCGGCCGACCGAGATTGTCGAGGCGGCAAGTGAGCTGGGCGTCTTTGAGACGTCCGAAGACGCCGAAGGCCTCCTGGGCCGTATTATGGCCATGGCAAACGCCCTTCCCGACTGGTGGAACAACGGCTGGTCCCCTGACGCGCTCCACGAGCGGATAACAGGGAAGAAGGTCTTTCGCAATTCAGACGGAACGCCCATGAAGGTGGGGCGCAACGACCCCTGCCCCTGCGGGAGCGGCAAGAAGTACAAGAAGTGCCACGGACGCTAGGAGTTGCGCCGTCAATTGCCGAGCGTACTTCTTGCGTTTTTACGTCCAAGTGTCTCAATAGAGACCTATTATAAATATGATAGACTCTCAATAACAATATATAAGAAATATGAGAGGGCATACCTTGGACTTCTCCGGTTACGAATTGAGCAATCGCTACTATGCTGGCAGCGAGCATAAGATAGGTATCCAGACCCCTGACGGAACATGCTACATGCTCAAGTTTCGGAAGGCCACGCCGTTTGGAAGGCGCTTCAACCACGTATCCGAATATCTCGGCTCGCACATCTTTTCCCTTGCGGGAATGGAGGCTCAAGAAACCTATCTCGGTACCTATCAGTCTGAACCCGTCGTGGCCTGCCGAGATTTCAACACATCCACAACCCAGTTCGTTCCGTTCAACGAGGTTGGTGAGAGCACGCTTGAAGAGGATAAGGAGTCGTATCAGTACGACTATGTCGACATCATGCGCATGCTGCGCGACAACTCAAAGCTTACCAACGTGGACGAGACGATATCCGCTTTCTGGCGCATGTATGTGGTGGACGCCCTTCTCGGCAACTTCGATCGGCATGGGGCCAACTGGGGATTCCTAAAAAGTGACGACGGATACGCGCTTGCCCCGGTGTTCGATAACGGATCGTGCCTGTTTCCAGGTCTCGTGGAGGATGAGGAGGTTGAGCGTGTCTTGAGGTCTCAGGACGAGATGCTCAGGCGCGTGTATCGTTTCCCGACCTCCCAGGTGCGGCTCGGCGGGAGGAAGAGCTCGTATGACGAGGTGATTGGGAGCCTCGAGTTTCCAGAGTGCAACGTTGCCCTGCAAGCAGTCATGAGGACACTGGACATGGATGCGGTTCACGACCTTGTGTCAGAGGTTCCGTTTGCAAGCCCAATCCGGAAGGACTTCTATCACGCCATTCTCGACTTGAGGTATCGGCTCATTCTCAAGGGTGCCTACGATCGGTTGGGAGGCCAGTCATGAGAAGCAGGGTGACCGAAGGGGCCATCTGCGTACGAGACCCCGAGACGCTCGTGGAGTATCGCGTTGCGTTTATCTCGTATACCGTTTGGGAGAATGATGAGTTCTGCTATGAGATTGAGCCCAACTATGCAGTCACGGAGCTTCTCGGGCCCCCGCTGTTCAGAGGCATCCCAGGTCTCAATCTCGATCTTCATGAGCGAGTCTATGTAAGGAGGAATCGCACCCCGGTCTTTGTGAGTGAGCGAACTCCCTCGGAAAATCGCGAGGACGTGAGGAGACTGCTGGATTCAGAGGGGATGGAGTATCTTGACAGGCTAGAGTGGCTTATCAGGACAAACACGCGCTATCCGGGGGATTCTCTTTACGTTCGAAGGAGGGATGAGCGGGACGACCGTCATGAGCTTGACCTGCGCCATGGGGACCTTCCCGGCTTGCGCGGGGCTGATTCGGCGCGCTTGCTTCTTGAGGCCCTCGGCAGGGGCGAGACGATCGTTGGCGATCGATTCACGATTGACGAGAAGAACAGGCGGGCCGTGCATGCGTTGCTCCGAGAGCTTTACCTCAAGGAAAAGTCCTACATAGACCGACGGAGGAGCCAGGGCATTGCGGTTGCGGCGCAACAGGGAAAGTATCGAGGCCGCAAGCGCAAGAGCGTTGACGACATTAGGCTGCGCGATGCGTGCGAGCGACACCATCGTGGCGAGCTGACCGCTCGGCAGGCTGCCGAGGCTTTGGGCCTGAGCGTCCAGACCTTCTATCGACGTTATCGGGAGTATCGAGAGCGCGGCAAGCGCGCATCGTAGCGCGGGGGCGCGGCGCCCTACCACTGCGCCACGCGCTCACGCATGCCCTCGACGTCGAGCACGCCGCAGGCAAAGCCCTTGCGGACAAGGCTCTCGGGCACGAGCTCGTCGTACTTCTCGAAATACGGAATCTCGGCGGGGTAGAGGAGGTCCATCGGGTCGGTGAGCCGCTCCGCCGCGTCCTTCACGACCGAGAAGAACGTCTGCTCGTCGGCTTCCATGACAAAGGTCATGAAGTACGGGCGCGACGAGTTGACGCCCTTTATGCCCAGCTCCGCGGCGCATTTGATCTTGATCAGGCGCTCCAGGGCGAGAAACGCGTAGGTCCCGAGCCACGGGAGCAGGCACCACATGGTCTGCTCCTTGTCGTTCTCGCCAAGGCAGACGAGCGGGCCTGTCGTGAGGCTGGAGTTCCGCGCCACGCGGCGAGCCTCGCGCAGGCGCGCGCGGGCATGATCGCGCAGGTAGGGGTAGGGCGCGCTCTCCTCAAGGACGCGGCGCATGCGCTCGAGGATGTGCGTGTTTATGTCTCCCGCCACGTCGCCGAAGTACGCCGGGACCTTGCCCTTGACCTGCGTGACGTAGAGCAGGTGCCGCTCGTGGTCCACCTCGTCCACGATCCATACGTGCCCCGCGATGGCGACCTTCTCCCCGGGCGGGGGCGGTGCGCAGAGCGTGCCGATCTCCTCGGAGCCTGACCGCACGGTGTACTCCACGTTCTCCTGGAAGACCGCGAAGAACTTGTAGGAGCCGGTCACTCGCTCGCCGGCGAGGCCGACGATCAGGCCGCCGCCCTCGGTCTGCTCAATGAAGTCGTTGCGCAGCAGGTGGCGCAGGAGCTCGCGGAAGTCGTCCGCCGTGACGCGGTGGAAGTACGTCAACGTGAGCACGCGGCTCGCGAGCTGAGCGGGGGAGAGCTCGCCCTCACTGGCGAGCGTAGCCAGCGTCTGGTGGCAGAGCAGGCTGTAGGGTAGGCGGTTCAGGTTGGGCGGCTCGACCCAGTGCTCCTCGCGATAGAGCTGGACGAGCGCAATGCCCTGCAGCAGCTTCCAGGGGATGGTCTCCGGCAGCAGCGTGCGGGCCTCCGGCTGCTCCTCGCGCATGACGAACCACATTTCCGGAGGAGCCTCGCGCCGGCCCGTGCGGCCCATGCGCTGCAGGAAGGCAGAGACGGTGAACGGGGCGTCGATCTGGAACGCCCGCTCGAGGCGCCCCACGTCTATGCCCAGCTCAAGCGTTGCGGTGGCGACGATCGAGAGATCCGAGGCGTCGTCGCGCATCTGCTCCTCGGCACTCTCTCGGATTGCGGCAGAGAGGTTGCCGTGGTGGATGAGAAAGCGGTCCGGCTCCCCGTTAAACTCGCAGTAGGCGCGCAGCGTCGTGCAGACCTCCTCCGCCTCCTCGCGCGAGTTCGAGAAGATCAGGCACTTGCGGCCACGAGTGTGCTCGAAGATGTACCCAATCCCCGGATCGGCGTTCGCGGGCGCCAGGTCCGTGGGGGCCTCGGTAGGCGAGGGCACTATTCCCGCGCGCAGTTCTGCAGGCGCGCCCTGTGCGCCGAAGCTGTTTGAGCACGGGGATAGTGCCCTCGCCTCCGACGACTCTACAGACAGGACGTCGGCCTCGGTGCTTCCGTCCGCCGTCTGGAGTTCGGACTCGTCGGCCTGCGGGCCGCTCTGGTAGAAGTGCTCCATCGAGAGGCGCCAGGTGCGTGGGGGCTCCTCGATGCGGGGAACGACGGTGTCTCGTCCGGTCCCGGCGGCGAGAAACGCGCCCACGGCCTCGGGGTCGCCGATTGTGGCGGAGAGGCCTATGCGCCGCGGCTGCACGCCCGCTATTCTCGCCAGGCGCTCGATCAGGCAGAGGCACTGGCCGCCGCGGTCCTGCCGCAGCAGCGAGTGGACCTCGTCGATGACGACGTAGCGCAGGTCGCAGAAGAGCTTGGACACCACGGCGTGGCGGCGCATGAGCAAGGCCTCGAGGGACTCCGGTGTGATCTGCAGGATGCCGGACGGCCGCTTCACAAGTCGCGCCTTGTGAGAGGCCGAGACGTCCCCGTGCCAGTGCCAGACGCTGATCCCCGCCTCCTCGCAGAGGTCGGTCAGGCGGTAGAACTGGTCGTTGATCAGCGCCTTGGTGGGGCCTATGTAGAGGGCGCCCACGGAGGCGGGCGGGTCCTCCCAGAACTCGGTCAGAATGGGGAAGAAGGCCGCCTCGGTCTTGCCGGAGGCCGTGGAGGCACACAGCAGCACGTGGTTCTCGGTGTCAAAAATCGCCTCGCCGGCGGCCACCTGCACGCCGCGCAGGTTCTCCCACTCGTGCGCGTAGATGAAGTCCTGCACGAACGGCGCGTATCGGTCAAAGACGCTCACGATTCCTCCCCGAATAGAACATTTGTTTCATGCTACCAGAGAGAAGGCGCAGGCGACCTGATAAAATGGTGCCGCGCGTTGACCGGAGCTTGGGAGGCCGCTCATGTTCGGAAGAGGGTCGGGTTGCGTCAGACGTCTGGGCGCGTGTCTGCTCGTCGTGCTTGCGACCGTCCCGTGCGTGGGATGCTCTGAGCGCGTCGATTCCCTCGTCCGCTTTGTCGGGAGCCGCGTGACGGGCGAGGAGTACGTGAGTCCGCGGGGGCAGGCCTGCCTTGACGCGGCGGAGGACCTTCTCGACGCCCTCGAGGTGGGCGACGAGGATGCGATCGTCGAGCTCTTTTCGCCCGAGGTCCGTGCGGGCTCCGATGATCTTGACGGGCGGGCCAGCGAGCTGGTGGAGAGCTGTTCCGGTCATGTTGGCTACCTGGGCACTCATTCGGTGACGCTTCCCATGGAATCCGAGAAGATCGAAGATGGCAAGCGCCGCGTGGAGCTCTCGACCGACTTCTCGTTTGCCCTCGATGGGGAGAACTACTGGTGCTTCATGACGCTCGTGAAAGAGAACGACTTCAACGAGGCCGAGGTGGGCGTCTCCACGATCATCGTATGGTCAGAGGACGCGTACTCGGCGATGCTCTACGACGCGCGGGGGACGGACTGGCCCGAAGGGACGGGACTGCACCTTCGGCTGAGCTATCCCTTGGAGTGGGAGACGCGCCTCGTGAATGACGATCCCCTGCGCTATGAGGCCGGGGACATCATATCTGACGTTGACGAGGTCACGGCGTTTCTCGACGAGGGCGAGAAGACCGTCGACGACTTCGAGGAGCGCTTTGGCCATCCCTGCTGCGTGTCGTGGCTGGGCGACGGGCACGTCTGCTACGAGCTCGCTGACGACGGGGAGGTCCCCCGCTACCTCGAGGTAAACGCGACGGCGCCGGATGAGCCGATCTACTCGGCGTATGTGGTGGACGAGCGCGACGCCGTCGAGAAGGTGTGGGACGCGGACGGCGACGCCTAGATCGTGAACTCGGCGTAGGCGGCGTCCACGTCCTTCTCGCCCGCCGCGACGGTTGGGGCGGCAACGGCGCCGGAGAACGTGTCGGTCTTGAGCAGGGCGTCCACGTCCGCGCCAAGGTTCTGGCACACTATGTCGAGAAGCTCTATGAAGTCGCGGATGACCTCGCGCGGCGTGAGGTGGGTATCGGCGCCCACGCGACCGAACTCCACCTTGAGGAAGCTCACGAGCTGGTCCTGCGTGAGCGCGCGCTCGTAGCCGAAGTAGCCGGCGTGGATGTCGGCGAGCTTCTCTATGAGGACGAGCAGCTCCTCGTAGGTGAGGGGCTCCAGGTGAATGACCGGGGCGAGCATGTCCGCGAGACCCGCGCTCGCAAAGCGGCCCTGCGTGAGGCGGCTGCGCAGCGCCTCGTAGGAGAAGACGCCGCGACGACGGTCCTCTATGGACTGCGGGGTGCCGCCCATGATGATTCCCAAGTGGTGCGCCTTGCCCTGGAGCGTGTCGTTGTACATGGTGAGGATCTTCTCGTAGTTGTACTGGCGCGAGGTGGCGTTGGGAATCTTGTAGAGGTTCACGAGCTCGTCGATCAGGACGACGAGGCCCTTGTAGCCGGCGCCCACGAGGAACTGCGCGAAGAGCTTGAGGTACTCGTACCAGGTGTCGTCCGTAATGCAGGCGTTGACGCCCAGCTCGGTACGAGCCTCGGTCTTGGTGCGGAACTCGCCGCGCAGCCACTTGACCACGCCCGCGCGGCGCTCGTCGTCCCCCTCGAGGCTGGCCCGGTAGTAGAGGCATAGGACCTGCGTGAAGTCGAAGCCGCAGACGAGCTCGCGAAGGGGGGAGAGCTGGTCTGCGAGGGCGGCCTCGGCGTCGGGCTGCTCGCGCAGCGCCGCGACCCAGCGGTCGAGCACGAGCTGGAGCGCGCCGCCCTCGGGGCGCGTCTTGGTGGAGAGGTTGCGGACGAGCTCGCGGTAGGTGGCAAGGCCCTGGCCCTGGCCGCCCTGGAGCCGGCGCTCGGGGGAGAGGTCGGCGTCCGCCACCACGAAGTCGTTGCCCATGGCATGCGTGCGAATCGTCTGCAGCAGGAAGCTCTTGCCGGCGCCGTAGCGGCCGACGAGGAAGCGGAAGCTCGCCCCGCCGTCCGCCACGAGCTCGAGGTCGTGCAGCAGCGCCTGAATCTCGCGCTCGCGGCCGACGGTAATGTAGGGCAGGCCTATGCGCGGGACGACGCCGCCCTTGAGGGAGTTGACAATGACCGCGGCGATGCGCTTGGGCACCTTTGGTGTGCGTTCCATGTGACTCCTCTCGACGACGGCAGAATCAAAATTCTAGCACAGGTGTTCTATTTTTGCGCGAGGGCCTCGCGCACGTCGTCCGCGTAGTCGGCAATGAGTGCGGGCGACCCGGTCTCGTCGAACTCGAGGACCGTGTCGCCCACGAGGTCGAAGAGCTTTTCGTTGATCGCGTCCACGAGAAGGTCGACGCCCGACGCCGTGCCTGGGCGCCCGTCGAGCAGGTCGCGAAGAAGGGCGCTCTCCGCGGCGGTGAGCCCCAGGGCCTCGTGCCCCTCAGGCTCGGACGGCGACTCGACGGGGGCGGCGATCTCCTCGCGCTCCTCGTCGACGAGCAGGGCCTCGCGCGTCTCGGCGGCGGTCGAGCGGATTCCGTCGAGCTTGGAGAGGTCGATCTCTATGCGCCGCGGCGCGTGCGCTGCCCGCCACTCGAGGTAGCCCTGAATCTCCCGGTCAATCATGCGCGCGAGGTACTTTGGGTCGCCGCGCTCCTTGAGCGGGTGGGGGTAACCGAGCGCGGTTCTGAGCCGCTGGTCGATTGCATGGAGGATCTGGCCGAGCTTTGCGCTCCTGGCCCCTCCGTCATGGAGCGCGTCGCAGGTCCAGATGCCGTTTCTGCAGAGGTAACGGCAGGTGTCGTCGAGCTCGTAGACGGTGTCCGCGTGTCGGGTGCCGGGGTAGAACACGGCCGAGGCGAACATGAGGTGCGGCATGGGGTGGCGCGTGCCAAAGAGGCTCTCCGTGAGTCCCTGGGCGCGGCTTCCGTGGTAGTAGCGAGCGAGCTGGGCAAAGACGCCGCAGGTCACGGCTGTGAGTGAGTCGGGCTCGTCCTGAAAGAGGCGAGACTCAGAGAGACGATAGGTGGAGAGGGAGTCGAGTGCGCCGAAGAGCTCCGGATTTGCTGCGGGCTTGTATGCGCCGCGCCGCCGCGCCTTGGGCTGCATGCGAGCCTCGGCGTCGGCGCGCGAAAGGACGCCGACCGCGCGGTCGTGTGCGGTGTTGAGGTAGGGCCTGGCAAGCTCCGGCGGCAGGTCGTGGTAGACCACGTAGTCCACGAGCCACGGGCGGACGTAGCGGTCCATGGCAGGCTCGAAGGCGCGGTAGGTTTGCCAAAAGGCTTCGATTTCGCGAAAGGCCTGCTCACCCGGTTCGACGCCGATCCCGTTCAGGAGTTCGTAGAGGTAGACGTAGGCGAACGAGGCCGACGTTTGCGCGACCTCTCCGGAGCGCACGCGCGCACGCCAGGTGAAGTAGCCGCGGAGCTGCCGGTTGTCCATCGTCTCGTAAGTGGGGAAGTAGCTCTTGAACTCTCCCTCGTAGGGTCGATCGTCGACATAGTCTGCCATGAGGCGGGCCTGCTCCACGAACAGGCGCGCGTCCGACCAGGCGCGGGCTTCGGGACGACGGGCGAGGGCGCGCATTTCCCGAATGGGCTCGGGGAGGTAGCTGCCGAGCTGCGACCCGCGCAGCAGAATCGGCTCGTCCGCGTAGGTGCGCTCGCTCGAGAGCGCCCGGCCGCCCTTGGCACGGCTGGCTGCGAGAATCTGCTCTATGATCGCGTCGACGTCCGGCATCGCACCTCCCTCGCCTCGGTCCCCATCATACTCGGCCTTGCCGGGGCGTTCGGGTCAGTCAAAATGGACGCTCGTGTGATATCCGTGTGCGTCCGGGATCAAAACGGTCGCTCGTGTGATGGAGTTTTGGCCCCTGTTGGGGAACCTAATTCGCAAATCCCCTGTTGATAGATAGAAGATACAACTATATCTCGAACCGGGAGTCCGTCTGGACCCGTTTTGTCATCACACGAGCGAGCGATTTGCGTCTGGCGGTGCGAATTCATCACACGAAGGGGAGTTTTGCTCCGCGCGAACGAACACGAGGGAGTCGTCGGAGGAGCGCCCGACGCTCAGCTCGTACCCGCGCTCACGGAAGTCGCACAGCTCGTCGAGGGTCTTCACGCCGCGCTCGGCGCACCAGCGCACGAAGGTGCCACGCGCCGCCTTCGCCTCGGTTGCCGGTTGGCGCAGGCGCCCGTCGCGCTCGACGCCGAAGAGGCAGGTGAGGACCCGGGGACCGTCCGGTCGCACCCAGGGTGTGACGGCGCGCGCGTACTCGACCGAGGCGACGTTAACGATGACGTCGCAGCCTTCGGCGGCAAGCGCCTCGTAGAGTGCGTCGGCCCAGAACTCGTAGAGGTTCCGCGTGCCGTCCACCGCAAGGTGTGCCTGCATCTCCAGGCGGTACGGGACCACCCCGTCAAGCGGCCGCAGCATGCCGTAGAAGCCCGAGAGAATGCGAAGGTGGCCGTCCAGCCAGGCGAGCTCGTCCTCGCTCATGACCTCGGCTGCCAGGTGCGTGTACTGGATTCCCTCGTAGGCGACGACGGCGGCGGTTGTCCCGGCGATGAGGTCCATGGTGTGGACCCGCTCGTAGTTGAGGTCGGCGAGACGGTCGCTGCAGGCCCAGAGCCGCTGCGCCTCGTCGCGCGAGAGCGCCCGCAGGGCTTCCAGCAGCCTCTCGGTGCGCGCCAGGAACGCCGGCTCGCGCACGGGCCAGGGCGGCGCGTCGATCACGCGCATCTTCTTTGCGGGCGAGGTGATGATTCTCAGCGACATGATGCTCCTTTCGGGAACAATCCTATCAGCCGCCTATCATAGGTGCGGAGGGGAGGGGCATGAGACTCACGAAGAACGGGCTCGCGGCAGCGGCGCTGGCGACCGGCGCGCTCGCCGCGGTGGGCTGGCTGCGGCGCACGCGCCCTCATGTCGTGCGGACCATGGGTGGGATTGCGCTCGTCTATCGGACGCGCGACGCCGCCGCCGATTCCGTGCGCGTGCTGCGAACGGGAGGCGTCTATCAGTCCGCAACCTATCTCGGCGCACGCCGCATGGAGCCGGTCTTCGCGTACTACCGCGCGTTCGAGCGCCTCTTCGAGCTGCGTCCCTCTGCGTGCCGCGTGCTTATGATCGGCGGCGGGGGCTTCGCTTTCCCCAAGCTTGTCGCCGCACGACACCCGGGCGTGCGGACGGACGTCGTGGAGATCGACCCTGCGGTCATTCGCCTCGCGCGTCGTTGGTTCTTCCTCGACGAGGCCGTCTCGCTCGCCCGTGCGTCCGGCGGGGACCTGCGGGTGATCTGCGAGGACGGTCGCCGCTTCCTCGAGCGTGAGGTAGGTCCCTACGACGCCGTGGTCCTCGACGCCTTTCTGGGCGAGAGGCCCGTGCGCTCGCTCGCCACGGTCGAGGCGCTGCGTCTCGTGCGCCGCGCGCTCGCGCCGGACGGCGTCTGCCTCATGAACGTGGTGTCGCGCGACGGCGGCTCCGATTTGAGCTTCCTGCGCGCCGAGGTGGCGACGGCCCGCACGGCGTTTCCCCACGTCGAGGTGGCTCTCGCCGCCGACGAGACCCATGCCGCCGAGGACAACTACCTCCTCACCGCTTCTGCCGCTCCCCTCGGTCTGCCCGACGCCATTCCCTACGATGACGCCTTTCCCACCTCGCCCCTCCTCGACTAGCGCTTTTGGGACGTGTTAAAACGCGCTGCTCTTTTGGGACAGGCCTCGGTCGGCTGGGTGCCGTGGCTCCGTAACCTGTCCCAAAAAAGCTGCTCGCTCTAACACGTCCCGATATTGCTGTTCGATATCTAAGCGCGGGCGACTAAGATTTTCTGAACCGGGTACACTAGCTCACGTTCACCAAGGCAGCACGGAAAGGGGCGCGCCGCATGCGCAAGTTCAAGACAGAGAGCAAGAAGCTCCTCGACCTCATGATCAACTCCATCTACACCAACCGCGAGATCTTCCTCCGTGAGCTGATCTCCAACGCCTCGGACGCCATCGACAAGCTCTACCTCAAGAGCCTCACCGACAGCTCCGTGCAGGTCGACCAGGCCAACCTCGCCATCAACGTGGCCTTTGACAAGGACGCCCGCACGATCACCGTCTCCGACAACGGCATCGGCATGACGGCCGAGGAGCTGGAGAAGAACCTCGGCACCATAGCCCACTCCGGCTCCGAGGAGTTCAAGGCCGCCAACGCCGAGGCCCAGGGCGACGCCGTGGACATCATCGGCCGCTTTGGCGTGGGCTTCTACTCCGCCTTCATGGTGGCCAAGGAGGTCAGCGTGATCACGCGCGCCTGGGGCGCCGACGAGTGCAACCGCTGGACCTCCGACGGCGTCGAGGGCTACACGATCGACGCGGTCCCCTCCGGCGACCCGGCGTATCGCGACACCTGCGGCACCACGATCGTCCTCACCCTCAAGGACAACGCCGAGGAGGCCAACTACGACGAGTTCCTCAGCGAGTGGAAGCTCCGCGAGCTGATCCGGAAGTACAGCAACTACGTGCGCTACCCTGTGCAGATGCTCGTGACCAAGAGCCGCGAGAAGGAGAGGCCCGCCGACGCCGGCGACGACTACAAGCCGGAGTGGGAGGACTACACCGAGCTCGAGACCATAAACTCCATGACCCCGATCTGGAAGAAGCGCTCCTCCGAGGTCACCGACGAGGAGTACGCCGAGTTCTACAAGTCCACCTTCCACGACTGGGCGGACCCCGCGCGCACCTTCAGCCTGCACGCCGAGGGCACGCTCGAGTACGACGCCCTGCTCTTCATTCCCGGCAAGGCGCCCTTTGACCTCTACAGCCGCGACTACGAGAAGGGCCTCGAGCTCTACAGCTCCAACGTCCTGATCATGGAGAAGTGCGCCGACCTCCTGCCCGACTACTACAACTTCGTCCGCGGCGTCGTGGACTCCTCCGACGTCTCCCTCAACATCTCCCGTGAGACGCTTCAGCAGACCCGCCAGCTCCAGGCCATGGCGCGCCGCATAGAGAAGAAGATCACCTCCGAGCTCGAGGCCATGCGCGACAACGACCGCGAGGCCTACGAGACCTTCTTCGAGAACTTTGGCCGCGGCCTCAAGTACGGAATCTACCAGAGCTATGGCATGAAGAAGGACGAGCTCGCCGGTCTGCTCCTGTTCTGGAGCGCCCGCGAGCAGAAAATGGTCACGCTGCAGGAGTACGTGGCCGCCATGCCCGCGGACCAGAAGGCGATCTACTACGCCGCCGGCGACGACCGCGAGCGGCTGGCGAAGATGCCCGTGGTGGAGTCCGTCCTTGCCAAGGGCTATGACGTGCTCCTGGCCACGCAGGACGTGGACGAGTTCTGCTTCCAAGCCATGCACGACTTCACGGCCACGGGCCTGCCCAAGACCTACGCCGACGACGCCGCGCGCGAGGCGGCCGAGCAGGCCGTGGCCGACGGCGCCGAGCCCGAGGTCGAGGACCGCACCGTCGAGCTCAGGAACGTCAACGCCGGTGACCTGGACCTGGCCACCGACGAGGAGAAGAAGGAGGCCGAGGAGGCCACCAAGGCCAACGAGGACCTGTTCGCCGGCATGAAGGAGGCGCTGGGCGACAAGGTCGAGAAGGTCGCGGTGTCCACGCGCCTCGCCTCCGACGGCGCGCCAGCCGTGATCACCTCCGAGGGCCCGCTCTCCCTTGAAATGGAGAAGGTCCTCTCCGCCGGCCCCGAGGCGGAGCAGGCCCCCAAGGCCGTCCGCGTGCTCGAGGTCAACGCCAAGCACCCGGTCTTCGAGAAGCTGCGCGCCGCGCAGGAGGCGGGCGACAAGGACAAGGTCGCGCTCTACGCGGGGCTGCTCTACAACCAGGCACTGCTCGTCGAGGGCATCCTGCCCGAGGACCCCGTGGCCTTTGCCTCCCAGGTCTGCGAGCTGATGTAGCGAACGCAACAGCGCGGGGGTGGCTTACTTGTGGCCACGCCTCAGGGTGCGGGCGATTGCTTGCAGCGGGGGTTGTTTGAAGGGCGCGCTCTGGCCGCCGTAACGCTCTTGGCAGGCGTTGCGGCATGTGCGGCGGACCTCGGCGGAGAGGGTCTCGTCGCGCAGGCGCGCGCAGATGAGGTCGGCGACCTGGTCCTCGGTGGCGCTCCTGTCCCAGCGCACGCCCGAGCGCCGGGCGGCGCGGCAGACGCGTGCCCAGGCGGCCCGCCAGGTCGTGACGCGGCGCCGCCGGGCGAGAAGGGCGGCCGCCCCGCCGGCCGCCACAAGGGCCAGGGCGAGAAGGACGGCCACAAGCCAGGGGATCGGCGAGGCCTCGGCCTCGTCGCCCTTCTCGGCGGGCTGGTCTTCTTGGGGCCTCTCCTCGGGCTGCGTGGGGGCCTCGGCTGGAGCGTCCGGCGTCTCGTCCGGCTCCTCCTCCGGCGAGGTGGGTTCGGGCGCGGGGTCTGCCGCGCCGCCGGCGGCGGGCGTCACGTCGACGCCGACCCAGCCGATTCCGTCGAGCCAGACCTCCGCCCAGGCGTGGAGCTGGAGCATGGTGACCACGTAGTTCCCGTCTTCGTCTTGCGTCGGGTCGGGCGCGTAGCCGAGCGCCACGCGCGCGGGCACGCCGAGCTCCCGCGAAAGCAGCGCAAACGCCGTGGCGTAGTGCGTGCAGTAGCCGCTTCTGGTCTGGAGGAACTCTCCTATGGCGGAGAGGTTGCCCTGGTCGCCGCCAGGCGCGTCGAGCGAGTAGGAGAAGCTCCCGTCCGTGAAGAGGCCCACGAGCCAGCGCGTGGTCTCGAGCTGGTTGAGGAAGCCGCCCCCGCCGACGCCCTCGGCCTCCGCCGCGGCCAGGACCTGGGCCACGCCGTCGGGGAGCGCCTCTCCGGGTACGGCGAGCGCGTCCTCGGGCGGCGCGGCCTCGGCGACGTAGCTTCGCCGTGCGAGCGCGGAGCGCACGTCGGGGAGCTCGTTGACGTCCGCGACGCTCGTGGCGGGCGCGAGATAGCACCCCACGGCGCGCCAGGTGCCCTCCTCGGGCGAGGTGAGCGTGGCCGTTCCGGGAGGAGCCGCCGCGCCGTTCGCGTCGCGCACGACGGTCGTCACGGGGGCGGCCACGCCGGTCGCGGCGTCGTCGGAGAGGGCGGCCTGGGAGAGCGGGGACGCGTCCACGAGGGCGCCGGCCGTGTCCCCAGAGAAGCGCCACGTTGCGCCGTCAAAGCTGTCGAGCACGCCAATCCGCAGGTAGACGGGGCTGGACGCCGTGGTCTCGTAGGTGAGGGCCCGTGCGCTCGAGCGTCTGCGGAGGTCCTGCGAGAGGTCCACGAGCGTTGCGACGCGCGTCTCGCCCGCCGACCACGGCGAGAAGTCGCC
>CASEQJ010000026.1 GCA_949290055.1 uncultured Olsenella sp. | reverse complement strand
GGGGCGCCCCGCCGGGGGGCATGGCCGGGCGCTCGCACAGCTTGCCGAAATGGGCGCGGCAATAACTCGGGGGGGCCATTGCCCCCCGGGCGGGGCGCTGCTCGGCGCTATACTCGTATTCGACCGACCACCGACGAGAGGGACGCCCGTGGAAGCCACCCAGCTCGACCCCGCGACTGAGCGCGAGCAGCGCTTCGAGGACGCGATCAGGAAGACCGCGCCGGGGACGCCGCTGCGCACCGCGCTCGATATGATCCTCGCCGGTCACCTCGGCGCGCTCGTCTGCGTCGGCGACACCGAGAACGTGCTGGCCGCCGGCGACGACGGCTTCAAGCTCGACGTCTCGTTCACCGCCAACCGCCTCTTCGAGCTCTGCAAAATGGACGGAGCCGTGGTCATTGACCGCGACCTCACCAAGATTCTGCGCGCCAACTACCACCTCAACCCCGACCCGTCGCTGCCCACCTCCGAGACCGGCACGCGCCACCGCACCGCGGCGCGCATGAGCCTGCTCACCAAGGCCATGGTGATCTCCGTCTCGGAGCGTCGCTCGGTGGTCAACGTCTACGTCGACGGCCGCGGCTACGAGCTCAAGAGCGTGAGCGACCTGCTCTCCACCGTGAACCAGCTCACCGTCGCCATGCAGAACACGCGCAACCAGCTCGACCGGAGCCTGCTGCGCCTCACGAGCCTCGAGCTCGACAACTGCGTCACCCTCGGCGACCTCACCAGCATTTTCTACCTCTTCGAGGTGCTGCAGTCCGCGGGCGAGGAGCTCGACGCCTGCATAGCCCAGCTCGGGCGCGAGGGGAAGATCGCGCAGATGCAGCGGGAGGAGTACCTGGCCGGCACCGACGAGGCCTACACGCTCATGATTCGCGACTACGCGCTGGACTCCTCCGACGAGGCCGCCCGTTCCATTCGCAAGCGCCTGCACGACACCGTGAACACCCAGCTTCGCTCCGCCAAGCTCGTGGCAAAGATTCTCGGCTACACTGACGGGCGCGGCGAGGACTCGATTATGACCCCGCTCGGCCTGCGCACCCTCTCGCGCGTGCCCGTCGTGCGCGACGGCATGGCCGACAAGATCGTCGACGAGTACGGTTCGCTCCAGGAGGTCCTCGAGGCCGTGGACGACGACCCGTCGCGTCTCGGCGAGATCGGCGTCAAGAACCCCGGCGTCCTCGCCAACAGCCTCCACCGCATGTGGGACAAGGGGGAGTGATGGGCTCCCGCGCGTCGGCACCCTGCCCGTGCGCCGAGCGCGTGCGCGACGCCGCGTCCGGCGCCGACACCTGCGCGATCGTCGTCGCGGGCGGCTCGGGCGAGCGCTTTGGCGACCCGCGCGGCAAGCAGTTCGTGGACCTCTGCGGGCTGCCGCTTATGAGCTGGTCGATCATGGCGCTCGACCGCGCCCCCTCGGTGGGGGCGATCGTGGTGGTGTGCGCGCCCGACCGCGTGGCGCAGGTCGAGAAGGACGTGCTCGCGCGGCTCTCGCTCGCAAAGCCGGTGACGCTTGCCCCCTCGGGGGCGACGCGCCAGGACTCCGTCCGCTCCGGGCTGGACGCCACCCCGCGCGAGCTGCCGCTCGTTGCCGTTCACGACGCCGCGCGCCCGCTCGTCGAGGTCGAGCAGATCGAGGCCGCGTGCGCCGCGGTGCGCGCCGACGATTCCCTGGCCGGCGCCATTCTCGCCACGCGCTCCGTGGACACCCTCAAGCTGGTCGAGGGGACCACGATCGTGGCGACCCCCGACCGCTCGTTCTACTGGGCCGCGCAGACGCCGCAGGTCTTTAGGCGGCGCGTTCTTCTCGCCGCGCACAAGGCCGCCGCGCACGAGGAGTACCAGGGAACGGACGACGCGTCGCTCGTGGAGCGCATGGGCGGGCGCGTGTGCGTGGTGGAGTCCACGCGCGACAACATAAAGATCACGCTGCCCGAGGACCTCGCCCTCGCCGAGGCCACCCTCGAGCGGCGGCTACTCGGCTGAGACAAGCGAACGCGTCCCCGCCCGTCCCGGCGCCGTCACTAGACAGGCGAGGCTGTCCGACGCGCATCCTCGGCCCTGAGAAACGCCAGCACGAACGGCGCGTACACCAGCGTGTCAAGAGCGATGAGAAGCGCGCTAAGGATGAGGTGGTGCCAGTCCCCTCCGCTGCCGAGGAGAGCGATAAGTGGCGAGGGCATCGACCACACGACGTAGTTTGTCATGGGGGCGACGAGTCCGAGCTGCGTCGCGAAGTAGGCGATGGATAGGTTTATGGTGCCCGTGAACACGAAAGGAATGGCGAGAATCGGATTGAACACGCATGGGAGGCCAAAGACGATTGGTTCGTTTATGGTAAAGACCGCTAGAGGCAAACTGAGCTTCGCAAGAGTGCGGTGCTCGCTTCGTCGCGCGAGAACAAGTAAGGAGAGCACTGCTCCCAGCGTGCAGCCGGTTCCCCCGATTTGCGCATAGGCGTTGTTGAAGGTGGTGTTGACAACCTGTCCGGTGTCCAGTGCGGCAAGGAAGATGGGGCCGAATACCGGAGTGATGATCGAGCCGGGATGAATTCCGCACAGGAACAGAAGGTTCTGCAAAATGTTGGCAAGAGTCGCGCCGGCAAGTGTGGCGGTCATCCCGGCGATTGGCTCTTGGATGGCATGCAAAAGCAGGTCGTTGAGGTCGTATCCCGTGAGAATCCGGACGAGCTCCGTCACGGCGGCGAACGAGGCGATCGTGATGCCCGTGGCCATCATGATGCGAAATGAGTCTGATATTTCGGGGGGCACCTTGTCCCCCAAGTTAATGGAAAGCCCCTTGAGCTTCTCGAGGCGTATGAAGAGCTCTGTTGAGACAATTGAAACGATGATTGCCAGAGAGATTCCCGCAGTCCCGATCAACGAACTCAGCTCGTCGGGTGGAACGGCTACAAAGAAGGCGGCAAGCGAGACGATGGATACGACGATGGGCCGATTGTGGTTAAGGCGAGTCGCAAGACTGTGTGGGATGAGCAGAACGAGCAGAATTGAGATGATGCCCAATGACCCGTTGATGACCCTCTCAAGTGCGCTGATCAAGAAGCTGATGACGGCGTCTCCCGTCTCCGTGCCGGTCGTCACGCTGAGTAATGCCGAGCTAAGGAATGTGGCAATGCCATTGACCACAAAGAGGGGGATGGCCCTCATGAAGGCCGTTCTGATTGAGACGAGGTGCCGCTCGTTACCGAGGCTCCAGGCAAGGTTTTCGAGGCAGGAAACAAGCCGGTTGTTCACGCCCGTTACCCCCTCGGTCCGTCCATGAGACCTCGCGCCTGCCTCATGACCGCTTCGCCGTCCATAGTTCCATACGTTCGCATGTCGATGAGTCCGCAGCGTGCGCCCACAGAATGAGCGAGGCGCGAGATCTCGTCGAACTTATGCCTAATCTGCGGCCCCACGAGCACGACATCGAATTTGCCGATAGTTTCGGCGGCGTCATCCATCCCATAGGATTCGACAATGTCATCGGGAGCAGAATACAGCTTCATGCGGCTCACGAGCAAGCTTGTTGTCACGCCACATTCGCAGTACAGTACCACCTTCATGCACTCTCCTCCCTCAGAATTCCCGCCGATGAGAGCATCTCATAGATGTTAACAAGCTCTTTTGCCTGCGACTCAAGACCCTTTGCCATCATGAGGTGATCTTGGGCGTGGACCGAGATGAGGTCGATATGGGCGGTTCTCCAGGCGTTCGATGCGAGAATCTTGGTCTGGGCGGTGGAGGCGAGGACAAGCTCTCTCTGCCCCTCGTCCATAAGGGAGTGCGCGTGGGCAAAATTATGGTGGTGAGCCTGCTCAATTGCTCGCACGAAAGCCGCATGAGCGCTTCCGGCATGGAGAATGAGTTCAATGCATTCTTGTTGCATATCGGTATCCGCCGGTTTGAGGGCGTCAATAGCGTCAGGATTCATGAGATAGCCTCGCCTATCGTCTGCATGGTCGAAATGAGCTGCGTATAGTCGCGTCGCTTGATGAGAGCTCGCACGCTCTTGGAGTCAAAAAGGAAACGGGCGAGCATCTGATAAAAGTAATCGAGGCGATTCTTTGAGTTCCTCCCGACGGAGATTAGAAAGACAATTTGAACATCGTTGCCGTCTCCCCAAGAGATCGGATGATCGAGAATCCCTACGCAGCACAGCGACTCCTCGCTCACAATCCTTCGCGGGTGAGGGATTGCCGCCAGGTGTCCATAGCTCGTGTTTGCTAAGGCCTCTCGTTGAAGGACGAGCTCATAGAGGTCTCCATTGATTTCGGCGCGGCTCTCTACCTGTGCGCACATTATTCGTAGGGCCTCGTCCTTGTCGCGGGCGCGGAGCCGAGGGATGAAGAGATCCTGTCGGAAGAACTCATTGGGGCTCGGAAGGCCGCTTGAGACGAAGAAGTGTCTGACATCGCTGACATCCGTAGACTCGAGGAAGTAGCCGACCTCCACCACTGGTATCGGCATCTTCTCCTCGATTGGGGTGGTGGTGAAGATGTAGTCGTATTCTGCGACGTTGAGATTGCGCAGGTTCTGGAGGCTGGTTACATGCAGGGTCGAGATGAGGTCACCAAAAGCCGCGTTGAAACGATACTTGAGAAGCTGAGAGCTTGAGGTTCCCGTTGCGCAGACGAGGATGATGGACTTCTTGCGCCTCTCGACGCGACGTCGCTCGATGGGAATATCGAAAATGAGCGCGATGAATCCCACCTCGTCCTCGATGAGATGGGCATCAAAGTGCCGGTCGGCTATGCCGCAGGCTTGTGAGGCGGCCGTCCATGCGAGGCCGAAGTTTCTCTTGATGTCAGGGAGCAGGGGGTTTCTTTCTTGGATTCCCAGGGTGATGCGATTGGCAAGAAGGGTGAGGTGGCGCGAGAGCATCATGAGGAAGTCGAGGTCATGTGCGAGGTTGAGACCGAAGGAGGCCTCGACGCTTGCTATCATGTCCGCTGCGAGCTTGAGGATGTCGGAGGGAATAACTATCTCCTGGCCGGAGGCGGTGCTTCTCTTGCTTAGGAGAATGACCTCGAGATAGCGACGCTCTATAACGGGCAGGGGTTCTCGAAGGCTGCCCTCGAGTATCGTTGCAAGACTCGAGGCTGTGCTCTTTACGGCCTCCGCGTCAACGGAAGGCAGGCTGCCGTCATCGATGCGATGACCTTCCTTTAGGCGCCTCAGCATCGCGTAGATGTAAAGGCATATCTCGTCGAGGCTATTGTCGGTTGCGTGATAGTCCGTGAAGGTTACGACGGAGAGCAGGAAGCGCCTAATCTCGAGGTATGTCTCATCGGATATGCTCGAGAGCAGCCGGTTAACCATCAGCGTGCGAATCGATAGCTCCGATCCCCGAATCCTGATCCCGTAGCCGGGTCGCCGCTCCAAACTGAGACGCTCGGAGACGAGAATGCGCTCAACCTCGGCGAGGTCGTGGTAGATGGTCTGTTTGGACGCATAGATCTCCTGGGCGATGTTGTCAGTGGAGAGGTACGCGTCACCTGACGCAACGAGCCGCTCGAGGATGTAGCGCACGCGTTCGTCGGAAGTCTGGGGTATCTGTGAGCTCCCTCTTCCGACGGAGGCCAGGAAATGCCCATATTCATCCAAGCTATAAATTATGAGCGTGTACCCGGCCCCGTGCTTTGCCTCGATTCGCGCGCCATGGCTTTGGAGGACTGCATCGAGCTCCGCCAGTCGGGAGCGAGTCGTTTTCTCGGAAAGACCGAGCTCGCTGGCCAGCTCCCGTGCGGTGACGTACGCCCCCTCGCGGAGGCGCCTCAAAATGATGCGAATCTGCTCTCGTTTCATAGGGCGCCCCTTCTTGCGCTGTCAGGAAGTTGGGCGATGCGGCATCGGTCATTGTCCGCCGCCGAGGAGATTAACCATATCAGCACAAGAAGAATGAGGTCTGCGAGGTGGATGCCGAGTGCGGCGAAAAACGCGGTGGCGTACGTTCCGGTGAGGTCGTATAGGTAGCCCACGACTGACAGCGAGACGGCGGATCCAAGTATGCATGCCGAAGACACCACGGGAAACCACTTTTCGTAGTCGCTGCGGCTTAGTATTCGCTGAGCGAGCGTCGACAGGCAGACGCCCGTGACCGAGTACACCGACCCAAAGAGCGCCGCACTTATGATGAGAGCAACGGAGCTCTGAAACGCCATCAACATGACGATGGACGCGGTGTTGAGCGCAACGAGTGCGGCGATGGTCGCGAAGGGGCCCGTGTGGTCACTGATGGACCCGGCGGAGAGCTTGAAGACGATATCGGACAGAAGGGCTCCCGATACCATGAGGGAGCCCGTGGCCGTACCCAGCTGCAGGGTCTCCGCATAGCCTATGAAATGCTGGGGGATGCCGGTGAGGCAGGAATGCAGCAGACTGATGAGAGTAAGAGTCGCGACGACTGCGGGAACCCGTGTTTTAAGCAGAAATCCCTCCCGCTTCGTCTCGGTGCAGGCTATTCCGTAGGGAGTGCAGCCCACGGCGCCCGGCTCAATTTCGATGCGGCAGACGAGTGCTGGCAGATTGAGAACAAACAGGGCACACCCCATGAACGCTGTCGTGAAGCGCCAGCCGCAGATTTCAATGAGGAGGGAGAGAAGAGGCGAGAAGAGCGCGCCCGCGACGCCTCCCACTCCGAAGATGAGGCCCGTGACCGCTCCGCGTCGCTCATAGAACCAGTTGTTCACCATGACGGTGATGACAACCATCCCGAAGAACCCCGTCCCCACCCCTCGAAGCGCACCCAAGACATACAATTCGGCTACTGAGCTCGATCCCGCCATGGCAATCGTGGGTACGACGGCGATTGCCGTTGCTGTTGCGAGCACCTTCTTGAATCCCAGGTGTCGGTGCACTCTGACGGCAAATAGGGAGACGAGTGCCGATATCGCGTTGGAGATGGTGGTGTGAAGGGCGACGTCGCCTCGCATCGACCGAAGCCCCTCGCTCATCGGGGTATAGAACACGCCGACCGAATTGATGCAAAGACCAACAGCGGATGCGAACAATCCGCAAAGGGCCACAACAAGGAGCACATGAGACTTTTTGGGCACCGCTGTCTCCCTGCATCGAGGAGCTGTCTTCTTATCCAACGGTACGCACGCCTCCCTCGGCGGTCCAACTGAAATATTGCCCTTTGTTGGCGGTAAACCCTTGGATTGAGTGGGGCTGCGAGACCTTAGGAAAATAACCCTGCGAAACCGCCGGACCGAGGGGGAGCGATGGGGGACATACGGGCTCGCGTGCTCAAGATTTGCGACTTGACCGTTGACGAGGATGCGCTGGTGAAGCCGGAGGGCTCCGAGGTCAGTGGCACAAAGAAAGCCATTCCCTGCTGGGCGATGCTTATCGAGCATCCCGAGGGACTGATTCTCTTTGATACTGGTGAGAGGGACTGCGAAGACGGCTCATCTGGTGGAGAACGTCTTGTTGAGCAGCTTGCACTGTGCGGGGCCGCTCCCGATCAGGTGCGCCTTGTTGTTCTCTCGCACCTGCATCACGATCATGCCGGCAACATACACCTGTTTCCGAATGCCGACGTTGTCGTGCAGAGCCGCGAGCTGGAGGTTGCTCGAGCCGAGGTGGCGGAGGGGAAACGGGGCTCGATTTACCGGAAGGAAGACATTTCTGGGGAAATCCGCTGGCGCACGATTGATGGTGAGTGTGACATCCTACCTGGTATCAGGCTCATCCCGGCCCCGGGTCACACAGAGGGTCTGCAGGCGATGCTTCTCGGGCTTGAGCGCCCAATGCTAGTGACTTCTGACGCCTGCTATACCGCTCGAAACTTCGGGCCGCCCCCACGTCTTCCGGGGGTGTACCAGGATGCCGCCAAAACCCTCTGCTCTCTCGGCCGCTTGCGGGACATTGCCGAACGAAGCGGAGCTTATGTGATGTTTGGCCACGATGCTGAACAGTTCTCACAGATGAGCCTCGCGCCGGCCTTTTACGCATAGGGCCGTGACGATGAGGCGGGCTCTGCCGTCTCCCCTACCGCTTCCTAGCGGCAGTTTCATTGATGGATGACGAGCAGGGCGTGCCATAGCATGGCGTTTAGATAGCGCGGGGCCGGGCCCTCTCCGCGGGACTCTTTGACGGGATGCACTTCGAACTTTGACGGGATGCACTTCGAAAGGACTTCTCATGACCAATCAAGAGCTAGCGGGAAGACTTGTCGAGCTATTCGGCGGAAAAGAGAACATCAAGGAGCTGATGCACTGTCAGACGCGCGTTCGCTTTCGTGTCTACGATGAGGCGAAAATCAACCAGGAGGCCATCAAGGCGCTTCCGGGCGTCTTCGGCATTGTGATCAAGGGCGGCCAGTACCAGGTGGTCGTTGGTGGCGAGGCCACCAATGTGTACAACGAGGCCGCCCTCATCACCGGCGTCGGCGATGACGCCAAAATTGACGATCCCGAAGCGGAGGCACAGGATTCCGGTCTCGGCGAAAAGAAGGAGAGCGCCTTCGGACGGGTTATCGACTTCATCTCCAACTGCTTCATTCCCATGATTCCCGCCCTCGTGGCGGCGGGCATGCTCAAAGTCGTCTACTCAATCGCGACGATCGCGGGAGTGCCTGCTGATCTCGGGACCATGCAGATTCTGAATTTTGTTGCCGACTCCGGCTTCTACTTCATTCCCATTATTTTGGCAAACTCGGTAGCGAAGCAGCTTGGCTGCAACCCGGCAGTCGCAATGGTGCTTGCGGGCGTTCTTTTGCATGACAACTGGCGCATCATTGTTGCCACCGGGGACCCCATCGACCTTTTCGGCATCGACGTCCCCCTTCTCAACTACAACCAAACGGTGGTGCCCATCTTTCTAACGGTCTTCTGCCAGAAGTACGTGGAGAAGCTCGTAAATAAGATTACTCCTTCCGTTCTGAAGTCAGTTTTTGTCCCCTTCCTCACAGTTCTCATCATCGCCCCCTTTGAGCTGCTCGTCTTTGGCCCAATCGGCGAGTACGTGAGCTCCGCGCTGTCCTATGGCGTAAACGCGATCTATGCCGTTGCTCCGTGGCTTCTACCGATGATTGCGGGCGGACTGACGCCGATTCTCGTCATGACGGGCACCCACCACGCGATGACACCGATCATCTACACCAACTTCGCCGCGTTCGGATATGACGCCACCATCTATCCCGGCATGTTCCTCTCGAACATTGCTCAGGGCGGGGCCACGCTCGGCGTCGCGGTGAGGACCGCCAACAAGAACACGCGCTCCATTGCGGCGTCGACGGGCCTCTCCTGCATTCTGGGAATTACCGAGCCCGCTCTCTACGGCACGGAGCTGCGGCTCAAGCGACCGCTCTATGCCGCCCTCATCGGGGGCGCGGTCGGTGGCCTGTATGTGGGCATCATGAACATCCGCTGCATGGTTCTCGGCAACCTGGGCATCTTTGGAATCGTCCAATACATCACGAGTGAGTACCCGATGAACATCGTTCACATCTGCATAGCGGTGCTTATCACGCTCGCCGTCTCGTTCATCGTCTCGTTCCTCCTTGGAGCTTCCGACAAGTATGCAGAGTAACGACAGGGGCCCCGTTGCAAAACAGGTGGCAATGGGGCCCTCGTGACGGGACAAACCGCAGTTCCGAAAGGGGAGAAATGGACAAGGAGTACGGCTCGGGGTCATTCGGAATATGGTTCCGGGATGAGGTGGGTCTTCCGGCGTATCGCTACACCTGCGACCAATACCAGCTGCCCGAAAAGCTGCCCCTCGTCAAGAAGGACTCGGTATGGGGTGACTACCGGAGCCACTGGAGTCAAATCGGGAACGACCGCATCATTGGGCTCACCTACAACTTTGGATATGTAAAGATCCGCCAGGACGAGGGCGGGCCCAAGTTTGTGAACGACTGGGATCCTGAGCGCTACCAATATGCGGGAGGTTTCGGCTACTTCAGGGACAACGAGAGCTGTCTCTCGACGTTCTATCGGGAGCAAGAGAATTTCGAGCGCATCTTTGGATGCGGCTACTTCACCAAGCGGGTCTCTGATGGGCGCCTCAGCGTTGAGCAGACCATCTTTGCGCCCTATGGTGACGACCCGGCACTTATCTCGAGGGTTCGTGTGACTAACAACACCGATGGTGTCGTGCGGGGGCGTTGGTTCGAATATTGGGGTACCGAGCAGTATCAGATGAGCTATCGACCCCTCAAGTACACCTACTACAAGTCGGCACGTCCGGACTACCATTACTATTTTCGGCGCGAGTTCGGACGAAACTTCTCGAGGCACTTCAGGGAGCGGGGAGATGGGACCAGGGTCGACCTGCGCTTCGATGGCTATCGCTATCCCGAGAAGGACGAGGAGAGGGGCATTGCCTCGATTGACGAGGTAAATGAGCTCATCTGTCCGAGAGTGGGCGACAGAAACAATTTCGAGGACCTGACTCCGCCCTCCCTGTTCCTCGTGAGGCTCGATGGGGGCTCGTCCCTCTCGATGCGTCACGCAGCGGCCTCCTTCTTCGCGAACGGGGATCTGCTGCGGCCGACGGGTGTCGATTCGAACGATGACGAGGGTGAGCCGGACTCCCTTATTGCCGTCAGCGAACTTGAGGTGGCTCCCGGGCAGACGGCGGAGATTAGCTTTTTGGTGGGGTACTTGCCGGAGAACGTTGATCTGGACGCTCTGGTGGCCAAGTATCGCGGCCACGTCGACGAGGCGCTCGCGCGTACGCTCGAGCTGTGGTCAAAGGGACAGACGACGATTGAGTTCCCAGAGGAAGACGACGACCGCTGGCTTACGCGCGAGCTCGCGTGGCACAACTACTTCCTCCGCTCGTGCGTTACCTACGACCGCGCTCTTGGGGGCCACATTCTTAACCAGGGGTGCAACTACCAGTATATTGTGGGAAACCAAGTGTTCGTGCGCGACGTGGCCCAGCATCTCATGCCCCTAATCTACAGCGATCCCGAGCTCGCGAAAGAGCTCATAGACTATGAGCTGCGCATGGTCGATAGCACGGGCATGATTTTCGGGGGGATAACCGGGGACGGCGTTCTCGTTGATGATCCTCGCAATACCGATGGCCTCCCGCCGCACTATGTCATGTCCAACGCGGCGGGCGCCTCGGTCGGCGAGCCCCGTGCGGACGGTAGGCCTCCCATGGAGCAGCGCTATGACGACCAGGAGCTGTGGCCCCTGTGGATTGTGTCGGAATATGTGCTCGCCACCAAGGACCTCGGGTATCTCGATGAGGTCAAGACGGGGTACTTCTCGCTCAACAACGAGCCCAGAAAGGTGCTCGACATCCTGAAACTTCTGTTCCGATACACCCGCGACGAGGTGGGCGTGGGAAAGCACGGACTTGTGCGCACCCTCTGGAACGACTGGTCACGGGCTCTGCACCATAAGAAGGGTCGTCCCGTCCCGCCCGAGGATGCCAAGGATGCCTCACGCATCGGCGAGAGCCTCTTTACCTCGTCACTCGGCGCCTACTGCACGGAGGTGTTCGCCGACCTGCTCCGCGAGATTGGCGATCCGATGGAAGGGGAAGTGCGCTCATATAGCAACGGCCTCAAGGCCGCCATCAATAGCGTTTGGAACGGTCGCTGGGTGCAGCGCATTTGGGTTAGCGACAACTATGGGTTCGTGGGAGACAGGGACGAGTTCTTCATGGAGGGTCAGCCCTGGACGCTCGTTTCACAGACGCTATCCGAGGACCGCGCCCATACCCTTATCGAAAACATGCGGACGCTTGTCATGGACCCCTCGCCCATCGGGGCGGCAAAGCAGCGTGTCGCCCCCGATTACGATGAACCCGTCAACGACGGCTGGGTGTGGTGGTCCCTCAATGGCCCGCTCATCTGGGGAATGATTCCCTATGATCGTGACCTGGCTTACGTGGAGTACAAGAAGAACAGTCTGGCGAACCATGCCGACAAGTATCCTGACATCTGGTTTGGCATCTGGAGCGCGGATGACAACTACACATCCTTCTTGGGTGAGTTTCCCGGCTACACCCGTTTCCGCGACGGCGTCCTCGAGAATAAGCGAGCCTATCTCGAGGGCCACCCGGAACCCTTCGATCGTCCTGATGCCATTAACTTCCCAGTGGGGTGCGTCCATCCGCACGCATGGCCCCTCTATGACGCCATCAGGTTCCTGCGCCCCGTCTTTACCGCCGAGGGCGTTGAGATTACTCCCTCGCTGCCCAAGGACAGGTATCGAATCTGGTCGAACCTAATTGGTTACGAGCAGAACGAGGAGAGAATCGGCGGACATTATCGTCCGGTTCGTGCCGGTGAGTACCGGATTACGGTCGACGTGTCAGGTTTGGGAAGACGCTTTGACAAGCTTGTCGTCAACGGAAAAGAGTGCCCCGTGACGATCGAAGGGGGCAAGGTGTCCTTCGTCGGCAGGGCTGATGGCGACATCGTCTGGGAGCTCAGCTGACGGGAGTCTGGAGAGGCGAGGTTGCCGAGTCAATTTAGTAGCACCTAGTAATTTAATATATTCATTCGAAGGGACAACAATGAGGAATGTCAGCAAGCGGGCAGAGGAACTCATCGAGCCGATGAAGGGGGGTCTTATCGTCAGCTGTCAGACGCAGCCCGACGAGCCCATCTACACGCCCGGAATGTCGACCAAGTTTGCGGAGTGCGCGGAGTGGGCGGGTGCCGTGGGCATCAGGGCAAACTCGCCCGATCAGATTCGCGACATCAAGAAGCACGTCAATCTCCCGATTATCGGGCTTTGGAAAATATGGCATGACGACACCGACGTTTTCATTACGCCCACCATGCGTGAGGTCGACGCGCTTGTCGAGGCGGGGGCTGACATCATAGCCATGGATTGCACGGCCCAGAAGACTCATGAGGGGACCATCGCCTGGGACCTCCTGCCTCAGGCCAAGGAGAAGTATCCCGACATGATTGTCTTTGCTGACGTATCCAACGTCGAGGAGGCGCGTCGTGCCGTGGCGAATGGCGCGGACATCGTCGCCCCCACGCTCTATGGCTACACTGCTGCCACCAGCGACATCGAGGGCGCCGATTACCGCATGTTCGCGCAATTCTGCAGAGAGCTCGGCAACGATGCCTATGTCATGATGGAGGGGCACATCTATACGCCCGATGATGCAATGAGGTGTATCTTCCTGGGCGCCCATGCAGTTGTCGTGGGCTCGGCAATTACCCGACCGCATTACACGGCAAAGCGATTCGTAGATCTCCTCAGCGGATACCAGCACAACTGGCGTGACGTCGAAAAGGCGAAGCACGCGTCGCACGCCTAGCGGATGGGTTGCCAACGTTCGAATCTAGGGAGAGCCGTCTGTGAGACGCTCATCTTGAAGGAGTCCAGATATGGCACACATCAATATCGACGGTGTCCAGAATGTCCAGGTTTCAAAGCCGATTCCGTCAGAGAAGACGCCGCTGCAGCAGCTTGAGATTATGGAGCGCTACACAGGGACCTACCAGAGGTTCTCTGGGTCGGGAAAAGCTCGGCGCGAGGTCGAGTGTCTCAAGGTAATCTTTCCCACCATGTTCCGGCGCATAGAAAGTTCGGACCTCATCGCCGGCCGACTTGACTTTCTTCCCATAGGCTTCGGCTCGGTGACCTCCGTCGGCGGCGTGGGGCATTACTGCGTCTTCCATAAGCTTCGCGCGTTCAGAGAGCAGCTTGATACCGACGAGCAGAGGGAACGCGTAGACAGGCTCTATGAGTTCTGGCAGGAGCATGACCTCAAAACGCTGTATTGCCAGGACATCCTCGGCGACGCAACGACGGGCTTCTTCATGCAGTATGAGCCGCCCTATATGGCCACGGCACGTCTTTCGGGCATGATGCTCAACTACGCCAAGCTCGTGCGCGTCGGCGTCGGCGGAATCATCGACGAAATTGACGCGGCGCTGGGCGGCTCTGACGATGACGGGCGCGAGTTCCTCATGGCGTGCCGTGACGCCATGCTGCTCTTCCAGGACGTTATTGACCATGAGGTGGCACTTTGCGAAGAGGCCGCGGTGGGGGCGGACTCGGCCCGCAAAGAGGAGCTTATGCTCATGCGCGACGACCTCAAGGCCGTGCGTGTACGGCCTCCCGAGACCTTCCATCAGGCGCTCCAGCTGTTCTGGCTCTATGCCCTGTGTGCGGGTTGCATAAACTATGGGCGTCTCGACATCGTTCTCGGCCCCTTCCTCAAGCGCGATCTCGACTGTGGCCGTATTACGGAAGACGATGCGTATTGCTACGTCAAGAGCTTGTGGACCATGATCGAGAACCGCCGCACCACGGTGAACGGGCGCGTTGTCGTAGGGGGGGAGGGGCGTCCCGACGTTGAGGCGGCGGACCTGTTTGCGCGGGTCTGTCTGCGCGTCTGCAAGGACTGTCGCTATGTGGAGCCCCAGTTCACGTTGCGTTTCGACAGTGAAACCCCATCGGACATCATGGACATGGCCTACGATGCCATCGGAGCGGGGGCGACCTATCCGACTCTCTACAACGATGATGTTGAGGTACCCGCCGTCGAGTATGGCATGCGGGTCTCTCGAGAGGTTGCCGAGCAGTACGTTCCGTTCGGCTGCACGGAATTCGTCATTCAGGGGAAGAGCGTCGGAACGCCCAATACGCTGCTCAACTTGCTCAAGATTCTTCAAATTAGCCTCAACGGGGGACGAGATCCCTATGACGGGGTTGACAAGAGCGCTGGCGCACGAGTTCTACCCCTCGAGGAGCTGGACAGCTTCGAGAAGGTTTATGACAACTACTGCCGGGTTCTCGACAGGTACATGGACAAGTCGGTTGAGGACCAGTATCACTCCTATGAGGTCATGAACAGGGAGGTGAGCTTCCTGTTTACCTCAATTCTGATGGATGACTGCATCAGGCGGGGTCGCGCGCTTCTTGACGGAGGCGTGGAGATCCTCGGGGGGACCAACGAGACATACGGCAACATCAACACCTCCGACGCCCTGTATGCAATAAAGCATCTCGTGTTCGACGAGGGGCGATACACGCTCAAGCAGGTGGTTGACGCCTGCAACGATGACTTTCAGGGGCCTGGAGAAGAGAGGCTTCGCCTCGATCTGTGGCATTGTGATAAGTATGGGAACGACCTCGACGAGGTTGACGAAATGGCAAACAGGTGCTACGAGTATGTCGCCAAGGGCATCCGGGATCGGGGCATTGCCAAGGGGATGGGTTACTACCTCATCGTAATCTCGAACAACCAGACGAATACGGATTGGGGACACATGACTGCCGCGAGTCCGGACGGGCGTCATGCGGGAGTGTATCTCAATCCGGCCAACAATCCCCAAGGGGGAGCGGCAACGAGCGGACCCACCGCCATGCTCAATTCTCTTGCCAAGTTCGATGCGCGCTATCACGCCGGAAGCGTCCAGAACATCAAGTTCACTCCGCGCATGTTCAATCACGATCGAAAGAAAGTGAAGCTCCTGTTTGACACCTACTTTAAGCGTGGCGGCTGTCACCTTATGGTGACGGTGTGCGACAGGGGCGAACTCGAGGATGCTCAGGTGCATCCCGAAAAGTATCCAGACCTCATCGTCCGTGTTGCCGGTTACAGCGCTGTCTTCGTCGATCTTCCGAAGGACGTGCAAGATGAGGTCATCTCTCGTACTCTGTGGGATTCCTGAGGGGCTTTGCGATGGGTGATTCCGACACGACAATTACGGTCATGAACCTTGAGCGCTTTGCCACGCATGATGGGCCGGGCATACGTACCGCGGTCTTCGTCAAGGGCTGCCCGCTTCACTGCCCCTGGTGCGCGAACCCTGAAACTCAGTCGCTCGGTCCCGTGCACTTTTTCGACGCGGATCGCTGCGTGGGATGTGGAGAGTGCGCCCTGAGCTGCCCGAACGGCGCGATTTCCCTCGTGACCGAGGGCAATCGCCGCTACCCGCGCGTTAATCACGCTCGCTGCGACGGCTGCCGCTTGTGTGAGCGCGCCTGCCTGCGCGAGGCGATAACGCTTCAGGGTCGAGTGATGAGCGTCGGAGAGGTGCTTTCTGTTGTGGAACGCGACCGCGACTACTATGAGGCGTCAGGAGGAGGCGTTACGCTGAGCGGCGGCGAACCGCTCATGTTCGCCGATAAGGCCCTCGCATTTCTTCGCGAGTCTCATGTTCGGGGTCTCAATACGGCCATCGAAACCACCGGAAACGTTGCGACCAAAACTCTGAAGATGGTCGAGCCCTACGTCGACCACTTTCTTTATGACGTGAAGTCCCTCGATGAGGACCTCCTTCGAAAGACCGTTGGGGGAAGTGCGAGGCTAAACCAAGCCGGGCTGCGCTGGCTTGCAGGGCACTGCCCCGACAAGATAAATGTTCGCGTTGCCGTCATTCCCGGCTTTAACTTTGATGACGAGACCCTGAAGGGGATTATCGACTGGCTGTGGGAGATTGGGGCTCGTCGCGTCAACCTGCTTCCCTATCACACCCTTGGGCTGGGGAAGTATAGAAAGCTGGGAAGGGAATACGAGTGCCCGCGGAGTCCCCTTCGAGATGAGGATCTAGAAGATTTGCATAGATATGCCCGCTCGCTGGGAATGGAGTCAAAAATTGGCGCGTAGCCGAAGGCGAGTTCGAGAGCGCCGCGAGACAAGGTGAGGAGAGAAGCAGAATGGGCTTGTTCGACAGGGTGAGACAGTGCCTCCGTCCTTCGAGCGGGAGTTCGGCCGTTGTAACGTCCGAGAATCCGGACGTGGTCTTTGCGCCGACTCCCGGCGCGGTCGTGCCTCTATGTCAGACCCCTGATCCTGCCTTTAGCGAGGGAATGCTGGGTCAGGGGTGTGGCATTCGGCCCAGCGCGGGGGTCATCTACGCACCGGTCGACGGAGTGGTCGCATTTACTTCGGAGACCAACCATGCGATAGGCTTCAGCTCGGATGATGGGATCGAGGTGCTGATTCACATCGGAATAGACACTGTTGAGATGGCGGGACGAGGATTTGTTCGTCAGGTTGAAGCGAACGAGCGCGTGCGTGCGGGCACACCCATTATGACCTTCTCGCGAGAGGCAATTGCTTCTGCCGGCTATGATGACATGGTATTTTGTGTGGTCACCAACACGGATGCCTTTCGAGCGGTTACTCTGGAAGCCGAGGAACACGTTGCTGCGGGCGCCGACCTCATACGGGTGAGCCGGTAGCGACCTTTGGCGGTGGGGATGCGTGCGGCACCGTTCTTCCCGGGTGAGGTTCGGGAAGGACGGTGCCGATAGCCACGGGGGCCTGATTATGCTGCGAATCGGACACGGGTTTGACGTTCACGCGTTCGCCGAGGGGAGAAGGCTGATACTGGGCGGCGTGGACGTGCCGTGCGAGCGCGGACTGGCCGGCCACTCGGACGCGGACGTGCTCGCGCACGCCCTCATGGACGCCGTGCTCGGCGCGCTGCGCGAGGGCGACATCGGCGCGCTCTTCCCGGACGACGACCCCGCCTACGAGGGCGCGGACTCGCTCGTGCTCATGCGCCGCGTGGCCGAGCTCGCCCGCGAGCGCGGCTGGCGCGTCGCCGACGTGGACTGCACCGTCGCCGCACAGGCCCCCAAGCTCGCTCCGTACCGCGAGGAGATGCGCGCCAACATGGCCGCCGCGCTGGGCGTTTCCGTGGAGGCGGTGGGTGTCAAGGCCACCACCACCGAGCGCCTGGGCTTTGTGGGCCGCGAGGAGGGAATTGCCGCCTGGGCCGTTGCGCTTTTGGAGCGCGCCGACGCGTAGTTCTTGTCGCCCGCCGGCGCTATACTGGTCCAACGCAAGACAGCCAACCACCAAGGAGCTCACATGCTCGTCTACAACAGCCAGACGCACAAGAAGGAGGAGCTCGAGCCGATCGAGCCCGGCAAGATTCGCATGTACGTCTGCGGCCCCACCGTCTACGACCAGATTCACATTGGCAACGCGCGCACGTTCCTCGCGTTCGACGTGATCCGTCGCTACCTCATGTACAAGGGCTACCAGGTCACCTTTGCCCAGAACCTCACCGACGTGGACGACAAGATCATTAACCGCGCCAACGAGACCGGGCGCACCGCGGCTGAGGTCGCCGAGGAGTGCTCCGCGGCCTTTATTGAGCAAATGCACCGCTTTGGCGTGCTGGACCCGGACATTCGCCCGCGCGCCACGCACGAGATCGAGGCCATGCAGGAGATGATCTCCCTGCTCATCGAGCGCGGCGTGGCCTACCCGGTGCCCTCCGGCGACGTCTACTTCTCCGTGCGCGCGGATCACAACTACGGCATTCTCTCCGGCCGCAGCCTGGACCAGATGCGTGCCGGCGAGCGCGTGGAGGTCAACGACGAGAAGCGCGACCCCTTCGACTTTGCCCTCTGGAAGGCCGCCAAGCCCGGCGAGCCCAGCTGGCCCTCCCCGTGGGGCGACGGTCGCCCCGGCTGGCATACCGAGTGCTGCGCCATGATCCACCGCTACCTGGGCTGCCCGATTGACATTCACGGCGGCGGCGCCGACCTGATCTTCCCGCACCACGAGAACGAGACCGCCCAGGCCATGTGCGCCTGGGACTCCGTGCTTGCCAACACGTGGATGCACACCGGCATGCTGCGCGTTGACGGCGAGAAAATGTCCAAGAGCCTGGGCAACTTCTACACGCTCAAGGAGGTGCTCGACAAGTATCCCGCCGACGCCGTGCGCTTGCTCATGCTGCAGACCCACTACCGCGCGCCGCTGGACTTCTCCTTCGAGCGTCTCGAGGGCGTGGCCGGCACGCTCGAGCGCCTGCAGACCTGCGCGCGCAACCTCCGTTGGGCCGCCGAGCGCTCCCCGCAGGACGGCGAGCTCAACGACGCGGACCGAGCCCTCGGCACGCAGATCGACACCGCACGCGAGGAGTTCTGCCGTCAGATGGACGACGACTTCAACACCGCCGGCGGTCTCGCCGCGATCTTCTCGCTCGTGACTGCGGCCAACACCTACCTGGCCGACGCCGCTGACGACACCTCCACGGCCGTCTGCCTGCGCGCCGCCGACATGCTCACCGAGCTGGCCGACGTCATGGGCATTGGCCTCTCGCGCTCCGCCGGCGACGACGATCTGCCCGCCGGCCTCGTGGACCTCGCGCGCGAGCAGGCTGGCTATGAGGGCACGTCCGCCGCGGAGGCGGCCGAGGTCCTTCTCGCCGCGCGCCAGCAGGCCCGCGCCGAGAAGAACTGGGGCGTCGCCGACGCCATTCGTGACGGAATCGGCGCGCTCGGTCTCGTGGTGGAGGACACCGCCGCCGGCGCCCGCCTGCACCGCAAGGAGTAGCGCGCCATGGCGAAGAACCAGTCCCGCACGCCCGGGCGCGACGTCCGCGGTGGCAAGGGCAAGGGAGGCCGTCCCTTCCGCCCGGCCCAGGGCAAGGGCCCCCGTGGCGAGAAGAACCGTCCGCCCGCCAGCCGTCCGGGCGCCGCGCGCCGCGCGCCGCAGCAGCGCGACCGCACGGATCTCATCGAGGGCCGGCGTGCCGTCGAGGAGGCGCTGGCCTGCGGGATGCCGCTGCGCTCGGCGCTCGTGCAGGAGCGCTCCGGTGAGCGCGACCAGGCGCTCGAGAGGATCGCCGCCCGGCTCGACGAGGCCGGCGTGCCGGTGGAGCGCGTGCCGCGCACCCGCCTGGACGCGCTCTCCAGTCACGGCGCCCACCAGGGCGTCGTCGTGCGCACGCGACCCTTCGCCTATGCCGAGCTCGCGGACGTGATCGCGGCGGCGGGGGAGGGCCCGGCGCTCGTCGTTGTGCTCGACCACGTGACCGATCAGGGCAACTTCGGCGCCATCGTGCGCACGGCCGAGGTCGTGGGCGCCGCGGGCGTCGTGGTGGCCAGGGCGCGCGCCGCCTCCGTGGGCGTGGGCGCATACAAGACCTCCGCCGGCGCCGTCATGCACCTGCCAATCGCGCAGGTTCCCAACCTGGCACGTGCGATCGACGAGCTCAAGGCCGCCGGCTTCTGGGCCTGTGCGGCCACCGAGCACGCGACGGAGGACGTCTGGCACGCCCCCATGGGCGGGCGCCTCGCCCTGGTCATGGGCTCTGAGGGCGAGGGCATCTCGCGTCTGGTGGCCGAGAAGTGCGACTTCTCCTGCCGCCTGCCCCAGCGCGGGCGCGTTGAGTCGCTGAACGTCGCCCAGGCCACGACGGTGCTCTGCTACGAGTGGCTTCGTCGCGTCGAGTGCGGCGGCGAGACGCATGCCTAGCCCGCAGGTTCCGCGCGAGCTGCTCGTGGTCGACGGCTACAACGTGATCTACAAATCTGAGCGCTATATGTCGCGCATGGACGAGACTGCTGGGGGAGACCCGTTCGAGCAGGCGCGCGAGCAGCTCATAGCCGACGTCGCCGCCTACGCCAAGGGCCGCTACGAGCCCGTGATCGTCTTCGACGCGGCGGGCAACGTCTCCCCGGAGCGCCCCGACCTCTCCCGCGCCGGCGTGCGCCTGGTCTTCTCGCCCACCGGCGAGTCCGCCGACGCCGTGATCGAGCGCCTCGTGACCGAGCAGCGCCAGCTGCCGCGCGCGGTCACCGTGGTCACCTCGGACCAGACGATCCGCGCTACGGTGGGCGGCGTCCCCGTGACGCGCGTCTCGAGCGACGTTCTGGTGAGCGACATGGGCGAGCTGGCTGTCGAGTACAAGCAAGCCAACGCCGAGCGACAGCGTCCGCACATGCGTGTCGAGGACCGCATCGACCCCGCCGTGCGCGAGAAGCTCTGGCGCATGCTGCGCGGCTAGCGGCGACGCGTCCTTCTCGCCCCGCGGCCGAGACGCCTCCGCCCCGCTTCTGCTGCCCCCTGCCGCTACACCCCCCTCTGCCACCATCCTTCTGCCGCTCCCCGTCAACCCCCCTGCCGCCTCCTCCTGCCACACCCCTGTTTTGGGCAACAACTTTGATGCTCTTCCTAGAACTGCAGGCTTTTGTATAAAAGCTGTTGCCCACAACCTGTGGAAGGGCGGCATTTCGGCGTCAAGACATAAATCGTTCGCCCCAAAAGGTGCCTTTCGCCCCTGGAATAAGGCTTCTCGCGTGCACGCGGAGCTCGATTCCCCAGAACCTCGCAAATTGCGGCAAAGCGCTGGCGGACGAGAAGAACAAGCTTCCCCCAAATGCGGCAAAGCGACGGCGGGCGAGAAGAACGAGCTTCTCGCCGCTCGCACGACCCGCTATCATGTACGAACGCACGCCGGCATGGCTCAATGGCAGAGCAACGGTTTTGTAAACCGTGGGTTGGGGGTTCGACTCCCTCTGCCGGCTCCAGAAAAAACTCGCGGGGTCGCGCGACGAGCGCGGCCCCGCGTTCTTGTCGACACCCATGTTCACCTGCAAATGTGTACGCATCGTGAGCATGGATACGCCCGGCCGGGAGGTATACGTTGACAAGTTCTTGCCTGCGACGTAATCTATCTTCCGCCTGCGAGGGAGAACGCGCCTTGTGGGTGGCTGAAAACGGAATGGGGATGTGGCACAGCGGCAACTGCGGCGGACTGTAAATCCGCTCCCTCTGGGTTCCTTGGTTCGAGTCCAAGCATCCCCACCATCCGCCCGTGTAGCTCAGTCGGTAGAGCACTTCGTTGGTAACGAAGAGGTCACCGGTTCAAATCCGGTCGCGGGCTCCATCTTCCGCCTTTCAGTCGCACGGCACTTGCCGGTGTAGCTCAGTTGGTTAGAGCACGCGGCTCATACCCGCGATGTCACTGGTTCGAGTCCAGTCACCGGTACCAGAGCTCAAGGCGGCGCCTCGGCGCCGCTTGGCATAAGTACGGAGTTTTGTTTGGATTGGCCGCAAGGCCGGTTCCAGAAGGAGGATGGCACATGGCCAAGGAGAAGTTCGATCGTTCCAAGCCGCACGTAAACATCGGTACCATCGGTCACGTCGACCACGGCAAGACCACGCTGACCGCGGCCATCACCAAGGTCCTCTCCGAGACCGAGGGCTGCAAGGCTGACTTCACCGCCTTCGAGAACATCGACAAGGCCCCCGAGGAGCGCCAGCGCGGCATCACCATCAACGTTGCCCACATCGAGTACGAGACCTGGGAGCGCCACTACGCCCACGTCGACTGCCCGGCACCGACGGCCCCATGGCCCAGACCCGCGAGCACATCCTGCTCGCCCGTCAGGTCGGCGTGCCCTACATCGTCGTGTTCCTGAACAAGTGCGACATGGTCGACGACGAGGAGCTCATCGACCTCGTCGAGATGGAGACCCGTGACCTCCTGACCGAGTACGACTTCCCCGGCGACGACCTGCCGATCATTCGCGGCTCCGCCCTCGGCGCCCTCAACGGCGAGGAGAAGTGGGTCGAGTCCGTGCGCGAGCTCATGCACACCGTCGACTCCTACATCCCCACCCCGCCGCGTGACAACGACAAGCCGTTCCTGATGGCCATCGAGGACGTCATGACCATCTCCGGCCGCGGCACCGTTGCCACCGGCCGTGTCGAGCGCGGCGAGCTCAAGCTCAACGAGCCGGTCGAGATCATCGGCATCCGCGAGAAGCAGTCCTCCGTCGCCACCGGCATCGAGATGTTCCGCAAGACGATGGACTTCTGCGAGGCTGGCGACAACGTGGGCATCCTCCTGCGTGGCATCAAGCGCGAGGACATCGAGCGCGGCCAGGTCATCTGCAAGCCCGGCTCCGTCACCCCGCACTCCGAGTTCACCGGTGAGATCTACGTCCTCACCAAGGAGGAGGGCGGCCGCCACACGCCGTTCTTCGCCGGCTACCGTCCGCAGTTCTACTTCCGCACCACGGACATCACCGGCGACATCTCCGAGCTCACCGACTCCAACGGCACCAAGGTCGAGATGGCCATGCCGGGCGACCACGTGACCGTGAAGTGCAAGCTCATCCACTCCATCGCCATGGAGCAGGGCGACAAGTTCGCCATCCGTGAGGGCGGCCACACCGTCGGCGACGGCCGTATCTCCACCATCATCGAGTAGGCTCCGCTCACTCGAGGCCCAAGGGCCCGGCACCGCGCGTGCCGGGCTCTTTTTGAGCCGCGAGGCGTCGCTCTTCTCGCCTCTGTACATTTTGTGATTGAAGAGACGAGAAGAGCGCTGCCTTGACAAAACCGGAAGGTGGATGGTAGCGTATACCACCGCGTCACGTTCGAGGGAAACTCCCTCCAACGAGTAGTACTTTCAGGAGGATCAATGCGTACTCTGGTTACCCTCGCGTGCACTGAGTGCAAGCGCCGCAACTACACCACGGACAAGAACAAGTCCAACAACCCCGATCGCATGGAGTTGAAGAAGTACTGCCCGTGGTGCAAGAAGCACACGCTGCACAGGGAGACCCGCTAGCAGGTGGGCTTTCCAAACAGGCCAGTAGCTCCAATGGTAGAGCGGCGGTCTCCAAAACCGTTTGTTGAGGGTTCGAGTCCTTCCTGGCCTGCCAGATCTCACCACCGGCTTTCCCTTCGGGGTTAGCCGGTTTCCATGTAAGGCACGTCTTCTAGGGAGAGTCGATGGCCAACAAGGACCGCAACAAGAGGAGCGTCCGCAAGGCACGCGCCGAGGAGCGCGCTCGCGTCGAGGCCGCCCAGGCTGCCTCCGCCGGCTCGCAGTCCGGCTCGTCCAAGGCCGTCGCCAAGACCGAGAAGAAGGCCGAGAAGAAGCCGGAGAAGAAGTCCGACAAGAAGCCAGGCCTCTTCCGCCGCTTCTTCAACTACCTTGCTGAGGTGCGCTCCGAGCTGCGCCGCGTGACCTGGCCCTCCAAGGAGGAGCTCAAGAGCTACTCGGTCGCCATTATCGCCATGCTCATCGTCTTTGGCGTGGTCATTTGGCTCGTTGACTCTGGCATAGTCGCCGCGCTCGTCGGCTACACGAGTCTGAGGGGATAGACATGGCAAAGCGCTGGTATGTGATTCACACCTACTCGGGCTACGAGAACAAGGTCAAGACCGAGCTTGAGCACCGCATTGAGACCTACGGCCTCGGCGACCTGATCGTGGACGTTCAGGTTCCCACCGAGGAGGTCACCGAGATCAAGGAGGGCGGCAAGCGCGAGACCAAGGAGACCAAGGTCCTGCCGAGCTACGTCCTCGTTCGCATGGAGGGCAACGACGACACCTGGTCGTTCGTGCGCAACACCCCCAACGTGACCGGCTTCGTCGGCCCCGACGGCAAGCCCTCCCCGCTGCGCCGCAGCGAGTTTGACAAGATCATGCGCCGCACGGGCGCCCGCGGCACCGCCCCGGCGGCGCCGAAGCGCACCTCCACCTCGATCGAGGTCGGTCAGTCCGTGCGTGTTGTCTCCGGCCCGCTCGCCGACTTCGACGGGCAGGTCTCCGAGGTCATGCCCGAGGCCGGCAAGGTCAAGGTCATGCTCACGATCTTTGGCCGCGACACGCCCGTCGAGCTCACGCTCGAGCAGGTGGCAACGATCTCGTAGGGCGCCGGAACAGAATCACCGCCCGCCCGAATCGGTGAGGATTGCTTCTCGGGCGCGGTGCCGACATAGCAAGCAACCAACCTCTCAAGGAGGAGAGCCATGGCTCAGAAGAAGGTCGTCAACTTCATTAAGCTCCAGATTCCTGCCGGCGGCGCCAACCCCGCGCCTCCCGTCGGTCCCGCCCTCGGTGCCGCCCAGGTCAACATTATGCAGTTCTGCCAGGCGTTCAACGCCGCCACGCAGGACAAGGCCGGCGACATTATCCCCGTCGAGATTTCGGTCTACGAGGACCGCTCCTTCGACTTCGTCTGCAAGACCCCGCCCGCGGCCCAGCTGATCAAGAAGGAGCTCGGCCTCAAGAGCGGCTCCGGCGTGCCCCAGCGCGACAAGGTCGGCCAGCTCACCGACGAGCAGCTCACCAAGATCGCCGAGATCAAGATGCCGGACCTCAACGCCAACGACATTGAGGCCGCCAAGAAGATCGTCGCCGGCACCGCCCGCTCCATGGGCGTCACCATTGCCGAGTAACAGGCTGTAAGGCGCCGAGAAGGACGCTCTTCTCGGCACACTATGTGGGAGGGCGAGAAGCCCGCTGACCACAGGAGGTAAGCACATGCCCAAGCACGGAAAGAACTACAAGGCTGCCGCTGCCAAGGTCGAGAGCACCAAGCTCTACACCCCGAAGGCCGCCATGGAGCTCGCCAAGGAGCTCGCCCCCGCCAAGTTCGACGAGACCGTTGAGGTCCACGTCCGCCTCGGCGTCGACACCCGCAAGGCCGACCAGAACGTCCGCGGCTCCATTGCCCTGCCCCACGGCACCGGCAAGACCGTGCGCGTCGCCGTCTTCGCCGAGGGCGAGAAGGCCCGCGAGGCCGAGGCCGCCGGCGCCGACGTCGTTGGCTCCGACGATCTGGTCGCCCAGGTCCAGGCCGGCGAGCTGAACTTTGACGCCGCGATCGCGACGCCGAACATGATGGGCAAGGTCGGCCGCCTCGGCAAGATCCTCGGCCCCCGCGGCCTCATGCCCAACCCCAAGCTCGGCACCGTGACCATGGATGTCGCGAAGATGGTCGGCGAGCTCAAGGCCGGCCGCGTCGAGTACCGCGCCGACCGCTACGGCATTTGCCACGTTCCCATGGGCAAGGTGTCCTTCGACACCCAGAAGCTCGTCGAGAACTACGGCGCGCTCATTAACGAGCTGCTCCGCGTGAAGCCGTCCAGCGCCAAGGGCAAGTACGTCAAGTCCGTCGTCGTCTCCACCACGATGGGCCCTGGCATTAAGATCGACTCCACCAAGACGCGCAACCTCATGGACGAGTAACGCGTTTTTCTCCACCAGCTTGACGGGCTTCTCGCCCCGTGACACAATGTCGCGTGCGAGACGCTCCGTCTCGCGACCGTTTCACCGCATGTCCGCTGCCAAAGACAGCCGGTGCCGCAAGGCTCAAAGGGGAAACCCGCCTGCCGAGGTGGTCTAAGAGATAGCATCCTCGAGGACCCCGCTTTGGCGCCGCCAAACGGGGTTCTCTCATGCGGAGGCCCGCCCGTCGGCGGCATGCCCGACCGCAACACGAGGAGGTGTAACACAATGCCATCCAAGTCCAATGTCGATATGCTCGAGAAGGTTTCCGGCTCGATCGACGCTTCCAACGGCGTCTTTGTGGTCGACTACCGCGGCCTCTCCGTCAAGGAGACCCAGGAGGTCCGCCGTGCCCTGCGCGCCGCCGGTGCGGAGATGAAGGTGTACAAGAACAACATCGTCAAGATCGCTCTTGAGAACGCCGGACTCCCCAACATCGACGACATGCTCGCCGGCACCTGCGCCTACGTCTTCTACGGCGAGGACCCCGTGGAGCCCGCCAAGGTGATCAAGGAGCAGTCCGAGAAGCTCAAGAAGCTGAACTTCATCGGCGCCATCGCCGACGGCAAGGCCCTCACGGCCGACGAGGCCAAGGCCTACGCCGACCTGCCCAACCGCGAGCAGCTCATGGCTCAGATCGCTGGTCTTATCAGCGGCTTCGCGCGCGACATCGCCGTCTGCGTCAGCGAGGTCCCGGGCAGCCTTGCCCGCAGCGTCAACGCCGTGGCCGAGCAGAAGCAGGCCGCCTAGCACCACCCGCGGCACACGCCGCACCGTAAACGCAAATCCGCGCACGCCGCGCGGGACCGAAAGGATTGAAACATGGCTAAGCTCACCACCGAGGAGATTATTGACGCCCTCAAGGAGATGACCCTGCTCGAGGCTTCCGAGCTCGTCAAGGCCATCGAGGAGACCTTCGGCGTCTCCGCCGCCGCCCCCGTCGCCGTCGCCGCTGCCCCCGCCGCTGGCGCCGCTGCCGCCGAGGAGGAGGAGAAGACCAACTTCGACGTCGTGCTCGAGGGCTTCGGCGACAACAAGATCGCCGTCATCAAGGTCGTCCGCGCTCTGACCAGCCTCGGCCTCAAGGAGGCCAAGGAGGTCGTCGAGGGTGCCCCCAAGGCCGTCCTCGAGGGCGCCAAGAAGGAGGACGCCGAGGCCGCCAAGAAGCAGCTCGAGGAGGCCGGCGCCACCGTCACCCTCAAGTAAGTTCGCTTACCTCAGGGGTTATAGGCACTGCCGAGGGGTCGGACCTGCGGGTCCGGCCCCTTTTTCTGTGTCGGCCCCTTCTCGCCCCGCCCGCCCGGCCGGGGCGGGTCTGAGACGGAACCGGCCCCAGAACCGTCTCAAACTCGCCCATACGTGTCGAACGCGCTTCTTGAGCCACGATCCTGCGGCGAGTCTGCGCCGACACTCACGAGTGTCGGCCAGGGTGACGGATTATGGGAAGGAGTGTCGGCGCCATCGTGGGGTTTGACGAGAAGTGCAGGCTTGACGCGGTGCAGGAGCCGACACTCATGAGTGTCGGCTCGCGAGCGAGAAGGACGTGGGCGGAGCAGCGCACAGAACCTTCACATCGACGTTTTTCTCGGCAGGCGTTTTACCTGCATAAACGGCTAAGGAGCCTCACATACTAAAAACCGTCGCACAAGTCAAGGGTTTACGTTGACCCCCTGGGGTGATTTCGGTAGATTATTACGTTGCGACAATTGCCGCCTTCCACCCTTTTAGAAGGAGGAAAAGCCTGGTGTCTACCGCAAAGACTGCACTTACCAAACCACAGGGCACGACCGGACGCAAGACCTTTAGCAAGATTGCTCCCGCGATGGAGCTCCCGAACCTGATCGACGTCCAGAAGAGCTCCTTCGAGCGCTTCATGGGCGAGGGTCTCGCCGAGTCCTTCGCCGAGTTCTCCCCGATCGAGAACTCCGCCCACACCATGGAGGTCGTCTTCGGCGACCACCAGTTTGGCGACCCGGCGCACTCGATCGCCGAGTGCTGCGCCAAGGACATTTCCTACCAGGCTCCGCTCTTCGTTGACGTGCGCTTCGTCAACAAGGAGACGGGCGAGATGAAGGAGCAGCTCGTCTTCATGGGCGACTTCCCGCTCATGACGGACCGCGGCACGTTCATAATCAACGGCTCCGAGCGCGTTGTCGTCTCGCAGCTCGTCCGCTCCCCGGGCGTGTACTTCTCCGCTGAGATGGACAACGGCGTGCTCGTGCACAAGGCCCAGTTCATTCCCGCGCGCGGCGCGTGGCTCGAGTTCGAGGTCGACAAGCGCGGTCACCTCGCGGTCTCCATTGACCGCAAGCGTCGTCAGTCGGCCATGCTGTTCCTGCGCGCCCTCGGCATTGCCGAGAGCGACGACGAGATCTACGCCCTCCTCGGCGACTCCGACGTCATCCGCAACACCCTCGAGCGCGATGCCGCCACCACCCGCGAGGCCGCGCTCAAGGAGATCTACCAGCGCCAGCGCCCCGGCGAGCCCGCCACGGCCGACGCCGGCCGCCTGCTGCTCGAGGGCCTCTACTTCAACAACCAGCGCTATGACCTCGCGCGTGTTGGTCGCTACAAGATCAACAAGAAGCTCGAGCTCGCCTCCGAGGAGGAGAGCCGCGTCCTCACCAACGAGGACATCGTCGAGGCCCTCCGCTACCTGCTGGCGCTGCACGCCGGCGACGAGTCCAAGCGCGTCGACGACATTGACCACTTCGGCAACCGTCGCGTGCGCACCGTCGGCGAGCTCGTCCAGAACCAGTTCCGCATTGGCATGAGCCGCATGGAGCGCGTGGTGCGCGAGCGCATGGCCAGCCAGGACGCCGACGACATTACCCCGCAGACCCTGATCAACATTCGCCCGATCGTGGCGGCGATCAAGGAGTTCTTCGGCTCCTCCCAGCTCTCGCAGTTCATGGACCAGGCCAACCCGCTCTCCGGCCTCACGCACAAGCGCCGTCTCTCCGCGCTCGGCCCGGGCGGCCTCGCCGGCCACAAGTCGGGCTCGAGCCGCCGCACCAACGTGCCGACCGCCGTGCGCGACGTTCACAACTCGCACTACTCCCGCATGTGCCCGATCGAGACCCCCGAGGGTCCCAACATCGGCCTCATTGGCTCGCTCGCCCTCTACGCGCGCGTGAACGAGTACGGCTTCATTGAGTCGCCCTACCGCCGCGTCGTCGACGGCAAGGTCACCGACCAGATTGACTGGATGACGGCCGACGAGGAGGAGTCCCACAACATTGCCCCGGCCAACACGCCGTTTGACGAGAAGACCGGCGAGTTCGTGGAGGTCGACTCCAAGGGCAAGATCGTCCGTCCGGAGCGCATAATCGCCCGTACCCGCGACTTCGACGGCTCCTTCGGCGCGCCCGCCCAGGTCGCCGTCGAGGACGTCGACTACATGGACGTCTCCCCGCGCCAGCTGCTCTCCGTGGCCGCGAACCTCATTCCGTTCCTCGAGCACGACGACGCCAAGCGTACCCTCATGGGCGCGAACATGCAGCGTCAGGCCGTGCCCCTGATTCGTGTCCACGCCCCGTTCGTCGGCACCGGCATGGAGGAGCGCGCCGCGCTCGACTCCGGCGAGCTCATTCGCGCCGCGCATGCCGGCGTGGTCTCCGAGGTCGACGCGGCCCACGTGGTCGTCTACTCCGACGAGCACGGCTCCGAGCGCTACGACCTGCCCAAGTACGAGCGCTCCAACCAGTCCACGTGCATCAACCACCGCCCGATCGTGCACGCGGGCGAGAAGGTCGAGGCAGGCCAGCCGCTCGCCGACGGCACCTCGATCGACCACTGCGAGCTCGCCCTCGGCGCCAACCTGACCGTGGCCTACATGCCGTGGGAGGGCTTCAACTACGAGGACGGCATAATCGTCTCCGAGCGCGTGGTCCAGGAGGACCTCCTCACCTCGGTGAGCATTTCTCGCCACGAGATCGACGCGCGCGACACCAAGCTCGGCTCCGAGGAGATCACCCGCGAGATCCCCAACCTCTCCGAGGACATGCTCGCGAACCTCGACGAGGACGGCATAATCCGCATTGGCGCCGAGGTCGGCCCCGGCGACATCCTGGTCGGCAAGGTCACGCCCAAGGGCGAGACGGCCCTCACCGCCGAGGAGCGCCTGCTGCGCGCGATCTTTGGCGCCAAGGCGCACGACGTCCGCGACACGTCGCTGAAGATGCCGCACGGCGCCTACGGCCGCGTCGTCGACGTCGTCCGCTTCAGCCGCGAGGCCGGCGACGACCTCCCGCCCGGCGTCAACGAGCTCGTCCGCGTCTTCGTGGCCCAGCGCCGCAAGATTCAGCAGGGCGACAAGATCGCCGGCCGCCACGGCAACAAGGGCGTCGTCTGCAACGTCCTGCCCGTCGAGGACATGCCCTACATGGCCGACGGCACGCCCGTCGACGTCCTTCTCGACCCGCTGGGCGTCCCCTCGCGTATGAACGTCGGCCAGCTGCTCGAGTGCCACCTCGGCTGGGGCGCCTCCCACGGCTGGGACGACGAGTCCGCCGACTCCAAGAGGTACGTGCCCGGCCCCATTCCCGTGGCCACGCCCGTCTTTGACGGCGCCACCGACGAGGAGGTCGCGGAGGTCCTGCGCCGCACCAACATAAACCTCATGAACAAGGCCAAGCTCGACTACGGCGACCACATGCGCGAGGACTTTGTCCCGCAGCTGAACGACCTCGGCAAGACCACGCTCTACGACGGTCGCACTGGCGAGCCCTTCAAGAGCCAGATCACCGTGGGCACGAGCTACATTCTGAAGCTCGGCCACATGGTCGACGACAAGATCCACGCGCGCTCGACCGGCCCCTACAGCCTCGTCACCCAGCAGCCGCTCGGCGGCAAGGCCCAGTTCGGCGGCCAGCGCTTCGGCGAGATGGAGGTGTGGGCCCTCTACGCCTACGGCGCAGCCAACGTCCTCCAGGAGATCCTCACCGTCAAGTCCGACGACACCAACGGTCGCGTCAAGACCTACGAGTCGATCGTCAAGGGCGAGAACGTGCCCGCCGCCGGCATTCCGGAGTCCTTCAAGGTCCTCGTCAAGGAGATTCGCTCCCTGGCCCTGGACATTGAGCCGATCTCCTACCAGAAGCGTGCCGAGCGCACCGAGCAGGAGAAGGCCGCCCAGACCGAGGACGCCGTGGACGTCTTCGCGGACATGTCCGACGCCGACGACCTCGTCCGCAGCCTGGCCGACGCCGAGGGCGAGCCCGCCCTCGTCGGTGACGCGAACAGCGATAAGGAGTAGCGACAGTGGCAGATTTCGACACCACCGATTTCGACGCGATCAAGATCTCCCTTGCCTCCGCTGACCGTATCCGCAGCTGGTCGCATGGCGAGGTCAAGAAGCCCGAGACCATTAACTACCGCACCCTCAAGCCCGAGAAGGACGGTCTGTTCTGCGAGAAGATCTTTGGACCGACCAAGGACTGGGAGTGCGCCTGCGGCAAGTACAAGGGCATCCGTTTCCGCGGCATCACCTGCGAGCGCTGCGGCGTCGAGGTGACCACGGCCAAGGTGCGCCGCGAGCGCATGGGCCACATCGAGCTCGCGGCTCCCGTGAGCCACATTTGGTACTTCAAGAGCCCCACGAGCTTCCCGCTCGCGCGCCTGCTCGACATTAAGAGCAAGGACCTCGAGAAGGTCCTGTACTTCGCCAGCTACATAATCACCAAGGTCGACTCCGAGGCCCGCGACGCCGACGCCGCCGACCTCAAGGAGGAGCTGGACGCCGACCTCGAGGAGCTCGACGCCGAGCGCGACGACCAGATCGCCCGCCTGCGCGAGCAGGGCGAGGGCGGCGAGGACGAGTTCGGCGAGATCGAGCCCCTCTCCGAGGACGAGATCCGTGCCGGAATCGCCGACCTCGAGGCCGAGTACGAGGACGAGAAGCGTCTGCGCACCGAGGCGTATGAGATGTTCATGCAGCTCGAGGAGCGCCAGCTGATCTCCGACGAGGGCCTGTTCTCCGAGCTGCGCCGCTACTACGGGATCTACTTCAAGGGCGGCATGGGCGCCGAGGCCATTCGCGACCTGCTCCGCGGGATCGACCTCGAGGCCGAGGCCGCCGAGCTGCGCGGGGTGATCGCCTCCGACACCGCCCAGAAGCAGAAGCGCGAGCGCGCCATTAAGCGCCTCGAGATCGTCGACGCCTTCCTCAAGGGCGGCAACGACCCCGCCAACATGATCCTCGACGTGATCCCGGTCATTCCGCCCGACCTGCGCCCCATGGTGCAGCTCGACGGCGGCCGCTTCGCGGCGTCCGACCTCAACGACCTCTACCGTCGCGTGATCAACCGCAACAACCGCCTCAAGCGCCTGCTCGATCTCGACGCCCCGGCGATTATTGTCAACAACGAGAAGCGCATGCTCCAGGAGTCCGTGGACGCGCTCTTCGACAACGGCCGTCGCGGCCGTCCCGTCACCGGACGTGGCGGGCGCCCGCTGAAGTCGCTCGCCGAGGCCCTCAAGGGCAAGCAGGGCCGCTTCCGCCAGAACCTGCTCGGCAAGCGCGTCGACTACTCCGGCCGCTCGGTCATTGTCGTCGACCCCAAGCTCAAGCTGCACCAGTGCGGCCTGCCGTCGCAGATGGCGCTCGAGCTCTTCAAGCCGTTCGTCATGCGTCGCCTGGTCGAGCTCAACAAGGTCGAGAACATTAAGGGCGCCAAGCGCGCGATCGACCGTCAGCTCCCGGCCGTGTGGGACGTCCTCGACGAGGTGATCCAGGACCGCCTGGTTCTTCTCAACCGCGCCCCCACGCTGCACCGTCTCTCCATTCAGGCCTTCGAGCCGGTCCTCGTCGAGGGCAAGGCGATTCACCTGCACCCGCTGGTGTGCGCCCCCTTCAACGCGGACTTCGACGGCGACCAGATGTCGGTCCACGTGCCGCTTTCCACGCAGGCGCAGACCGAGGCCCGCGTCCTCATGCTCTCGTCCAACAACCTGCGCTCGCCGGCCTCCGGCAAGGTGCTCACCGTGCCGTCGCAGGACATGGTCTTCGGTTCCTACTACCTGACCACCGAGAAGGGCGAGAAGAACGACGAGACCCCGATCTTTGCCGACTTCGACGACGCGCTTCTCGCCATTGACATGAACCACGAGCTGGACCTCCAGCAGCCCGTCGTGGTGCGCGTGAGCGCCGCCGACGCCAACGTGGTCGAGGGCGACAGGAAGCTCTTCCGAATCACGACCGCCCGCGGCCAGTTCGAGGACCTCGACGTCACCGAGCGCTCCGCGCGCTTTGAGACGACGATCGGCCGCATTGTCTTCAACCGTCAGTGCCTGCCCGCCGACTACCCCTTCATTAACTACAAGATGGTGAAGAGCGACATTGGCGCGCTGGTCAACGACTGCTGCGACCGCTACAGCCTGGCCGAGGTCGAGCCGATCCTGGACGCCATCAAGGAGACGGGCTTCCACTACGCCACGCTCGCGGGCCTCACGGTCTCCGTGTGGGACGCCACGATTCCGGCCGACAAGCCGCAGATCCTCGAGGAGGCCCAGGGCCGCGTCGACGAGATCAACGAGTACTACGAGGACGGCTTCCTCTCCGACGTGGAGCGTCACACCGAGGTCGTCAACGCCTGGACCGAGTGTACCGACCTGCTTGCCACCGAGATGCTGGCGGGCTTCGCCGAGGACAACCCGATTTACATGATGGCTGACTCCGGCGCCCGTGGCTCCAAGACGCAGCTGCGTCAGCTCGCCGGCATGCGAGGCCTCATGGCCGACATGTCCGGTGACACGATCGACCTGCCGATCAAGGCCAACTTCCGCGAGGGCCTCGAGCCGCTGGAGTACTTCATCTCCACCTATGGCGCGCGCAAGGGCCTCGTCGACACGGCCTCGCACACCTCCGACTCCGGCTACCTGACCCGTCGTCTGGTCGACGTGGCCCAGGACGTCATCGTTCGCGAGGAGGACTGCGGCACCGACGAGGGCGTCACCTACCCGCTGATCAAGCCGGGCCAGACCGAGGTCGACACCGACCTCATTGGCCGCTGCGCCCTGAACGACATATGCGATCCCGCCACCGGCGAGGTTCTCATTGCGCGCGACGCCTACGTTGAGTCCAAGGCGGACCTTGAGATGCTCGTTGAGCACGGCCTCACGAAGGTCGAGCTCCGCGCCCTTCTCACCTGCAAGTCCAAGTACGGCGTCTGCCAGAAGTGCTACGGCTGGGACCTCTCCACGCGTCGTCCGGTCAACATCGGCACCGCCGTCGGCATTATCGCCGCACAGTCCATTGGCGAGCCGGGCACCCAGCTCACGATGCGCACCATTCACTCCGGCGGCGTCGCGGGCGCCGACGACATTACGCAGGGCCTCCCGACGGTCGCCCGCATGTTCGACGTCGTCGGCAACGTCAACGAGAAGATCCTTGGTCGCGAGGCTGACCTCGCCCCCGTCTCCGGCGTGCTTCGCATTACGCCCGAGCAGGCCGAGTACCTGCTTCGCATTGTGGATCCCGAGGACGCCACCCGCACGATCGAGGAGTGGCGCGTCCCCGCGTCCGTGCGCTTCATGCCGGGCGTCGAGGACGGCGTGGAGGTCCGCGCGGGCGATCAGATCACCCGCGGCTTCGTGAACTTCCGCAAGCTGCGTCGCCTCACCGACATTGAGTCGACCATGCACACCTTCGTCGAGTCGGTCAAGGACGTCTACACCTCCCAGGGCGTCGACCTCAACGACAAGCACATTGAGGTCATTGCCAGGCAGATGCTGCGCCGCGTCCAGGTGACCAACCCGGGCGACTCCCAGTACCTGCTGGGCCAGTACGTGGACCGCTACGTCTTTGCCGACACGGTGCGCAACGTCACGCTCGCCGGCGGCACCCCGCCCGAGGCCGAGCCGGTGATTCTGGGCACCCTCAAGGTGGCCAGCTCCATTGACTCCTGGCTCTCCAGCGCGTCGTTCATTCGCACCGCCGGCGTCCTCACCGAGGCCGCGATCGAGGGCGACGTCGACCACCTGCTCGACCTCAAGTCCAACGTTATCGTGGGCAAGCAGATCCCGGCCGGCACCGGCCTCTCTGCCTACCACGACGTGGAGCTCACCTACCACGGGACCAAGATCGACGGCCCCACGAGCCCGCTCGCCAAGAGCCTGCCCGAGTGGGCGCCCGACGAGCTCAAGGGCATTGAGGAGCAGCTCCCCAAGCAGCTCGACTGGGTCGGCGACGACTACGGCTTTGGCGGCGTGTACTCCAAGAACGGCCGCACGCTCTCCAGCGAGGACGCCAAGCTCTACCTCTTTGACGACCTCGGCGTCTCGCAGCGCTGGACCAACAAGTTCAGCGAGGTGGGGATCGAGACCGTGGGCGACCTCATTGGCAAGACCGAGGACGACCTGCTGCGCATTGACGGCATCGGCGCCAAGGCGATCGAGGAGCTCCGCGACGGCCTTGAGGCTCGCGGCCTGCTCTACATTCTTGAGCCCGACGAGGACGAGGCCGACAGCGAGGATCTCTCCCAGCTGCTCAACATGGTCTTCTCGCCCGACGCGGACGCCGACATCATGCTCGGCACCGCCGCGCCCGCGACGCACCACTTTGACGACGACGAGCTGATCGGCGGCTCCGACGCCGCCAGTGAGGGCTCCGACGTCATTAACGAGGACCTTGGCTCCCTCGATGACCTGCTCTCGCAGGTGGTCCGCCAGGAGTCCGAGGAGTAGGCGCTCGCACCATACACACCTGAGGGGCCGCCCGCCCTTCTCCCCAGCTCACTGCGCTTTGCGCAGAAGTCGCTGGGCGAGAAGGGCGGGCGGCCCGCGTCGTATGGACCGAAGGGCGCGGGAGTCGGGGGATTGGCGGGTTTGTCGGTCTTGCGTCTAAGAGTTGCGGACCTTGTCCGGTGGGCTTCTAGGAATTGCCGCACTTGTCGGCGGGGCGTCTAGGAAATGCCGACCTTGTTCGCGTCCCTTCTAAGAATTGCGGACCTTGTTGCGAGGGCGTCTAGGAAATGCCGGGTTTGTGCTGCTGCGCGAGCCAAAATCCGTACAACTCCGCGATTTCTTGGGGCCCGCCCGGCCAAGGTCGGGCTTTTCTAGATCGTCCGCCGACAAGGGCGGAGATTCCTAGAAACCTTGCCGACAAGGGCGGCGATTCCTAGACGATTCAGCGGAGCGGGCGCAGGGAGGCCTGTTCGGAGGCGTGGGCGACGCCGCCCACGACGGCGCGGCCCCAGGGGTCGACGGTCTCGAAGGTCCCGCGCCCCAGCTCGACTCCGTCCATGGCGGCGAGCACACGGACCTTCTCGCCCAGCCAGGCAAGACGGGAAAGATAGTCGTCGCGGATGCCGTCCAGCGGGCGGCCCCCGGGCGCCGCCGCCCATGCGTCGACCCGGGCGACGATGCCGGCGCGCAACGCCTCGGCCAGGGGCGAGAAGGACGGTGCGGCCCCCAGCTCCGCCAGACAGATCGCCTCCAGGTCGCGCGGCGCGCTCTCGACATTGATGCCGACGCCGCAGACCGCAAACGGCTCGCCCGCGTTGTCGCGCGCGGCCTCCACGAGGATCCCGGCGAGCTTGCGATTTTGGACGAGAAGATCGTTGGGCCACTTGAGCTGGCCTTTATTTAAAACATCAGTCACGCCGAGCCCGCACGCGGCGGCGAGTCCCGGCAGGCGCGAGGGGGCTACGCGCGGCCGCAGCACCACGGAGAGGTAGAGGTTGCCCGCAGGCGAGGCCCAGACGTGCCCCCGGCGCCCGCGGCCGGCCGTCTGGCGCCGCGCCGCAATCGCGGTCCCGTGCGGCGCGCCGGCGCGGCCGAGCGCGAGGGCGTCGTCGTTGGTCGAGCCCGTCTCGTCGAGCAGCGTGAGCAGCCGTCTGGCCCCCATGTTCCTCCGTTCGTTGGCAAGATGCCCCTGAGTCGCATGTTAACGTCACCCATATGGAGACATCGTGGCAAAATGACTCCGCACGCATAAGATCGTTTTCAGGTGCGACTCTTTTGCTAGCCTACTGAGATGTTGACGCGTTAACAATTATCGCGCGCCAACGGCGATCTGATGGGAGGCGACATGGGGTTCCGCGTACTGGGCACGGGGTCCGCGCTGCCGGCGCGAGCCGTCACCAATGACGAGCTCTCCGAGTTTCTCGACACGTCGGACGAGTGGATCTCGCAGCGCACCGGCATCTCGGAGCGGCGTCTCTGCACCACGGAGACCCTCGACGAGCTGGCCCTCGCGGCGAGCCGCGCCGCCCTCGAGGCGGCTGACGTGACCGCCGACCAGCTCGACCTTATCGTCTGCTCCACCACGAGCGGCGATCACCTCATGCCGGCCGAGGCCTGCGCGATTGCCGAGCTTCTCGGCGCCACCTGCCCCGCCTTCGACGTCTCCGCCGCCTGCGCCGGCTTTGTCTTCGCGCTCGACGTGGCGGACGGCTACTTCGCGCGCGGGCGCGCCGAGCGCGTGCTCGTGGTGTCGGCCGAGAAGGTCAGTCGGCTCGTGGACTGGTCCGACCGCGCCACCTGCGTGCTCTTTGGCGACGGTGCCGCAGCGGCGGTGCTGGGCGCGGGCGGGGAGAACCCGCTTGCCGTGCGCCTCACGACCGAGCCGACCGTCGAGGTCCTGCACGTCCCCGGCGTCCCCGGCACCTCCCCCTACGACAAGACCGAGCGCCCCGAGCCGCACCTTGCCATGGAGGGCCGCCGCGTCTTCAAGTTTGGCGTGAACGCGATCGTGACCTCGGTCACCGAGCTCTGCGCCGAGGCTGGCGTCTCCGTGGGTGACGTCGACCACTTCGTCTTCCACCAGGCCAACGAGCGCATTCTCTCGTCGGCCGTGAGCCGCCTCGGAATCGACGACGCCCGCGTGACGCGCGCCCTCGCCGAGACCGGCAATATTTCGAGCGCCTGCATTCCGCTCGCGCTCGACCGCCTCGCCCGCTCGGGCCAGCTCGAGCGCGGCCAGCTCGTCGCCCTCGTCGGCTTTGGCGCGGGCCTCGACACGGGGGCGTGCCTGCTGCGCTGGTAGTGCGCCGCGCGTCCCACCCCAACCGTCCATTGGAGCGCCCGCCGGGCGCATGGAGAAAAAGGAGTACCAACAATGGCAGACCAGACCACCTTCGACCGCGTGTGCGCCATCGTCCGCGAGCAGGCCGGCCTCGACGACACCGAGCTGACCGCCGAGACCAAGCTTGCCGAGGTCGGTCTTGACAGCCTCGCCACCGTCGAGGCCGTCATGGCGTGCGAGGACGAGTTCGGCATCGAGATCGACGCCGAGTCCAACCCCGAGACGATCGGCGAGTTCGTCTCCATGGTCGAGTCTCTCCTGGAGAACTAGTCATGCTGCGCACCCCCATCTGTGACCTTCTCGGCATTGAGAAGCCCGTCTTCCAGGGCGGCATGGCCTGGATTGCCGACGCCAGCCTCGCCGCCGCCGTCTCCGAGGCCGGCGGCCTCGGCATAATCGCGGCCATGAACGCCGACGCCAACTGGCTGCGCGACCAGATCCACGAGCTGCGCGAGAAGACCGACAAGCCCTTCGGCGTGAACGTCATGCTCATGAGCCCGTTCGCCGACGAGGTGGCCCAGGTCGTAATCGACGAGCACGTTCCCGTGGTCGTGACCGGCGCCGGCAACCCCACGAAGTACATGAAGGCCTGGAACGCCGCGGGCATTAAGGTCATTCCCGTCGTCGCCTCAGTCGCGCTCGCCAAGCTCGTGCAGCGCGCCGGCGCCGCCGCCGTGGTGGCCGAGGGCACCGAGTCCGGTGGCCACATTGGCGAGACCTCGACCATGGCCCTCGTGCCGCAGGTCGTGGACGCCGTGAAGATTCCCGTGATCGCCGCCGGCGGCATTGCCGACGGACGCGGGGTCGCTGCGGCCCTCATGCTCGGTGCCGTGGGGGTCCAGGTGGGGACGCGCTTCCTCGTGGCCGACGAATGCACCGTCTCCGAGAAGTACAAGGAGATGGTCCTCAAGGCCAACGACATTGCCACGCGCGCCACGGGCCGCTCGACCGGTCACCCGGTCCGCGCCCTCAAGAACCCGTTCTCCAACAAGTACGCCCAGCTCGAGTCCTCGGGTGCGCCCGAGGAGGAGCTCAACGCCTTTGGCACCGGCGCCCTGCGCAAGGCGGCCAAGGAGGGCGACTTCGAGAACGGCAGCTTCCTCTGCGGTCAGATCGCCGGCATGGTCAACGAGCGCCAGAGCGCGCTTGAGATCGTCGACGACCTCGTGAACGGGGCCGAGAAGGTCCTAGCAGGAGCCATGCAATGGGTAAAGTAGCCTTCCTCTTCGCCGGCCAGGGCGCCCAGCACCCCGGCATGTGCGCGGACCTGATCGAGTCCGAGCCCGCGGCCAAGGCCGTCTTTGACGCGGCGGACGCGGTGCGCCCCGGTACCACCGGGCAGTGCCTTACCGGCACCAAGGAGGAGCTCGCGCAGACGATCAACACGCAGCCCTGCGTCTTTGCCGCCGACCTCGCGTGCGCCCGAGCGCTCGCCGCGCGCGGGGTGAGCCCGGACGTGGTCGCGGGCTTCTCGCTCGGCGAGGTCGCCGCGCTCACCTTTGCCGGCGCCTACACCGACGAGCAGGGCTTTGAGCTCGTGTGCCACCGCGCCGAGCTCATGGCTGACGCCGCCGAGAAGAACCCCGGTGCCATGCGTGCCGTCGTGAAGCTCGACGCCGCCACGGTCGAGCGCCTCGCCGCCGAGGCGGGGGACGCCTGGCCCGTGAACTACAACAGCCCGCTCCAGACCGTCGTCGCGGGCACGCCGGAGGCCTGCGAGAAGCTCGATCTTCTCGTCAAGGAGGCCAAGGGCCGCGCCATGAAGGTTGCCGTCTCGGGCGCCTTCCACAGCCCGTTCATGGCCGAGGCCGAGCGCGGCCTCGCCGCCTACCTCGCCGAGGGCCATGCCCCGGCGCAGCCGTCGGTGCCCGTGCTGGCCAACCGCACGGGTGAGGCCTACCCGGCCGACGAGACCGAGCGCGTGGCGCTGCTCTCCAGCCAGGTGGCCAACCCCGTCCAGTGGGTCCGCACCCTGCAGAACATGGCGGCCGACGGCGTGGACACCTTCATTGAGGTGGGCCCCGGCAAGACCCTCACGGGCCTCGTCTCCCGCACGCTCGAGGGCGTCACGGCGTTGCCGTGCGAGACCGTCGAGCAGCTCGAGGCGGTTCTCGCCGCCCTGTCCGAGAAGGGGGAGTAGCTCATGGCCGAGAAGAACGGCGCGCTCGAGCGCAACGCCGAGCGTCGCGTCGCCCTCGTGACCGGCGCCTCTCGCGGCATTGGCCGCGCCATAGCCGAGGGACTTGCCGCCGACGGCTTTGACCTCGCGCTCGTCTACGCGGGCAACGATGCCGCGGCCGCCGAGGCCGTCGTCGCCTGCGAGGCGGCCGGTGCCACGGCGCGCGCCTACCGCTGCGACGTCTCCAGCGCCGACGAGGTCAAGGCTACCGTCGACGCGGTGCTCGCCGACTTTGGGAGCGTCTGGGCCCTTGTCAACAACGCGGGCGTCACCCGTGACGGCCTCCTCGTGCGCATGAGCGACGAGGACTTCTCCCGCGTGATCGACGTCAACCTCAAGGGCGCCTTCCACACCGCCCGCGCCCTCGCGCGCGCCTTCATGCGTCAGCGCGGCGGCCGCATCGTGAACATGGCCTCGGTCGTGGGCCTCATGGGCAACGCCGGTCAGGCCAACTACGCCGCCTCCAAGGCGGGGCTCATCGGCCTCACCAAGTCGCTGGCGCGCGAGCTCGCGCCGCGCGGCGTCACGGTGAACGCGATCGCGCCCGGGTTCGTGGAGACCGACATGACGGCCGTGCTCTCCGAGAGCGTGGTCGAGAGCTACGAGAAGCAGATTCCGCTCGGCCGTCTCGCCAGCGCGGAGGAGATTGCTGCCGTGACCCGCTTCCTGGTGAGTGACGGCGCGTCCTACGTGACCGGCGAGGTCATTCGCGTCGACGGCGGCATGGCCATGTAGTGATTCGAAAGGGGTCCGTCCCCTTTTGAATCAGAGGGAATGATCCAAAAGGGGTCCGTCCCCCTTTGAATCACGTTGGGAGTTGAGATGGAGCACAGGGTAGCAATCACCGGCATCGGCGCCGTTACGCCGCTTGGAAACACGGCCAAGGAGACGTGGGAGGGCATGGTCGCCGGCCGCTGCGGCATAGGCCCCATCACCCACTTCGACACCGAGGCCTTCAAGGTCAAGGTCGCGGCCGAGGTCAAGGGCTTCGACGGCGCGGCGCTTCTCGGCAAGCAGGAGGCTGCGCACCTGGATCTCTACTCGCAGTACGCCCTCGTCGCCTCCGACGAGGCCATGGCCGACGCCGGCCTTGACGCCGAGGACGCCATCGACCGCGAGCGTCTGGGCGTCTACGTGGGCTCGGGCGTCGGCGGCATAAACGCCTTCGCCGACAACGTCCACACGATCGCCGAGCGCGGCCCGCGTCGCGCCTCCCCGTTCATGATCACCATGATGATCGCGAACATGGCCTCGGGCAACATTGCCATTCGCCACAAGGCCCTCGGTCCCACCCTGCCCGTCGTGACTGCCTGCGCCACCTCCGCCCACGCCGTGGGCGAGGCCTTCCGCGCGATCAAGCACGGCTACGCCGACGCGATTCTCGCCGGCGGCGCCGAGGCTGCCATCATGCCCGAGTCCATTGCCGGCTTCACCAGCTGCCGCGCCCTCACCACCAACCCCGACCCCGCCAGCGCCTGCCGCCCCTTCGACGCCGAGCGCGACGGCTTTGTCATGGGCGAGGGCGCCTGCGTGCTCGTCCTCGAGCAGTGGGAGCACGCCGTCGCGCGTGGCGCCCACATTTACGCCGAGGTCGTGGGCTACGGCAACACCGACGACGCCCACCACATAACCTCCCCCGACCCCGAGGCCGCCGGCATAACCCGCGCGATCCGCCAGGCCGTGGAGGAGGGCGGCGTGAAGCCCGAGGAGGGCCTCTACATAAACGCCCACGGCACCTCCACCAAGCTCAACGACGCCTCCGAGACGCTCGGCTTCAAGCAGGCGCTGGGCGAGAAGAACGCGCGCGCCGCGCACGTCTCCTCGACCAAGTCCATGACCGGCCACATGATCGGTGCGACCGGCGCTGTCGAGGTCATGGCCTGCGCGCTCGCGCTCGAGAACGGCGTCGTGCCGCCCACGATCAACTACCACACGCCCGACCCGGCGTGCGATTTGGACTACACGCCCAACGGGGCCAGGGAGTGCGAGCTCGCCTGGGCCCTCTCCACCAACCTCGGCTTTGGCGGCCACAACGCCGCGCTTGCGTTGCGCGCCGCGGGAAGGAAGTAAGCATGGACTCCGAGAAGATCTCTCAGATTGCCGACATAATGGCCACCCACGGCCTCGCGCGCGTCCGCGTCGAGGAGAGCGACGGCTCGGCCGTTGAGCTCGAGTACGGTGTCGCGACGCCCGCGGCGCCCGTGCCCGCGCCGGTCGCACCGTCCTTCTCGCCCGCTGCTCCCGCTCCGGCTCCGGCGGCCGCCCCGGCTCCCGCCGAGCCCGCGCCCGAGGCGCCCGCCCCGGCCGACGAGACCCTCGACATGGCCCACACCACCGCGGTGCGCGCGCCCATGGTCGGCGTCTTCTACGCGGCCCCCGCGCCCGGCGCCGAGCCCTTCGTGCACGTGGGCTCCAAGGTCAAGAAGGGCGAGACCCTCTGCGTGATCGAGGCCATGAAGGTCATGAACGAGGTCACCGCCGAGGCCGACGGCGAGGTCGTGGACATTTGCGTGAAGGACGGCGACCTCGTCGAGTACGGCTGCTGCCTCATGAAGATCTACTAGGTGCCTAAAAGGGGTCTGACCCCTTTTTGGCAAGTTTGCGGGGAATGGGAGCTGAACGCGCATGAACAAGGAAGAGCTCAAGAGCCTGCTGCCGCACCGAGAGCCCATGCTTCTGCTCGACGAGGCTGAGGTCGTCGACGGCGAGGCCCACGGCAAGATCACCATCACCGGGGACGAGTTCTTTGTCCAGGGCCACTTCCCGGGCAACCCCATTGTCCCGGGCGTGATTCAGTGCGAGATGCTGGCGCAGAACTGCTGCGTGCTGCTCGCCGACGACCTGGCCGCCAAGGGCGCAACGCCCATGTACACGAGCCTCGACAAGGTGCGCTTCAAGCACCCCGTGCGTCCCGGCGACACCGTCGAGCTCACCTGCAAGATCACGCGCAGCCGCGGGCCCTTCCGCTTTGCCACGGGTGAGGCGCGCGTGAACGGCGAGCTCTGCTGCCAGGCGGAGATGTCCTTCGCGCTCATGTAACACCGGGAGGCGACGATGTTCGACAAGATCCTCATTGCGAACCGCGGCGAGATTGCCGTCCGCGTGATCCGCGCCTGCAAGGAGATGGGCGTCAAGACCGTGGCGATCTACTCCACGGCCGACGCCGAGGCGCTGCACGTGGCCCTCGCTGACGAGGCCTACTGCATAGGCGGCCCGCGCCCCGCGGACTCCTACCTCAACGAGGACGCCATAATCACGGTGGCGCTGCAGTCCGGCGCCAAGGCGATCCACCCGGGCTACGGGTTCTTCTCGGAGAACTCGCACTTTGCCCGCGAGTGCCAGGAGTGCGGCCTCGTCTTCATTGGCCCGGACCCCGACGTCATTGACCGCATGGGCGACAAGGACAACGCGCGTCGCACCGCCCGCGAGGCCGGCGTGCCCATTGTCCCGGGCTGCGACCTGCTCGCGAGTGCCGAGGAGGCCGAGCGCGAGGCTGCCCGGATCGGCTGCCCCGTGCTGATCAAGGCCCGCTCGGGCGGCGGCGGCCGCGGCATTCGCAAGGTCGAGGACCCCGCCGACGCCGGCAAGGCCTTCACCGAGGCCCATGCCGAGGCCGAGGCCGCCTTCGGCGACGGCGAGTGCTACATGGAGAAGTTCGTCTCGCCCGCGCATCACGTTGAGGTGCAGGTCCTCGCCGACGCCCACGGCAACGTGGTCTCCCTTGGCGAGCGCGAGTGCTCCGTCCAGCGCCGCAACCAGAAGCTCGTGGAGGAAAGCCCGGCGCCGTGTCTGGACGCGCACCCGGGCGTCCGCGAGCGCATGCACAAGGCCGCCCGCGACCTCACGCGCGCCGTGGGCTACGTGGGCGTGGGCACGATTGAGTTCCTCTTCGCCGACGACGGCAACTTCTACTTCATGGAAATGAACACGCGCCTGCAGGTGGAGCACCCGGTCACGGAGTTCGTGAGCGGCGTGGACCTCGTCAAGTGGCAGCTGCGCGTGGCCGCCGGCGCCGAGCTGCCCTTCTCGTCCGGCAACATAGACGCGCGCGGTCATGCCATAGAGTGCCGCATCAACGCCGAGACCCCGGACTTCCTGCCGTCGTGCGGCGAGGTCACCATGCTCCACGTCCCCGGCGGACCGCAGGTGCGCTTTGACTCCGCACTGTACGTGGGCGCCGTCGTGCCGCCCTACTACGACTCGCTGCTCGGCAAGCTGATTGTCTGCTCGTCCACGCGCGAGGAGGCCATTCGCAAGATGCGCTCCGCCCTGGGCGAGCTGGTCGTGGAGGGCGTGTCCGAGAACAGCGAGCTGCACCTGGACATTCTCTCCAACCCCGAGTTCGTCTCCGGCAACTACCACACCAACCTGATGGAGCACCTCTATGAGTAAGCGCGAGAAGAGCGTCAACACGCTCGAGAGCCCGGTGACCGAGGTCGCCGCGGAGCTCCCCGAGCGCCACATCCTGGTCAAGTGCCCCGGGTGCCGTAGGGTGATCGACCAGTCCAAGTTTGCCGAGAACCTCGACGTGTGCCCGCGCTGCGGTCGTCACCTGCGCGTCTCCGGGCGCAAGCGCATGCGTATGACGGTGGACGCCGGGACCTTCGAGGAATGGGACCGCGAGCTCGCCGCCACGGACTTCCTGGAGTTCCCCGGCTACGTGGAGAAGCTCGAGGCTGCGCGCGAGAAGAGCCACGAGAACGACGCGGTGGTCTGCGGTCGCGGCAGGGTGGGCGGCCACGACTGTGCCCTGTTCTTCATGAACGCGGAGTTCATGATGGGCTCGATGGGCTCCGTGGTGGGCGAGAAGATCACGCGTGCCTTCGAGCGCGCCACCGAGCTGGGTCTCCCTGTCGTGGGCTTCACCGTCTCCGGTGGCGCTCGCATGCAGGAGGGCACCACGTCGCTCATGCAAATGGCCAAGGTCTCCGCCGCGGTGCGCCGGCACTCCGAGGCGGGGCTGCTCTACCTGACCGTGCTCACCGACCCCACCACCGGCGGCGTCACGGCGAGCTTTGCCATGGAGGGTGACGTCATCCTCGCCGAGCCGGGTGCGCTCGTCGGCTTTGCCGGCCCGCGCGTGGTGGAGCAGACCACGCACAAGAAGCTTCCCGCCGGCTTCCAGCGCTCCGAGTTCCTGCTCGAGCACGGGTTCTGCGACCTCATCGTTGAGCGCAAGGACATGGCGGCCACCATCGCCGAGCTGCTTGCCCTGCACAAGGGCGAGGTTCCGGCCTCGGGTGCCCCCCACGTGCTCGCGCACGAGGAGCCCCGGCGCGGTCGCGGCGCGCGCCCCAAGCGGGCGCCCGAGCCCGAGAGCGCCTACGACATCGTCAAGCTCACGCGCTCCACGGATCGGGCCACCGCTCTCGAGCTGGTCGAGCGCGGCTGGGACGGCTTCGTGGAGCTCCACGGCGACCGCCTCTTTGCCGACGACGCCGCCGTCGTGGCGGGTATCGCCTGGAAGGGCGAGCGCGTCATGACCGTGATCGCCATCGAGCGCGGCACCACCACCAAGGAGCGCGTGCGCCGCAACTTTGGCATGGCGCACCCCGAGGGCTACCGCAAGGCCCTGCGCCTCATGCGCCAGGCCGAGAAGTTCGGCCGTCCCGTGGTCTGCCTCGTCGACACCTCCGGCGCCTACTGCGGCATCGGGGCCGAGGAGCGCGGCCAGGGCGAGGCGATCGCCACCAACCTCGTGACCATGAGCGGCCTCAAGACGCCGATCGTGAGCGTCGTGGTGGGCGAGGGCGGCTCGGGCGGCGCGCTGGGACTCGCCGTGGCCGACCGCGTCTACATGCTCGGAAGCGCCGCGTACTCCGTCGTGAGCCCCGAGGGCTGTGCCTCGATTCTCTGGAAGGACACCAAGCGCGCCGACGAGGCGGCTGCGGCCCTGCACATCACGGCCGGGGACCTGTCCAGGCTGGGTCTCGTCGACGGCGTGGTGGCCGATTTCGGCCTCACGCATACCGAGCTGGCCCACGACCTCGTCCGCGAGGTCGAGCTCGCGCTCGACGAGCTGACCCCGCTATCCGCCAACGAGCTCGTGGCGCGGCGCTACGACAAGTTCCGCGCGATGGGAGGCGACCGCACATGCTCGCTCTAGTCACCGACTCCACCTGCGGCCTCACGCGCAACGAGGCCGCCGAGCTCGGCGTTGACGTGCTGCCCATGGGATACGCCGCCGCCGGGATCCGCCACGCCGAGGGCTTTGTCGGCGAGAACGGCGACTACGCGGCCGCCCTCGTCGGGTCCGGCCTGGTCACCACCGAGGCCGTGCGCCCGTCCGCCTTCGAGCGCGCGTTCCGCCGTCACCTCGACGCGGGCGACGACGTGCTCTGCGTCACGATCTCCTCGCGCCTCTCCGGCACGTTCCGCAGCGCCGAGCAGGCGGCGGAGGCCGTGGGCGACGCGCACGTGACCGTCTTTGACTCGTGGGAGACCGCCGGCGCGCTCGAGTTTCTCGTCCGCCGGGCCCGCGTGCTCGCGAACGCGGGGAGCCCCGTCGAGAAGATCGTGGAGGAGCTCGCGACGCTGCGTGACACCACGCGCATCGTCTTCTCCGTGCCCGACATGGCGGCGCTCTCCCGCAGCGGCCGGCTCGGCGCGATTCGCCGCGCGGTGGCGACCAAGCTCAACCGCTACCCGGTCATGGCGCTCGGCGAGGGCGGTATCGTCAAGCTCGCCGACGGCCGCGGCGCCCGCGGCATGGCGGCCGCAATGGCCGAGCAGGTTCCGGCGGGCACGACCGAGCTTCTGGTCTCGCACTTCGGCCCGCGCGGCGTCGAGGCGCGCGAGGTCCTTCTCGCCGCGCGCGAGCGCTTCCCGGAGGCCCACCTGCGCGTCAAGGACGGCGGTCCCGTGCTCACAAAGCACCTCGGGATCGGCGCCGTCGGCCTCTCCTGGGCATAGTGCCCGCGACCCGACGTCCTTCTCGCCCCGGTGCCGCCCGTCCAACCGTCGAGACGGAGCGTCTGCAGAAAATCGACCCCTCCAGACCGCCTTTTTTCTGCAAACGCTCCGTCTCGGCGAATCCGTGCCGCCCGCGCGTGAACGCCCTGTGGAGAATGGATACGCCCGGCTCCGTGGCGTTTTGACAACTGCCGTGCATGCGCGTAATCTTCACCGTTGCGTCAATCCGGGGCAGAGGTGCTGCTCGGCCCTTGAATACGAGTAAATGAGCACGTCGTCGATAGTACAGAAGGAGAGAGCTTTGCCTACTATCAACCAGCTGGTCCGCAAGGGCCGCATGAGCGTCAAGGCCAAGTCCAAGAACGCCGCCCTGCAGCACAACCCCCAGAAGCGTGGCGTCTGCACCCGCGTCTTCACCACCACCCCCAAGAAGCCGAACTCCGCCCTTCGTAAGGTCGCCCGTGTGCGCCTCGTGAACGGCATCGAGGTCACCGCCTACATTCCCGGCGAGGGCCACAACCTCCAGGAGCACTCGATCGTCCTGATCCGCGGCGGCCGCGTGCGCGACCTCCCCGGTGTCCGCTACAAGATCATTCGTGGCGCCTACGACTGCGCTGCCGTCCAGAACCGCCAGAAGGCCCGTTCTCGCTACGGCACCAAGCGCCCCAAGTAGTTCCGCCGCATACCTGATCGCACTCACTGAAGGAGATACACCATGCCGCGTCGTGCAGCAGCCAAGAACCACCGTCGCGAGGTCCAGCCGGACGCCGTGTACAACAACCGTCTCGTGACCCAGCTCATTAACAAGGTCCTTCTCGACGGCAAGAAGTCCACCGCCGAGCGCATCGTCTACGGTGCCTTTGACATCGTGGCCGAGAAGAGCGGCGAGGACGCCCTCACCGTCTTCAAGAAGGCCATGGACAACGTCCGCCCGACCCTCGAGGTCAAGCCCAAGCGCGTGGGCGGCGCCACCTACCAGGTGCCGATGGAGGTCAACTCCCGTCGCGCCACCACCCTCGCCATTCGTTGGATGGTCAACTTCTCGCGCGCCCGCAAGGAGAAGACCATGGCCGAGCGCCTCGCCAACGAGATCCTCGACGCCTCCAACGGCGTCGGCGCCTCCATCAAGAAGCGCGAGGACCTCTTTAAGATGGCCGAGGCCAACCGCGCCTTCTCTCACTACCGCTTCTAGTCCGCGAGACCGAGGAGAAGCCACATGGCAAAGGTTAAGTACAAGCTCGAGGACCTCCGCAACATCGGCATCATGGCCCACATTGACGCCGGCAAGACCACCACGACGGAGCGCATCCTCTACTACACGGGCAAGACCCACAAGATCGGCGAGGTCCACGACGGCGCCGCCACCATGGACTGGATGGTTCAGGAGCAGGAGCGCGGCGTGACCATTACCTCCGCGGCCACCACGTGCTTCTGGAAGGACCACGTCATTCAGATCATTGACACCCCGGGTCACGTCGACTTCACGTCCGAGGTCGAGCGCTGCCTGCGCGTTCTCGACGGCGCGGTCGCGGTCTTCGACGCCGTCGCCGGCGTCCAGCCGCAGTCCGAGACCGTCTGGCGTCAGGCCACGACCTACGGCGTCCCCCGCATCGCCTTCATTAACAAGTACGACCGCGTGGGCGCCGACTTCTTCCACGCGATCGAGACCATGAAGGACCGCCTGCACGCCAACGCCGTGGCGGCCCAGATCCCGATGGGCGCCGAGTCCAACTTCTGGGGTCTCGTGGACCTGGTCACCATGACCGCCTGGGACTTCAAGGAGGACGCCAAGGGCATGATCTACCCGGAGCCCATGGACGCCATTCCCGACGAGTTCATGGACCTTGCCCAGGAGAAGCGCGAGGAGCTGCTCGACGCCGCCTCCAACTTCTCCGACGAGATCATGGAGGCCGTCCTCGAGGAGGCCGAGATCGACGTCGACGTCCTCAAGGCTGCCCTGCGCAAGGGCGTCATTGACGGCGAGCTCAACCTCGTCTTCGTGGGCTCCGCCTACAAGAACAAGGGCATTCAGGAGCTCCTCGACGCTGTCGTGGACTACCTGCCGAGCCCGCTCGACGTCGCCGAGATCGACGGCACCAACCTCAAGGGTGAGCCCGAGGTCCGCCACGCCGACCCGAAGGAGCCCTTCGCGGCCCTCGCCTTCAAGATCATGACCGACCCCTACGTCGGCAAGCTCACCTACATTCGCGTGTACTCCGGTCAGGCGGAGGCGGGCTCCTACGTCTACAACTCGGTCAAGGACAACCGCGAGCGTCTCGGTCGCATTCTTGAGATGAACGCCAACGAGCGCGTCGACCGTGACGAGTGCTCCGCCGGCGACATCGTCGCCTGCGTCGGCCTGAAGAACACCACCACCGGTGAGACCCTCTGCGACGAGAAGCACCCGGTCATTCTCGAGTCCATCGAGTTCGCGACCCCGGTCATCTCCGTCGCCGTGGAGCCCAAGACCAAGGCCGAGCAGGACAAGATGTCCGTGGGCCTGGCCAAGCTCGCCGAGGAGGACCCGACCTTCCAGGTCCACACCGACCACGAGACCGGCCAGACCATTATTTCCGGCATGGGCGAGCTGCACCTCGAGATTATCGTCGACCGTCTGCGCCGCGAGTTCAAGGTCGACGCCAACGTCGGCAAGCCGCAGGTCGCCTACCGCGAGACCGCTGGCAAGGCCGTCGCGCACGCCGAGGGCAAGTTCGTCCGCCAGTCCGGCGGTCGCGGCCAGTACGGTCACGCGATCATTGACATGGAGCCCAACGAGGAGGGCAAGGGCTACGAGTTCGAGAACGCCATCGTCGGTGGCGTCATCCCGAAGGAGTACATCCCCTCGATCGACAAGGGCATCCAGGAGGCGCTCGAGAGCGGCGTCATTGCCGGCTACCCGGTCGTCGACATCAAGGTCAAGCTCATAGACGGCTCCTACCACGAGGTCGACTCCTCAGAGGCCGCCTTCAAGATCGCCGGCTCCATGGCGATCAAGGACGCCCTCAAGAAGTCCGACCCCGTGCTGCTCGAGCCGATCGAGGCCGTCGAGGTCGAGACTCCCGAGCAGTACATGGGCGACGTCATGGGCAACCTCTCCTCCCGCCGCGGCAAGATCGAGGGCATGGAGGACCGTCGCGACACCAAGGTGATTCGCGCCAAGGTGCCGCTGGGCGAGATGTTCGGGTACGCCACCGACCTCCGCTCCCAGACCCAGGGCCGTGCGAGCTACACCATGCAGTTCGACTCCTACGAGCCCGTCCCGAAGAACATTCGCGACGAGATCGTCGCCAAGAACGGCGGAAACGCTTCCTAAGTCAACGACCACGAGCCCTAGCTCATTTGGAGGTACAAAGTGTCAAGCCAGAAGATCAGGATTCGCCTCAAGGGCTACGACCACGAGGTCGTTGACCAGTCCGCGAAGCTCATCGTCGACACCGCTCAGAAGACCGGTGCCCGCGTGTCCGGCCCCATCCCCCTGCCCACCGAGCGCAACCTCTACACGGTCATTCGCTCGCCGCACAAGGACAAGGACTCTCGCGAGCAGTTTGAGATGCGCACCCACAAGCGTCTCATTGACATTCTCGACCCGGCTGCCGCCACGGTCGACTCGCTCATGGGTCTCGACCTGCCCGCCGGCGTGGACATTGAGATCAAGCTCTAGGGGCCGTAAGCCCTAACGCGTAGGGGAGCCCCCGGAATTCCACGCAAGAGTGTTCGTGCTTCGCGCTCAGAACTCTTGCTTAGGAATTCCGGGGGCTCCTTGCGTCTCGGCCTTGGTCAGCGCAATACCAGGGGATACTTCTTGCCGGCACTCCTGTCTCGCACTCATGAGTGTCGGCTTCCGGAGGCGTGCCAGCCGGCACTCCCGCGCATAGCCCAAGATAGCGCCGACACTCCTGTTGATAAGCTGTCAACTAAGCCGGCACTCCCGTCCGCGCCCATGAGTGTCGGCGCTCCTCGACGCGGACGAGCAGCAAAAGGAACGCCAGGGTGAGGGCGAGAAGGACGTGGCGGCCGTGGGGGACGCGCAGGCGCGCGTCCGCCCCCTCGAACTCGACGGACGCAATGGCCCGGCCGGCCTGCGTGAGCTCGACCTTCTCACCCAGCCAGTCGCCGGCCACGCCGACGTCGCAGCCCTCGAGCTCCCACACCTGTGCCACGCCCGCGCGCATGCGCAGGTTCTTGCGAGCCGTGACGGTGCCGACGCCGTCGATTTGCGCCTCGATAGAGGGGAGCGGCGCGGCCGTCATAATGACGCGATATGCCACGCGGGCCACTCTGCGACCGGCGGCGTCCTCGATCCCCCAGCGCTCTCCGCGCGGCACGCTCGCGACGTGGCGAACGAGGTAGGGTCGCTCGTTCTTCTCGTCCAGGACCGTGACCGCAAGGTCGTGCATGTCGCCCTCTGCGTGAAGGAGCAGCTCGACGTTGCTTTCGAGCGCCTCGCGCAGCACGTGCAGCGAGGCTCCCTCGCTCGCCCGCGACCGCGAGACGCCCGCGACGGCGAGCGCGGTGGCCACCGGCGCGAGCGAGAGCGCCCCGCCAAGAGCCCCGAGCCCCGCCACGAGCGCCGGCGCCACGACCGCCGCGCCGACGAGCCCGATTCCCGCGGCTGTCGCATAGCTCAGGCGCGCCCTTCTCCGTTCCTGGGCCTCCACCACAGAAATTGCCTCGACGCCGCCTTTGACCAGCTCGTCGACCGTGACGGCAAAGAGCGCGCTCATGAGCAGAAGCGACTGAGCGTCCGGCGTCGTGCGACCGGACTCCCAATGGGAGATCGTCTGTCGGCTCACGTAGAGCGCCGCGGCGAGCCCCTCCTGCGTGAGGCCGCGGGTCTGCCGGAGCTCCCGGATGCTCGAACCTACGTCCATGGCGCCTCCTCTCGTTGGCAAGAGTGTGCCCGGCACCGCGTCGTCCGTCTGTCAAATGTGGTGTACAGACGCGCTGAGCTGCTAGTCCTCGAAAGCCTTGGAGAGGTAGGCAATGATGTCGTCGGACTCGTACAGGGGTGCGCCGTCGATAAACAGGCACGGGACCTGGGCCTTGCCACCCACACGAATGAGCTCGTCGCGCGCGCCGGGCTCGGAGGTGATGTCGCGCAGCGGCAGCTCGATGTCGTGCTGACGCATGTAGAGCTGAACCTTACGGCAATAGGGGCAGGTTGGCATTATGAAGAGCTCGTAGCAGGGCATGGGGACTCCCTTCACGGGGTGGCTTGCAGGTGGCAACGCTGCTTTGCTCGTCTTTTACCCGGCCGAGCCTGCCGTCAGAAAAAGGTTGGGTCATTTTTAGCCCTCATGCGAAGTAGCGGAGACGTCTGTCGTAACAAATGCGCAGGTATATGACTTGTGGTATCCATTTGCTACGTGGAGTGTCTTCAAAAAAGTACCCAACCTTTGCGCATGGCCGTCGAGGGGGCGCCTTGTGCGCGATTGTGTTGCCAAGCTGAAACCATTTCTGGATATGATGGGCGAGAAGTGAGGCGCCGACGGAAGGGACGTTACATGAACATCGTCTGCCTCGACCTCGAGGGCGTGCTCGTACCCGAGATCTGGATCGCGTTCTCCGAGGAGTCCGGCATTCCCGAGCTCTCCCGCACCACGCGCGACGAGCCCGACTACGACAAGCTCATGGCCTTCCGCCTGGCCACGCTGCGCGAGCATGGGCTGGGGCTGCCCCAGATCCAGGACGTCATTTCGCGCATTGATCCGCTGCCCGGCGCGCGCGACTTTCTGGACGCGCTGCGCGAGCGCACGCAGGTCGTGATTCTCTCCGACACGTTCGAGGAGTTCGCGCGCCCGCTCATGGCCAAGCTCGGCTGGCCCACGCTGCTGTGCAACTCGCTCGAGGTGGCGTCCACGGGCGAGATCCTCGCTCACCGCATGCGCTGCGAGAACTCCAAGCTCACTACCGTGCGTGCGCTCCAGAGCTGCGGCTTTGACACTGTCGCCGCCGGCGACTCCTTCAACGACCTCGCCATGATCCGTGCGAGCAAGGCGGGCTTTCTCTTCCGCAGCACGCCGCAGATCCAGGCGGACAACCCCGACCTTCTGGCGTTTACCGAGTACGCCGACCTTCTCGCCGCCATAACGGAGACGCTCTAATGCCCACGCTCTACGTGCTGCGCCACGGTCAGACCGAGTTTAACCTGCAGCACCGCGTACAGGGTCGCTGCGACTCTCCGCTCACGCCACTCGGCGTGGAGCAGGCGCGCGCGGCCGGACGCTGGCTCGCGGGGCAGGGCGTCCGCTTTGACCGCATGTGCTCCTCTCCGCTCGGTCGCGCGGCGTCGACGCTCGAGGTGGTGCGCGAGGAGCTGCGCGCGGCAGGCGAGAAGGACCTCCCACCCGCGGAGCTCCTGGACGGCCTCATGGAGCGCAGCTACGGCACCTTTGAGAGCGGACCCACCGCGGACGTGCCCGCTGACCTCTGGGACCCTGGCGAGAGGCTCGTGCGCTTCGGCGGGGAGGGGAGCGCCGCGCTGCGTGAGCGCGTGGTCGCGGCCATCACGGGCATTATGGAGGCGCCCGGGGTCGAGTGCGCGCTCGCGGTGAGCCACGGCTCGGCGACGCTGCAGTTCAAGCTCGCGTGGGAGCACCTCGCGCACTGCCCGCAGGACGTGCACCTCGGGAACTGCTGCGTGCTCGTCTTCGACTACGACCCCGAGGCGCGCACCTTCGCCTGCGAGAGGATCGTGAACCAGGCTCTATAGCAGGGTTCTTCTCGTCCGCGCCCTTGTGGCGGCGCGGCATGTCCCTCTTTTTTCAGGGGGACGTGCCGGGAAAATGGCAGCGAGGGCCAAAAAACAGGGGGACAAGAACGCTGCGGAAGCGTGGTCGCCGGAGCCATGGATACGCCCGGGGGCGCGGAATGCGCCGCCGCAGCTCAGTGGGCCTAAAAAAATGTGTGGAGACATTGTGTCGACCGATAAGCGCGTGTAGACTAGACAGGCTGCTCAGAAGGGGAGAGCTATGTCTCGACCCCAAAAAGCAGCAGATACAGGACGTGGTCCGCTGGGGACGGGCGCAAGGGGCGCCCGGAAAAGCCCATGACCACCGAGGGTTAGGAAAGAGCATGGTCAGCACGATCCTTGGCCGCAAGCTTGGGATGACGCAGATCTGGGACGAGGACGACAACGTCGTGCCCGTCACCGTCATCCAGGCTGGCCCCTGCACTGTCTCGCAGGTCAAGACGAAGGCGACCGACGGCTACGATGCCGTTCAGATCGGCTTCGGAGACATCTCCGCCAAGCACGTCAACAAGCCCATGGCCGGTCACTTCAAGGCCGCCGGCGTCGAGCCCATGCGCTACCTGCGCGAGGTCCGCGTCGAGAACGGCGAGGAGCACAAGACCGGTGACGTGGTCACCGTCGCCGACTTCGCCGACGTCAAGTCCGTTGACGTCATCGGCACCTCCAAGGGCAAGGGCTTCCAGGGCACGATCAAGCGCTGGAACTTCTCCCGTGGCCCCATGACCCACGGCTCCCGCAACCAGCGCCGCCCGGGCTCCATCGGCCAGTGCGCCTACCCCGCGCGCGTCCGCAAGGGCCTGCACATGTACGGCCACATGGGCGACGAGCGCGTGACGGTCAAGAACCTCAAGCTCGTCCGC
>CASEQJ010000025.1 GCA_949290055.1 uncultured Olsenella sp. | reverse complement strand
CCTACATGTTCACGCAGTCGGGACTGCCCATCATCTACAGCGGCGACGAGGTCGGGCAGGTGAACGACTACACCTATAAGGAGGACCCCGAGAAGGTCGAGGACTCCCGCTATATCCACCGCGGCACCTTCGACTGGAGCCTGGCCGAGAACATCGCAAGTAAGGGCACCGTCCAGCAGCGCATCTTCGACGCCCTGCAGCAGCTCGAGCGCATCCGCCGCACCGAGCCGGTCTTTAGCGCCGAGGCCGAGGTGCACACGAAGGACTACAGCGACACCTCGATTCTGTGGATCGTCCGCCGCGCAGGCGACGCGACCGTCCTCGGCGGTCGGGCGCACGTGCGCGTCGCCGCAGGCGAGGTCGAAGAGGCAGGCGCCGGAGACGATGGGTACGCGCACGACGCCCACGCCGAGGCCGTAGCCGCGCCTCTCGAGCTCCTCGGCGACGCCGCACGAGGCGGCGAGGCCGAACGCGCTTCCTCCGGAGAGCACGACGGCGTGGAGCTCCTCGACGGTCTCCTCGGGACGCAGCAGGTCGGTCTCGCGCGTCGCGGGGGCGCCGCCTCGCACGTCGACGCCGCCCGTGGCGCCGTTGGGGCAGACTATGACGGTGCAGCCGGTCCCCGCCGCGGCGTTGGTCGCGTGCGCGGCGAAGATTCCCGGAATCTGGGTCACGCTCTCGATTCTGCTGGCACTAGGCATGTGCGCCTCCGATTCTGATTGCGTTTGCGACGAGGTCGTCGCCGGCGGCAAGCGGCGCGAGCTCGCGGACGAGCCGGGCTATGGGAAGGCCGACGACATTTGAGTAGTCTCCGCGAATGCCGCGCACGAGCAGGCGGCCGGCCCCCTGTATGCCGTAGGCCCCGGCCTTGTCGAGCGGCTCGCCGCACGCGACATACGCCGCAATTGCGGCGTCGCTCAGGTCCCAGAACGTCACCTCGGTGGTCTCGACGAACGCGGTGCGCGCCGCGAGGTTTGCCTCCCCGTCCAGCCTCATGGCGCATACGCCGGTCGAGACGCTGTGCGTGCGGCCCGAGAGCTCGCGCAGCATGCGAGCGGCGTCCTGGGCGTCCGTCGGCTTGCCGAGGGCCTCGTCGTCAATCCACACGATCGTGTCGGCCGCGACCAGAAGCCCGTCAGCGGGGACGTGCGACAACCCAGAGCGAACCGACTCCGCCTTCTCGGTGGCCAGGCGCAGCACGAGCTCAATGGGCTTCTCGCCCGGAAGGCGCGTCTCGTCTATGTCGGCGGGGACGATTTCGAGGTCAAAGCCGGCGTCTTGGAGCAGCTCGCGGCGACGAGGGGATTGAGAGGCAAGAATCACGAGGTACCTCCATACGAAAAGCGGGGACCGACGCGCGGCCCCCGCAGGACGTCTGAGTGACGTGTGTCGAGTTACTCGACGACGATGGCGGAGACGGGGCAGTTGTCAGCAGCCTCCTGGGCGGCATCCTCGGCGTCCTCGGGAACGTCCTCCTCGATGGCGACGGCGACGCCGTCGTCGGAAATGGAGAAGACGTCCGGGCAGGTGCCCTCGCACAGACCGCAGCCGATGCACTCCTCGTTAACAGTAGCCTTCATGGTGGATTCCTCTCTCTTGCCTGGGCCCCCTGCCCAGGTTCCTCACTTTTTTACACGTTTCCGCGCGGTCGCGCAACCGTCTTCCGCGGTGAGCCGAAATAACCGGTCAACGGTTGTGAGCTGCCGTTTATTCCTAGTGAGCGCTGGGAATTAGCCTGCGGGCGCTGCTGCGGCGTCCAGGAATCGCTGCCCTTGTCGTCCAACGTTCTAGGAATCGCCGTTCTTGTTCGCGTGCCTTTTAAGAATCGACGCTCTTGTTGCCGCGGCTTCTAGGAATCGGGGACCTTGCCCTTGTGACGTCTAGAATATGCCGCCCTTGTCCCGAGTGAAGTCCTTACTTGCCGACAAGGGCGGCGATTCCTAGAACGTCACGGGACAAGAGCGCCATTTCTTAGAACGCCGTCAGGCGGAGGACGGGCGGCGCTCGAGAAGGGTCACGGTCTCCACGTGGTAGGTCTGCGGGAAGAGGTCGACCGGCGTGACGCGGACCGGCGAGAACGCGCCCGCCTCCTCGAAGCGCGCGAGATCGCGCGCGAGGGTCGCAGGGTCGCAGCTCACGTAGGCGATCGCGCGCGCGGGCTGGGCGGAGAGGCGGCTCACCACGTCGGCGGCAAGCCCGGCGCGCGGCGGGTCGACGACTATGACGTCGGCGTCGGTGTCCGGGAACTCGCGCCCGGCGTCGCCGCCAATGGGGTCGACGTTGTCGACGCCCGCCTCCTCGAGATTCCGGCGCAGGTCGCGCACCGCGGGGCCATAGGACTCGACTGCGGAGACAAAGCCTGCGCGGCGCGCGAGCGGGAGCGTGAAGGTTCCCGCCCCGCAGTAGAGGTCCATGGCTTCCTCGTCCTCGGCGGGGGAGAGCGCCTCCATGACGAGCTCGACGAGCTTCTCGGCACCCAGGGTGTTGACCTGGAAGAACGAGGGCGCCGACACGCGCATGCGCTCCCGGCCGACGAGCTCGCTCCAGGACCCAAAGCCCGAGAGGCACTCGACCCCGGCAATGCGGCGCGCCTTGGCGGGGCCCTTCTGCATGACGCGCACGACCGAGGTCGGGCGAAGCGCGTCGGCGAGCACCCTGGCGGCCTGGGCGCGGGGGAACGCCCCGGGTCGGTCCCAGAGGGCGACCTCGACCTCGCCCGTGCGACGGGAGACGCGAATCCCCACGCGCTCGAGCTCGATCGGGTGCCGACCGGCAAGGTAGGAGAGGGCCCCGGCCACGGACTTGACCGCTCCGGTGTGCGCCTTGTCGAGCAGCCTGCAGCTCTTGACGCGAACCACGCCGGTCCCGCCTGCCGCGTGCATGCCGAGGGCTGTCCTCCCGCCCTCGCTCGAGACGGCAAGCTCGACCTTGTTGCGGTAGCCCCAGGGCTCGCTCGGACAGACGAGCGGGGCGACAAGAACCTCTGCTCGCTCGTCTCCCATGCGCCCAATGCGCGAGAGCGCGTCGACGACCGAGCCGCGCTTCGCCCGCGCCTGCGCGTCACGGGAGAGCGCGCCCCACGGGCAGCCTCCGCAGGCGCCCACGTAGGGGCAGGCGGGCGCCACGCGGTCCGGCGAGGCCTCGAGCAGCTCGCATGCGCGCGCGTGGGACCAGCGCTCCTCCTCACGGTCGATGACGGCACGGACCCGGTCGCCCGCGACGGCCCCGGAGACGAAGACGGTCCTGCCCTCGGCGTCGTGCGCCACGGCGTCGGGGCCATAGGTCATGCGCTCGCAGGTCAGGTCGAGCTCGCATGCCTCGCTCACTCGTCACCCCTGCCAAAGAGGGTGCCGAACGCCTGGCCGAAGAGCGACATGGCGCGAGAGACGCGCCCGCGCCGCGGAGCCGGGGCGGCCGGAGCGGGGGCGGTGCGCTCGGGCGTGGGGGAGGGCGCCTCGGTGTTCGCGGGCCCGACCTCGACGTAGCTCGTCGCCTCGGTGCTCGTCTCGACGGACGCCAGCGCGGGCGCGGCCGCGTCCTCGGGCTCGATGCGCTCGGTCTTGCGCGCCGCCGCGCGCTCGCTCACGGCCGCCTTCGCGCGCTCGTAGGCCTCGCGCAGCAGGACCTCCTGGCAGACGACGCGCGGAGCGTCCGGCTCGGACTCGATGCGCGCCCACGTTCCCTTGGGGGTGAGCTGGCGCGCCTTCACGTTGTCCGAGAGCTGGAGCTCAATGAAGTGGCGGACGATCTCGGAGCACGCGGGGTCGCGCACGGGGTAGGCGATCTCGACGCGACGCTCCGTGTTTCTCGTCATCATGTCCGCGCTCGAGAGGTAGATCGTGTCCATGTCCTCGCCGAAGGCGTATATGCGGGCGTGCTCGAGGAAGCGACCGGCGATCTGGCGGATCACGAGGCCGTCGGTCTTGCCGGGAACGCCGGCCTTTATGCAGCAGATTCCGCGCACGATCATGACCACCTTCACGCCCGCCTCGCAGGCCTCGGAGATCTTGTCAATGACGTCGCGGTCGGTGAGCGAGTTCATTTTGAGGAACACGCCGGCGCCCTCGCCGGCGCGCGCACGGGCGATCTCACGGTCGAGCCCGCGCATGACGAGCGGCTTCAGACCCACCGGCGCCACGCCGAGGTGCTTGTAGGAGCCGCGAAGGTTGCCAAGCGAGAGGTTGCGGAAGAAGGTGTTGCCGTCAGCGCCGATTCCCTCGTCGGCCGTGAGCAGCATAAAGTCCGAGTAGAGGGTGGCGGTCTTCTCGTTGAAGTTGCCGGTGCCGAGGCACGTGATCCGGCTTAAGCCGTCGCGGTCGTGGTAGGTGATCTGGCAGATCTTGGAGTGGCACTTGAAGCCCTCGGAGCCGTAGATCACGGTGCAGCCCGCGTCCTCGAGGCGCTCGGCCCAGGCAATGTTGTTGGCCTCGTCAAAGCGGGCGCGCAGCTCCATGAGGACGGTCACGTCCTTGCCTGCCTCGGCGGCGCTGATCAGGCTCTCGCAGAGGTGGCTGGACTTGGCGACGCGGTAGAGGGTGATCTTGATCGAAATGCAGGCGTCGTCGGCGGAGGCCTCGCGCACGAGGCGCAGCAGCGGCGTCATGGACTCGTAGGGGTAGGTGAGAAGGACGTCGTGGTCCTCGACCTGGCCGCGCATGGGGAGCGAGAGGTCGACCATAGGCGAGATCTGCGGCTCGAACTTGCGGTAGACGCAGGCGGCGTGCTCGTGGTCGGGAATGTGGGACTCCAGGCCGTAGACGTAGCCAAGGTCAATCGGGCGGCCCAGGCGGAAGACGCGGCGCGCCTCGAGCGAGAGCTCGCCCGCAATCAGGTCCTCGAGCTTCTTGCCCAGCTTGCCGCGAATCTCGAGGCGCACGGGCTGAAGGCGCTGGCGGAGCTTGAGGACCTTCTTCATGTGCTGGCGGTAGTCCTCCTCCTCCTCGACGCCCTCGCCGTCCGGGTCAATGTCGGCGTTGCGCGTGACGCGAATGACCGCGGAGCGCTTGGGCACGTAGTCGCCGAAGCACTGGTCAAGGCGGGTCTCGAGCACGTCCTCGAGCAGGGTGTAGCGCCACGCCTTCGCGGAGGAGGGCAGCGCGACCACACGCGGCTCGGTGCGGGGGAGCTCAATGATTCCGAGCAGGCCGCTCTCGTCGGTGCCGTCGAGCGAGCAGGCGACGAACAGGCGCCCGTTGCGAAGGTTGGGGAAGGGGTGGCGCGGGTCGACTATGAGCGGGGATATGATCGGGGCGAGGCGGCGCTCGAAGTGGCGCTGGACGGCGGCGAGGTCGGCCTCGGTGTAGTCGGCGGGGGAGACGCGCGCGAGCCCGCGCTCGGCAAGGGCCGCCTCGACCTCGGCGAGACCCCTCTCGTGGCGCTCGACCAGCGACGGCAGCGCGTCGAATATGGCGTCGAGCTGCTCGTCGGGGGTCATGTTGGACTTGTTGTCCTTGGGCTGGTTCTTGAGGGAGGCGAGGTCGGAGAGGCCGCCGACGCGGATCATGAACCACTCGTCGAGGTTGGACTCGACAATCTCGCAGAACTTGAGGCGCTCGAAGACCGGGACGGTCTGGTCGTAGGCCTCGTCGAGAATGCGGTCGTCAAAGCGCAGCCAGCTGATCTCGCGGTTCTGGGTGTAGGAGAAGTCGCGCTTGGAGTCCTTCTCGCCCTTCTCCGTCTTGGGGGCCTTCTCGACCTTCTCGACCTTCTCGTTCTTCTCGCTCGCGGCCTTTGCCATTGTATTTCCCTTCGCCCAGGCCCCTCTCGGAGCCGCATGTGACCGTGTACCATCATAGCTCAGGCACGGTGCCGCCACGGCGCCCCGGCCGTTATCGTTGTGCAAGGAATCGCGGGCTCGCCCGCCCACCCCGCTGAAGGGAGACACGCCATGACACCCAGCCTCTCCGGCCGCAGCTTCCTCAAGCTCCTCGACTTCACGCCCGAGGAGATTCGCTATCTGCTCGACCTCTCCGCCGAGCTCAAGGCCAAGAAGCGCGCCGGCGAGCCCCACCGCTACCTCGAGGGCAGAAACGTCGCGCTGATCTTTGAGAAGACCTCCACGCGCACGCGCTGCGCCTTTGAGGTGGGCGCCGCCGACCTCGGCATGCACGCGGTCTACCTGGACCCCTCCGCGAGCCAGATCGGCAAGAAGGAGTCCATAGCCGACACCGCGCGCGTGCTCGGGCGCATGTTCGACGGCATAGAGTACCGCGGCTTTGGCCAGGAGCGCGTCGAGGAGCTCGCCGCGTATGCGGGCGTGCCCGTGTGGAACGGCCTCACCACGGAGTTCCACCCGACGCAAATGATCGCCGACGTGCTCACCATGGAGGAGGAGTTTGGCCGGGGCGGCATGCGCGGCCGCAAGGTGACCTTCATGGGCGACGCGGGCAACAACGTGGGCAACTCGCTCATGGTCGTGTGCGCCAAGCTGGGCATTGACTTCTGCGCGTGCGGGCCGGCCGAGCAGATGCCGGACGGCGCGCTCGTCGAGACGTGCCGCGAGGTCGCGGCTGAGACGGGCGCCGCGATCACGCTCACGCCCGACGTCGAGGAGGGCGTGCGCGGCGCGAGCGTCGTCTACACCGACATTTGGGTCTCCATGGGCGAGAGCGCGGACCTCTGGGGCGAGCGCATTCGCCTGCTCTCCCCGTACCAGGTCAACGCCGAGCTCATGGCCAAGGCAGCTCCCGACGCGATCTTCATGCACTGCCTGCCGAGCTTTCACGACCGCAAGACCACGATCGGCGAGGAGGTCTACCAGAAGTTCGGCCTCGCCGAGCTCGAGGTGACCGACGAGGTCTTTGAGGGTGCGCGCAGCCGCGTCTTCGAGGAGGCCGAGAACCGCCTCCACTCGATTAAGGCCGTCATGTACGCGACGCTCAGGTAAGGCCCTCCCGGTCGAGGCGCCCGACACGCTAATCGAGAGAAGGGGGCAAGGTCCGCCGCGAGTTCTGCAGCGCGCGCTCTCCGCGCGCGAAGCTGTCCGAGCGCCGGACCTTGCCCCCTTCTTCCTTGCGAGGTGCGAGTCGCGCCTAGTACACCATGCCCATAGCCTCGCGGACCTCGTCGAGGGTCGCAGCGGCGATCTCACGGGCACGGCGGTTGCCCTCGTGCAGGACGTCAGCCACGTAGCCCATGTCCCTGGCGATCTCCTCGCGGCGCTCGCGGATCGGGGCGAAGTAGCCGTTGACGGCCTCGGTCACGTAGCGCTTGAGCTGGCCCGCGCCGCCCATGCCGATCTCGGCGGCGATCTCGCGCGGGTCGCGCCCGGTGCAGATTCCGGCGGTGGTGAGCAGCCCGGAGATCTCGGGGCGCGTCTCGGGGTCGAAGGTGATCATGCGCTCGGAGTCGCTCTTGGACTTCTTTATGAGCTTGGCGGTCTCCTCGGCGGTCATGGAGATCGAGATGGCGTTGCCGTACGACTTGGACATCTTCCGCCCGTCAAGGCCCGGCAGCAGCGGCGTCGAGGTGAGAAGGCCCGTCACGTCTGGGAAGACGTGGCCGTAGCGCTCGTTGAAGCGCCGGGCGATCTTGGAGGTGATCTCAATGTGGGGGAGCTGGTCGCGGCCGACGGGCACGATGTTTCCCTTGCAGAAGAGAATGTCGCAGGCCTGGTGCACGGGGTAGGTGAGCAGAAGCCCCGTGAGGGCGTGGCCCGAGGCCTCCTGCTCGGCCTTGACGGTGGGGTTGCGCTCCATTTCCGCCTCCGTCACGAGGGAGAGGAACGGCAGCATGAGCTGGTTGAGCTCGGGCACCGCGGAGTGCGTGAAGATCATGGTCTTCTCGGGGTCGATACCGCAGGCGAGGTAGTCCACGACCATGTTGTAGACGTTGTCGCGAATGTGATCGGTGGTGTCGCGGTCGGTGATCACCTGGTAGTCCGCAATGATTATGTTGGTGCGCACGCCCATGTCCTGCAGGCGGACGCGGTCGACGAGCGTGCCGAAGTAGTGCCCGAGGTGGAGGCGCCCCGTCGGGCGGTCCCCGGTGAGCATGGTGTAGTTCTCGGGGTGAACGAGCAGGTCGGCGTGGACCTCGTCGCTCCTGCGCTTTGCGGCTTCGTAGCTACCCTCGTTGGGCATGGCGCCTCCATTCCTCGCGCTCGCGCGCGTGTGACTCAACCGACATGACATGGTACGGCAAAGAGGCTCAGGTTGCGAACGGACAACGACCAAACACTGTTAGAATGGGGTGAACGTTGAACCGGAGGGAGGGGGCGCAGTGGCAAGCTCGTATGGAACGGATGCCGACAAGAGCTCCCTCAGAAGCAACTACCTCTGCTTTCGTCGCGGCATTCCGGAGCGGGCCCGCTTTGAGAGCGACTCCTCGATCGCGAGCGCCCTCATGGCGTTCCCGCTCTTCGTCAAGGCGCCGCTCGTGCTCACCTACGTCTCCCGCGGAGCCGAGGTGGGCACCCACGCCCTGATCGAGCGCCTGCTCACCTCGGGCCGTCGCGTGGCCGTGCCGCGCACCGACCCCGAGACGCATGCCATGAGCTTCCACGAGGTCGGCTCGCTCGACGAGCTCTCGCCGCGGACGATGGGCATTCTCGAGCCGCCCTCGGACGCGCCCGCGCTGACTGACCCCGCTCAGCTCGTGGGTTCGGTCTGCCTGGTCCCGGGTCTCGTCTTCGACGGAGCGGGTCACCGGATCGGCTACGGCGGCGGCTACTACGACCGCTTCCTCGCGTTCTACCCGGGCGAGAAGATCGGTCTGGCGAGAATCACCATGCTCTCGTCGAACCCGCTCCCAACGGACGGGCACGACGTCGCCGTCGACTTCATTGCGACCGAGGGCTCCGTCTGGAGCTGTCGCGCGCACTAGCGCCCGGGAGACGCCCCCTCGCCGTCGCCCCTACAGCCCAAGGTGCGCGGCAAGGTCGAGAATGGCCTTGCGGTACCCCTCGATTCCCAGGCCGGTGACGGTCTCGAAGCAGGCGGCGCGTATGTAGGACACCTGGCGGAACTTCTCGCGCTCCTCAAGCTGGGAAATGTGCACCTCGACCATGGGGAGGCCGACGGCCTTCGCGGCGTCGAGCAGGGCGATTGAGGTGTGCGTGTAGGCGCCCGGGTTGATCACGATTCCCGCGTAGCTCCCGTAGGCGTCCTGAATGGCGTCAATGAGGTCTCCCTCGTGGTTCGACTGGAAGCAGGTGCACTCGGCAAACCCCGCCTCCTCGGCCGCCTCGTGGCAGAGCTCGAGCATGGTGCGGTACGTCTCGCGACCGTATATGTCCGGCTCGCGTATGCCCAGCATGTTTATGTTGGGCCCGTTTATGACGAGGACGCGCTCCGTGCCGTCGTGCTCGTCGTCTCCCTCGGTGTGGCCGTCCTCGTCTTCCGCCTCGTCCGGAACGCGCGCGGGTGCGTTCCCCTCCATGGCTCCAAGCAGGCTGACCAGGTCGTCCACCGGGCTCTCCTCGCCCTCGCTCGGGTCCTGGTCGAGCTCGCTCTGCGCTATGGAGGCGTCGCGGAGTGGGTTTTGGGAAATGTGAACGTGCAGCGGGGCGGCAACGGGCGCGCTTGCACCGGCGAAGGCGTCCTCGCTGCCCTCAATGCCCGTGAGCGCGGCAAGCGCCTCGTGCACGGCCTCCGCCTTGCCGGGACCGAACACGACCTCAACGCCGTTCTGGCCGCGCTTGACAAAGCCGAGCACGCCGCGGGCGGCCGAGAGCTGCTCGGTGTCGACGAGGCTCGGGTCCTGGGTGAGGATTCTCAGCCGGGTCATGCAGATGTCGTTGGCGGTGACGTTCTCCTTTCCGCCCACTGCGGCGAGAACCTCCTCCGCTATCTGCTGTCTGTCCACGTCGCGACCCCTTCGTCGTCGAATCGCGAGCAGGAGCCCCGTCTCCTCACTCACCATGTCTTCGCTTGCGTCGGAAGAAGTATACGGGGCGTTGCTCGAATGGCGTCTCATTCCGGCGAGCGGTGTCGCAGACGGCACGAAATGCGACGGAGTTGTGTGCAGCGGCGGAACCTCAGAGGCCGAGCAGGTCCCTGACGGCCGCGGCGTCGCCCGAGGCCGAGCCCGTGCAGCGCACGGTGACGTCCGCCCACGACTCGTAGAGCGGCCGCCTCTGGGCGGCGAGCCGCTCGATTCCCTGTGCCTGGGAGAGGGGCCTGCCGTCGGAGCTCAGCTGGTCGAGGGGCCGATCTATGAGGACGACGGTTCCGTTCTGGTGCAGGAGGTCATAGTTCTCGGCCCGCGTGACTATGCCGCCGCCGCAGGCGACGACCAGGCCGGAGCGTCCCCCATAGCGCCTGGCGGCCTCGGTCTCGAGCCGGCGGAACGCCTCCTCGCCCTCCTCGGTGATTATGCGGGAGGGCTCGCGCCCGCTCTCGAGGGCGATCGCGTCGTCGAGGTCGACGAAGGGACGGTGGAGCAGGCGAGCGAGCTCGCGCCCGCAGCTGGTCTTTCCCGCGCCGGGCATGCCTATGAGTACGACGTTGTCCGTGCGGGCGAGAAGGTCGCGCTCGATTCCGCCAATGAGGGCGTCGTCGAGGTCGCGCCGCTGGAAGAGCTCGCTGGCGTGGAGCGCCTGGGCGACGAGCATGGCAAGCCCGCTCTCGGCGGGAAGGCCAAGGCGCTCCGCGGCGAGGACAAGGCCGGTTCTCCGCGGGTTGTAGACAATGTCGAGGACGCCCAGCAGCCCCGGAAGGGCGGCGAGCACGCCCTGTTCGAGCGGCGTGGCCGGGCAGGCGGGGTACATGCCGACCGGGGTGGCGTTGACGACGAGCGCGGCGTCGCGGTGTCTCCGCTCCAGGTCCTCGTAGCCCTCGGGGCCGGAGCGAGAGACCATGACCGCGCTCGCTCCCGCATAGGTCTCAAGCGCGTAGGAGACGGCCCGCGCCGCGCCGCCGCTCCCCAGCACGAGGGCCTCGCGGCCCTCGAGCAGCTCGCGCGGGGAGCCGCCGAGGCGCTCGCGGCAGAATCGCGTCAGCAGCCACGTAAACCCCAGCACGTCGGTGTTCTCGGCGAGAATCGTCCCGTCGACGCGACGGACGAGGGTGTTCGCGGCGCCGAGGGCGCTGACGGCGTCCGAGCGGACGTCGGCCAGACGCGCGGCGTCGAGCTTGTAGGGAATGGTCACGTTGAGGCCGCGCCACGCGCCGCCCCGCAGGAACGGCTCGACCTCCTCGGGCTCGAGCTCGAGGAGGGCGTAGGGCGCCGAGCCGAGCGACTCGTGAATGAGCGGGGACCAGCTGTGGCCGAGCCTGCGCCCAATGAGGCCGAACGCGGCGCCGCCGAGGTTCTTCTCGCCCGCCCCCACCTAGAGCACCTCTGCATAGCTGCCGAGGTAGCGGCACTCCTGGCAGAGACCTCCTATGGAGGCCATGAGCGAGGAGAACTCGGGGGCGGCGACCGGGCACTCGAGCTCGAAGTAGAACATGAACTCGAAGTCGCGCTCGGGAATCGGGCGACTCTCGAGCTTGAGCAGGTTTATGTCGAGCGCGTAGAACTTGGCGAGCAGCTTGTAGAGGGAGCCCGGCTCGTGCGGCAGCACGATCATGAGCGAGGTGCGGTCGGCCCCCGGGTAGATCTCGAGGTCGCGGGAGATGCAGGCGAAGCGGGTGTAGTTGTTGTCGCGGTCTTGGACGCAGGAGGAGAGCACGTCGAGGCCGTAGAGGCTCGCGCAGGGAAGCGACGAGAGCGCGGCGACGTCGCGGCGCCCGGACTCCGCGACGCGCTCGGCCGCCACGGCGGTGTTCTCGCAGACGTGCACGCGGACGTCGGGCAGGCCGGAGAGGAACTCGGCGCACTGGCCTATGGCCTGCTCGTGACTGTATATGTCACGAATGTCGGCCAGCTCCGAACCCGGGTTGGCGAGCAGGTTGTGGTCGACCTTGACGCGGGTGGTGCGGACGATCCTGAACGAGTGCTCCATCATGAGGTCAAAGACCTGGCGCACCGTGCCGGCCGTGGAGTTCTCGAACGGGACGACGCCATAGCGCGCGAGGCCCTGCCCCACGGCGCGAAAGACGCCGTCGAAGGTGGGGGAGTAGGAGATGTTCGGACGGCGGAAGATCTTCTCGGCCGCTATCTGGGAGTAGGCGCCCTCGACGCCCTGGCAGGAGACGTGCGCCGACGGCGGGAAGAGCTCGGGCGTGCTCCGTCGCGCGGCGGCTATGGCGCGCAGGGTCGCGTCCTCGGCGGCGTCGTCGAGCAGCTCGTGCTGGCGCGCCCGCGACGCCTCCATGAGGAGCTCCATGAGCACCTGGGCGTAGGTGGCGAGGTCCTCGGGCACGCGCTCGGCGGCGTCGGCCACCTTGGCGCGCTCGCGGGAGGGGTCGAAGATCCTCATGCCGCTCTCGCGCTTGTAGGCGGCGACCTCCTCGGCGACCCCCGTCCGCTCCGCAAAGAGCTCGAAGATCCTGGCGTCGATCTCGTCTATCCGCTGCCTCAGCTCAGAGAGCTCTGCCATGCTCCACCTCTTTCGTCTCGTTGCGTCCCTCATTGTACCCGGAGGCGCCGCCGTGTCGCGGCACCGCCTTGTTCGAGGGTGCCCCTTCTGGTTTTGGGGCAAAGGTTTTATGCGCCCGCCGCCCTGCACGTTATCTTGCGGCGGGCGAGAAGAACGACCTGCGGAAACGCGCTTCCCTCAGCGAAGGGCGGCGCCTTCGGACACGCAAAAGCCCGTCGTTCTTGTCGCAACATATAATCTGTTGCCCAAAACCGGGGAGAGGCCTTGGGAGTCCGCATGCTGGCGAGCACGGCGGGGCGCATGGGGCAAAAGCTCGCGTTTCTGAACATGAAATGTACAACTATGCGCCGGGGACGGGCTCCGCCGGCCAGGCGAGCAGGACGTCGGCGAGCCCGAGCGCACAGACCGCCTCGACGACGGGGACCGCACGCAGGACCGCGGTGGTGTCGTGCCGGCCGTGGACGCGCAGCGTGGCGGGCTCCATGGCCCGGAGGTCGACGGAGTCCTGGTCGACCATTATGCTCGAGATCGGCTTGAACGCGCAGCGCACGAGCAGCGGCGCGCCGGTCGTTATGCCGCCGAGTATGCCGCCCGCGTTGTTGGTGCGCGGCACGCAGGCGCCGTCGCGGACCTCGTAGGGGTCGTTGTTCTCCGAGCCGCGCATGCGCGCCGCCTCAAAGCCGCGCCCGAACTCGACGCCCTTGACCGAGGGAATGCCAAAGAGGTCGCGGGCAAGGACGTTCTCGACGCCGTCGAACATGGGGGAGCCCGCGCCGGCGGGAAGGCCCGTCGCCGCGCACTCGACGACGCCCCCGAGGGTGTCCTTGCGCGCGCGGGCCTCGAGCACGGCCTCGACCATGCGGGCGCCGGCGTCGGCGTCTATGGTGGGGATTCGACGGCCGTCCGCGAGCGCGGACATTTGGGCGGCGAGCTCGTCGTTTGCGGCCGGCGAGTTGTCAAGTGCCGAGAAGGGCGCGTCCTCGATCCCCGCGAGCTCCGCGACGTGGGCGCGGACGGTGACGCCCTGCCGCTCGAGCCACTGGAGGGCCACGCCGCCGGCCACGCACAACGGCGCGGTGAGCCTGCCCGAGAAGTGCCCGCCGCCGGGAACGTCCTGAGCGCCGTGCCACTTCGCCCACGCGGCGAAGTCGGCGTGGCCGGGCCGCGGCACGGCCTGGAGGTTGTCGTAGTCGTGCGAGCGCGTGTTGGTGTTCTCGATCACCGCGGCGAGGGGAGCCCCGCACGTCTCCCCGCGCTGGTTGAGGCCAGAGACTATGCGCGGCGCGTCCGGCTCCTTGCGCGGGGTCCCCCACGGGTCGGAGCCGGGAGCGCGGCGGGCGACAAAGGCCGCGAGCGCGTCGAGGTCGACCGGCATGCCGGCGGGAAGCCCCTCGACGACGCAGCCGACGGCGGGGGAGTGGGACTGTCCGAAGACGGTGACGCGCAGGGCGCACCCAAGCGTTGACGGCATTACGCCTCCGTTTCCACCCTGCCTCCGAGGGAGGCCAGGTCTTCGAAGAAGCGGGGATAGGACTTCTCGACGCACTCGGCGCCGACGATCGTGGTCGGCGCGGCGCAGCGCGTCGCCACCACCGCGGCCAGCATGGCTATCCGGTGGTCGTTGGCGGCGTCGACCGTGCCGCCGCTCAGGCGCTCGGAGCCGGTGACGACCAGGCCGTCGTCGCTGGTCTCCACGCTCGCGCCCAGGGCGCGCAGCGCGGCGGAGACGGTCTCAATGCGGTCCGACTCCTTGAGGCGCAGGCGGGAGGCGCCGACGATGCGCGTCGTGCCGCTCGCGAGCGCGGCGACGGCCGCGAGCGGGGGCACGAGGTCGGGGCAGTCGCGGACGTCGAGGGTCGCGCCGCGCAGCGCGTCCGGACGCACGGCCGCGCCCTCAGCCGAGCGGAGCACGCGCGCGCCGAGCAGCGAGAGGGCAGCGAGAATGGCGCGGTCGCCCTGCGCGCTCGCCGTGTCGAGCCCGCGAACGGCAACGCCGTTTCCGATCGCGCCGGCCGCGAACCAGAAGGCGGCGTTGGACCAGTCCCCGCCCACCTCGAAGGTCCCGGGCGAGACGAGGCCCTCCGTCGCGCAGACGTCGTAGACGAAGGCGGCCGCGCCTCGCTCGGACGCGCCGTGCGAGCACGCGACCTCGACGCCAAAGCGCTCGAGGACCGAAACCGTGAGGTCAATGTAGGGTCTCGACTCCACCGGCTCGGTGACGAGCACCTCGACGGGCGCGCGCAGGAGCGCCGCGGCGAGCAGAAGGCCGCTCACGTACTGCGAGGAGACGTTTCCGGGAAGCTCATAGCGGCCCGGGGCCATGCGGCCGCGCACCTCGAGCGGATTGGAGCCCTGGGGCGAGATCGACGCCCCGTGCTCGACGAGGCGCTCGTAGAGGGGCGAAAGCGGCCGCTCGGGCAGCCGACCGTGGCCGACGAGGGAGCCCCCGCAGCCGAGCGCGCAGACGACGGGGAGCATGAAGCGCAGCGTCGAGCCTGACTCGCCGCAGTCGAGGGTCGCCCCGCGCACGGGCTCGGGGAGGTTGTCGGTTGCGGAGGAGCCGGGAACGGGGCGCACGCGAAAGCCCCGTCGCGTGCGGGCGACGCGGGCGTCGAGCGCCTCGAGGCAGGAGATCGTCGCCTCAATGTCGGCAGAGGTCGAGGTGCACGCAAGATCGGTGACGCCGGGCGAGAAAGCGGCGCATATGAGGGCGCGGTGGGCCTCCGACTTCGACGACGGCGCAACGACCTCGCCGGTCAGGGGGCCGGGGTGTATGGTCACGTTCAAGGGCGCTCCAAGGGATCGGGAACACTTCGCCCCATGCTAGCGCACAAACCTTTCGAACTCGTTTCGGCTCCGGTCTCGAGGACGCGCGGCGCGGGCGAGAAGAACGTCAGCGCCCGAGCACGATCAGGCGACGAAGCTCCTCCAGGCTGACCGCGCGCACCTCGCAGCGGCCGATCTCAAGCGGAACGACGAGGTTCACCGTGTCCTCGTGGCGCTTCTTGTCGTGCGCGACGTAGCGCATGAGCTCGTCGGTCGCGAGGTCGGTGCCGGTGGGGAGGCCGTGGGCGGCCACGCAGGCCTCGACGCGCGCTGCCGTCTTGGGCGCGCACCACCCGCGCGCCGCCGCAGCGCGCGCCACGACGCAGAGCCCCGCCGCGACGCACGTTCCGTGGCCGAGCGAGAAGTCGCTCGCCGCCTCGATCGCGTGGCCGACGGTGTGACCGAGGTTGAGCGTCTGGCGGAGGCCGCGCTCGCGCTCGTCTGCGCTCACGACGTCGCGCTTTATGCTCACGTTGCGCGCCACGACGTCGACGAGCGCGCGCTCGTCGCGCCGCTCGGTGAGCGGGTGCTCGGTGAGCGTGTCGAGCAGCGCCTCGTCGGCGAGGACGGCGTGCTTTACGACCTCGCCGCAGGAGTCGCGGAAGAGCTCGTCTGGAACCGTGGAGAGCGTCGCCACGTCCGCCACGACCAGGCTCGGCTGCCAGAACGCGCCGACGAGGTTCTTGCCGGCGGCGAGGTCGACCGCGGTCTTTCCGCCAACCGAGGAGTCCACCATGGCAAGCAGCGACGTCGGGACCTGAACGACGCGAATGCCGCGCAGGTAGAGCGCCGCGGCGAGCCCGCCCATGTCCCCCGTGACGCCGCCGCCGAGCGCGACCACAACGTCGTCGCGCGTGAGCTCCCGCTCGGCAAGGCCCTCGAGCAGCCCCCCAAGCGTGGCGAGCGTCTTGTGCTCCTCGCCAGCAGCAAAGACCATGCGCTCGGCCACGTCGAGCCCCGCCGCGCGAAGGGAGCGCTCGACGGCGTCGGCGTAGAGCGGGCCCACGTTGGTCTCGGTGACGACGCAGCAGCGACGCGCGCCGGTGGCCTCTCGGACACGGGTGCCGAGGGAGTCAATCAGGTGCGCGCCGACGAGGACGTCGTAGGCGCGCGAGGCGGTCTCCACGTGAACGGTCTGCATGCTACTTGCCCTCGATCTCTCGCTTTATGCGGTCGCCCTCGGCGAGCAGCGCCTCGAGGCGCTGCGCGTCGCCGGTCGCGAGCGCGTCGCGGTAGGCGCTGAGGCTGTCGATTATGCAGTCGAGCTCCTCGCCCAGGTGGTCGGCGTTGTCCAGGAAGAGCTCCGTCCACATGGGCGCGTTCAGGCGCGCGACGCGCGTGAGGTCGCGGTAGCTGCCGGCCGAGAAGCCCCGGTGGTCGCGGGCCGTCGGGCTCTTGACGTAGGCGTTCGAGACCACGTGGGCGAGCTGCGAGGTGAAGGCAATGTTGCGGTCGTGCTCGTCCGCGGTGGCGAGCGTGAAGCTGCCGAACTGGCAGGGCACGAGCAGCTCCTTCAGGCGCTCGAGCACGGTCGCGCGCTCGAGGTCGTCCACGGCGGGCGGCACCACGACCATGGGTGCCCCCTTGAACATGGTGGCCCGGGCACGGGCAAACCCCGAGTACTGCGTGCCCGCCATGGGGTGGCAGCCCACGAAGGTGAAGGGCCGGCCCGCGCAGAGCTCCTCGCAGCGTTCGCATATGACGCGCTTGACGCCCACGGTGTCGATCACGATTGCGCCGGGGGAGACGAGCGGGGCGTAGCGCTCGAGCCACTCGATCGTGCTCGCGGGATACCCTGCGAGCACGATGAGCTCGCAGGTGGGGATCGTCTCCTCGTCGAGTTCGCCGGTCACGGTCTCGATCATGGCGAGCTCGAGCGTCGCGCGCGTCCTGTTCCAGGCAAAGACCTCCACGCCCGCCGCGGCAAAGGCCTTGGCAAAGGAGCCACCCATGAGCCCGAGGCTCACGACGCCGCAGCGCCCGGGCACGAAGGTCGGTGCGGCCACGCCGCTCTTCTCGTCCGTCACGCTAGCCCTCCTCGACGGGTGCCGTCACGGCCTCGCGAATGAGCGCGATCCGGCGCATGGCGTCGGCGAACTGCTCGGGCGTGAGCGCCTGGGCGCCGTCGGACCAGGCGTTGGCCGGGCAGTCGTGCACCTCGATCTCGAGCGCGTCGGCCCCGGCGGCGACGGCCGCGTAGGCGCCGGGTCGAACGTAGCGGGTGTAGCCGGTGGCGTGGCTCGGGTCACCGACGACGGGCAGGTGCGTCAGGTGGTGGAGCACCGGAATCGCGTTGACGTCGAAGGTGTTTCTCGTGCGCGTCTCGAAGGTGCGGATCCCGCGCTCGCAGAGCATGACGCTCTCGTTTCCCTCGCTCATGACGTACTCGGCGCCCATGAGCAGCTCGTCTATGGTCTCGGACATGCCCCGCTTGAGCAGCACGGGAATGCCCGAGCGCCCCACCTCGCGCAGCAGCGGGAAGTTCTGGGCGTTGCGGGCCCCGATCTGCAGGACGTTCACGCCCTTCTTGAGGAAGAGCTCGACGTCGCGTGGGTCCATGACTTCGGAGACGACGGGCATGCCAAGCTCGGCGCCGGCCTCCATGAGGAGGTCGAGGCCCTTCTCGCCCATGCCCTGCGAGGTGTAGGGGGAGGTGCGGGGCTTGAAGGCGCCGCCGCGCAGCATGGTCGCGCCCGCCGCCTTCACGGCGCGGGCGATCTTGATCAGGTTGTCGCCCTCGACCGAGCAGGGCCCGGCAATGACCTGGAAGTTGCCGCCGCCGACGAGGACGCCGTGTCCGCAGTCGACGACCGTGTCCTCGGGGTGGAACTTGCGGTTGGCCAACTTGTAGGGCTCGGAGACGCGCTGGACGCGCTCGACAATGTCCATGCTCTCGAGAATGAACGGGTCAATGCGCGTGGTGTCGCCGATTATGCCGATTATGGTCTCGCTCGCCCCCTGCGAGACGTTGGTCCTGAAGCCGCGGCCCTCGATCCAGCTGACGAGCTGGTCGAGCTGGTCGGCGGTGGCGCTCTCCCTGACGACTGCGATCATGGACGCTCTCCTTATCGTCGCCTGACGTGCGCCGCGCATGATACCACGGGCGTGTTACCGGCTCGTTGCGCGCGTCCGCGCCCAATCCGCTATACTGTCATGCGCACGCGCCCATAGCTCAGTGGATGAGAGCGTCTGCCTCCGGAGCAGAAGGTCGTGGGTTCGAATCCCCCTGGGCGCACCAGTGAGCCTCCGGGCCCGTCCGCCTCTCGCGGCCGGGCCCGCTTTGTCCTCATGGAGGCATTCTCTCTTTTTCGTAAGGTTCGCCTCCCGCCCGCGCCCTCATGTCACAATGGTCGCCGTGTCGAGAGGGGAGATATGACGTTGGACGAGAAGAACGACGGGCTGCGCGGGCTCACCGACGCCGAGGTTGCCGAGCGCGTCGCCGAGGGGCGCACGAACGCCAACACCGACGTGCGCACCAAGACGGTTCGCCAGATCGTCGCCGAGCACGCGCTCACGCTCTTCAACGGCGTGAACCTCGCGCTCGCCGTCCTCGTCCTTCTCACCGGGCAGTACCGCAACATGCTCTTCATGTGCGTCGTGGCGGCGAACCTCCTGATTGGCGTCACGCAGGAGATCCGCGCCAAGCGCATGGTGGACAAGCTGACGATCCTCACCCAGAAGGAGGTCGGCGTCATTCGCGCCTCGGGCGAGCGGACGCTCCCGCCCTCGGAGCTCGTGGCCGACGACCTCATGCGCCTCGCCCACGGCGACCAGGTCCCGGCCGACGCCGTGATCGTCGAGGGCTTTGTCTCCATGAACGAGAGCCTGCTCACCGGCGAGGCGAAGCCCGTCTCCAAGGGCCCCGGCGACGAGCTGCTCTCGGGCAGCTTCGTCGACGCCGGCAGCCTCGTCGCCCGCGTCACGCGCGTGGGGGCGGAGGGCTACGCCGCCCGCATAAACGCCGAGGCCAAGTACGTCAAGGCGGTTCACTCCGAGATCCAGGCCACGCTCAGGGCGATCATTCGCCTGGGCACCGTGGTCCTCGTGCCGCTCGGCCTCGGGCTCTTCCTGCGCTCCTACCTCATGGACGGCGGCAGCCTGAACGACGCGATCCTCACGTCGGTGGCCGCCGTGATCGGCATGATCCCGCAGGGGCTCGTGCTGCTCACCTCCTCGGTGCTCGCGATCGCCACCTTCCGCCTGGGGCGGCGCATGGTCCTCGTCCAGCAGGCCTACTGCGTCGAGACGCTCGCGCGCGTGGACACGCTCTGCCTGGACAAGACCGGGACCATAACCACGGGCGAGATGGAGGTCGCGAGCGTCGTGGGCGCGCCGGGCGTCGAGGCTCCCGAGGTCGCCTCCGCGCTCGCCACGATCGTCGCGGCTAACGAGGCCGACGCCAACGAGACGGCGCGCGCGATTCTGCGCTACGCGAGCGAGAGGAGCCTCGAGCCGACGCGCTGCTCGCGCGCCGTGCCCTTCTCCTCCGCACGCAAGTACTCCGGCTGCGTCACCGAAGACGGCCGCGCGCTCGTCATGGGCGCCGCCGCCTTCGTGCTCGGCGCGGAGCGCGTGGGCGAGGCGGACGCGCTCGCCACGGCCTTTGACGCCACGGAGCGCGTGCTCGTGGTCGGCGAGTGCGCGTCCTTCTCGGCCGACGAGACGATCGAGGGCGAGGTCGCGCTGCTCGGCTGCGTCGCCATTCGCGACGAGATTCGCCCGACCGCGGGCGAGACCATGCGCTTCTTTCTGGAGCAGGGCGTCGAGCTGCGGGTGATCTCCGGCGACGACCCGCGCACCGTCTCGGCGATCGCGGCGCGCGCCGGGGTGCCGCTCGCCGAGCGCTACGTCGACGCGACGACGCTCGATACGCCCGAGCGGCTCGACGCCGCCGTCGACGAGGCGCGCGTCTTCGGGCGCGTGACCCCGCAGCAGAAGCGCGAGCTCGTGCGCGCCCTGCACCGGCGCGGGCGGACGGTCGCCATGACGGGGGACGGCGTGAACGACGTGCTCGCGCTGCGCGAGGCCGACTGCTCGGTCGCCATGGCCTCGGGCTCCGCCGCCGCGCGCAACGTCTCCGAGATCGTCCTCGCCGACAACGACTTCTCCCACATGCCCGAGGTCGTGGCCGAGGGTCGCCGCTCGATCAACAACCTGCAGCGCTCGGCGTCGCTGTTCCTCGTCAAGACCGTGTTCACGGCCGTGCTCGCGCTCGTGTGCATAGTCATGCCGCCATACCCGTTCATTCCCATACAAATGTCTCTGCTCTCGACCGCGGTGATCGGAATCCCGTCGTTTGTCCTCGCGCTGGAGCCCAACCACGAGCTCGTGCGCGGCAACTTCCTCGCCAACGTGCTCGCGCGCTCGCTTCCCGCCTCGGCCGCGATCGTCTGCGCGCTTCTCGCCGAGCTGCTCGTGGGCCGCGCGCTCGGGCACTCCTTCGGCGAGATCTCCTCGGTGTGCACGGTGCTCGTCGCGTGCGTCGGCATAGCTCTCATTTGGCGCATTTCCCAGCCCCTGACGCCGCTGCGCGCCGCCCTTCTCGCCGTGATCGTCGCCATTGTTGCGCTTGGGTGTACGGTTGCGGCGCCGTTCTTCGAGATCGTCTCGTTTACAGGTAGCATGGGGGTCGTGATAGCCGCCGCCGGCGTCGCTGCCGTGGCGCTGTTCAACTACATGTACCGGCGCTCGCTCTCGGGCCTTGAGAGCGACGAGCGCTTCCTTGAGATCGTGAGAAAGGTGGAGGGAACACATGAGCGCACCTAACGCCCTTGCCGAGGCCGTCGTCTCCGCGCGCCGCCCCGTGGCGCTCGAGGCGGGCGGCGTCGAGCGCCTCGCCCACGTCGTCGCCGGGATTCCCGGCTCGGAGCGCCTTCCCCGCGCGCTCGTCGTCCTTCTGGAGAACGTGGTGCGCCGTGCGGCCACGGACGAGGACGCCGTTCGCATGGCCGCGGCCGTGATCGAGGCGGGCCTTGCGGGCACAGCCGGCGACGAGATCGAGTTCATGCCCGCGCGCGTGCTCTTCCAGGACTTCACCGGCGTCCCCGTCTTCGTCGACTTTGCCGCCATGCGCGACGCCATGGCCGAGCGCGGGGGAGACCCGCTGCGCGTGAACCCGCAGATTCCCTGCACGCTCGTCGTCGACCACTCCGTGATCGCGGACGAGGCCGAGACGCCCTGCGCCGCCGCGAGAAACGAGGAGCTCGAGGCCGAGCGCAACCGCGAGCGCTTCGCGTTCCTCAAGTGGGCGAGCCGCTCCTTCCAAAACGTCGAGATCGTGCCGCCCGGCGGCGGGATCTGCCACCAGCTGAACATAGAGCGCTTCTGCGACGTCGTCACGACGGACGCCCTGGCGTCGGGCGAGAAGGACGTTGCGTGCTTCGACTCGCTCGTGGGGACCGACTCCCACACCACGACGGCCAACGGCGTGGGCGTGCTCGGCTGGGGCGTCGGCGGGATCGAGGCGGAGGCCGCCGCCCTCGGCCAGCCCATATCCATGCTCGTGCCGCCCGTCGTCGAGCTGCGGCTCTCGGGCTCGCTGCGCCCGGGGGCCTCGGGCATGGACGTTGCCCTCACGGTGGCTCAGCTTCTCCGCGCCGCCGGCGTCGTCGGCTCGATCGTGGAGGCGACGGGGGAGGGCGCGTCCTCGCTCACGGCGACCCAGCGCGCCTGCGTCTCCAACATGACCCCCGAGTACGGCGCCACGGCGACGCTCTTCCCGGCGGACGACGTCACCTTCGACTATCTCGCGCTCGCCGGCCGCGACGCCTCCGAGATCGCCTTCTCGCGGGCATACCTCGAGGCCCAGGGCGTCTTTGGCGCCGTCTCGGGGCGCGTCTACGCGCGCACCCTCGAGCTCGACCTCGCGACGGTCGAGCCGTCGCTCGCCGGTCCGTCGCGCCCGCACGACCGCGTGAGCGTCTCCGGCCTCAAGGGGCGCTTCGAGTCCGCCGCGCGCGAGGCCGGGCGCGACCTCACCGAGACGTTCGAGGTCGAGGGGGTCGGCTGCCTCGGCCACGGCGCCATAGCGATCGCGGCGATCACGAGCTGCACGACGGCCACGGACCCGGCGATGATGGTGGCGGCGGGGCTGCTCGCGCGCCATGCCGTCGAGCGCGGCCTTGCGCCCCGGCCCTGGGTCAAGAAGGTGCTCGCCCCCGGCAGCCATGCCACCGAGCTTCTGCTCGAGCGCTGCGGCCTCTCCGAGCCGCTCCGCAGGCTCGGCTTCTTCACCTGCGGGTTTGGCTGCATGAGCTGCATAGGCAACTCCGGCGAGATCAAGGGCTCCCTCAAGGCGCGCGCCGCCGACATGGAGCTCACGAGCGTGCTCTCGGGCAACCGCAACTTCGAGGGGCGCATTTCCCCCGACGTGAGCCAGAACTACCTCTGCGCCCCGGCGCTCGTCGTCGCCTACTCGCTCGTCGGCACCATGGACGTCGACCTCTCGTGCGAGCCCGTGGGCGTGGGTTCGGACGGCGAGCCGGTCATGCTCGCCGACATAATGCCCACCGACGAGGAGGTTCGCGCCGCCCTGGACGCCCACCTCGACGCGTCGCTCTTCGAGGAGGGCGCCGCCGGCCTGTTCGAGGGCTCCGACGCCTGGCGCTCGATCGCGTCCTCCGAGTCCGCCACCTTCCCCTGGGACGAGCGCTCCACCTACGTGCGGCGCGCACCCTACTTCGACCTCGCCCGCGAGCAGCGCGTCGTCGAGGTGCGCGGAGCTCGCGCGCTCGCCCTGCTCGGCGACTTCGTGACGACCGACCACATATCGCCCGCCGGCTCGATCGCGAAGGACTCGCCCGCCGCGCGCTACCTCACCGAGCGCGGCGTCGAGGCGTCCGACTTCAACACCTACGGCGCGCGCCGCGGAAACCACGAGGTCATGGCCCGCGGCACCTTCGCCAACGTCAAGCTCAGAAACGCGCTCGCCGAAGGGCGCGTGGGCGGCTGGACCAAGAACCTGCTCACGGGCGAGGTCGAGCCCATTTTCGACGCCGCCGACGCCTACCGCGCCGCGGGTGTGCCGCTCGTGGTCGTTGCCGGCAAGCTCTACGGCTCCGGCTCGAGTCGCGACTGGGCGGGCAAGGGACCGCTGCTTCTGGGCGTGCGCGCCGTGATCGCGGAGAGCTTCGAGCGCATTCACCGCTCCAACCTCGTGCAAATGGGCGTGCTGCCGCTCCAGTTCGAGGAGGGGCAGAACGCCGGCTCCCTCGGCCTGGACGGCACGGAGACCTTCGACGTCGACCCGGTCGACCTCACAGGTGGCCTGCCCGTTCCCCGCGAGGTCGGCGTGCGCGCGACGAAAGACGACGGGACCACGGTCTCCTTCCGCTGCCTCGTGCGCGTGGACACCCCCATGGAGGGCGCGTTCCTCGCCCGCGGCGGAATTCTCCCATACGTGCTCGACGCCCTGGCGTAGCGAGAGGGGCCGCATGTCGCAGACCTGTCCGAAATGCGGGGCCAGGGTGCCCGACGGCGCGCAGGCGTGCCCGCGCTGCCATGCCTCCACCGAGGTCACTCAGAAGATCGCCGTCGGCGAGCTCTCCTGGTGCCCGGTGTGCGGCGCCCTGCTGCCGCGCGGCGCCGAGACCTGCCCGAAGTGCGGCGCCTCCGTCGTCAGCAAGCCCGCGAGAAGGCCCGTGAGAAACCTCGATCTGCCCGAGATCGCCGAGACCGACGATTCCGACGACGCCGCGTCCGCCGCTCGCACGGGCGTCATGACGCGCATAGAGAGCGCGATTCCGCCCGCGGCCGACGACGCCTCGACCGCGGCGACCCGCGACCGCATGCCGCGTCCCCGCGCCTTTGCCTTCGCCGCGCTCTTCGCCGTGGTGCTCGTCGGCGGCGCGGCGCTTCTCATAACGCACCCGTGGGACCCCACCGCCTCCGTCACACGCGCCTCCAAGCCCGCCGACACCTCCATGTCCGGGTTCCCGGGCCTCGTCGAATCGCTCACCGGCCAGGACGACAGGGACGCCGAGGACGTCCCCGTCGCCGACGCCTTCGATCAGATTCACTCGGCCTACGAGCAGCTCGGCGCGCTCGAGGAGGAGGTCGAGAAGAGCGAGGACGCCCTGAGGGAGGCCTGCGCCTCGAGCGACGCCTCGTCACTCTCCGACGGCCTCGACGCCGCGCGTGCCACCTCGATCAGCGTCTCGAACCTCATTTCCGACTCCTCCCTGCTCGACGACGAGGACGGTGCGTATGCCGAGGACCTCGAGCACCTTCAGACGCTGGGGAACTGGCTGAGGAACCGCTGTGACATACTCACGGACGCCTGGGAGAGCGCCGTCGACGCGCAGAGCCTGGGCGACGCCTCCGAGTCGATCCTCCGCGAGCTGAGGAGCGCCTCCGACTACGTTCGCCTGTTCGACGAGAACTACGACGCGTGGGAGCCCTCCCGCGTCGAGTAGGGGGCTTTCGTCAACCTTCCGGGACCGTGCATCTGCCGAATATGTGAAACAATTCGCTAACTGCTAGAATCATGGAGTTGGAAGTTATCTCCATGATTGTGATCCGGGAGGCGACATGGGATTCATCCAGGACCCGCTCCACACGCCTGACTACGCCGTTCTCGGTGACGAGGTCGCGGTCTTCGACACCTCGAAGGGCACCATTCGCGTCAGGCTCGACGGCGAGGGTGCCCCCGTGCACGTCGCCAACTTCTGCGAGCTTGCCTCGAGCGGCTTCTACGACGACCTCAAGTTCCACCGCTACGTCCCCGGGTTCGTCATCCAGGGAGGTTGCCCCAACACGCGTGACATGACGTCCGAGCAGGTCGCGCGCGGCGAGGCGGGCCCCCACGGCCGTCCGGGCACGGGCGGGCCGGGATACCGGATTCGCCAGGAGTTCACGACGAACCCGCGCAACTCCCACGACGACGCCGCGCTCGCCATGGCGCGCTCCGCCGACCCCGACTCGGCGGGCTCACAGTTCTACTTCTGCCTCGGGCCCCAGCACGGACTCGACTCCGGCTACACCGTGTTCGGCCAGACGGTCGAGGGCACCGAGGTGATCTCCGCGCTCAGGGCGGGGGACACGATCAACTCGATTCGCATCGAGCACGTCGGCGCGTAGGGCGTCGCGAGCCATTCAGGAGGACATTGTGAATCAACAGGCATTTGAATCTGGCAAGCGCGCGTATCAGGAGGCCGACTGGCTCCGCGCCGTCACGCTGCTCGACGGCGCCAAGCAGTCCGGCGAGGTCTCCGGCGAGATCGACCACCTTCGCGGCAACGCCTACATGAAGCTCGGTCAGTTCGACTCCGCGGCCCTCGCCTACGAGGGAGCCCTCTCCGACACGGCCTACGGTCGTCGCGGCGCGCTCTCCTGCAACCTCGGCCGTGCGCTTCTGGCGGCCGGTCGGCCGCAGGAGGCCGTCGGCGCGCTCACCGACGCGGTGTCAGACTCTTCCTACGCCACGCCCTACAAGGCCTACCTGGCGCTTGGCAGCGCCTACGAGCAGCTCGGCGACGTCCGCAACGCCGGCATAGCCTATCGCAGCGCCGCCATTGACGAGCAGAACCCCGCTCCCGCCCTCGCGCTCACCAGCCTGGGCAGCTGCTTCATGCGCCTCGGCCGTGCCGTCGACGCCGTCGAGGCGTATCGCACCGCCCTCGACTTCACGACGCCGCTCGAGGACCAGAACAAGATCTGGTGTGACCTCGCGCTCGCCTACGTCTCGGCCAACCGCATGAGCGAGGCCGTCGACGCCTTCGCCCACGCTACCGCCGACGGGACCTATGAGCTCTCGCCGGAGGCCCAGGCCTCCTACGACGCCGCCCGCAAGGCCGTCTCCTCGATCGGCTCGCGCCGTCCCTCCGAGACCGACGCCTTCCTTGCTGCCGCCGGCTACGGCTCCACCTCCTACGACCCGCTCGATCCCACCGGCGCCTCCGGTGAGCTGATCCCCTCGCCCGAGGACACCGGCTTCTTCTCCGTGAGCGAGGAGGACCTCGTCCAGCAGGACCGTCTCGACCGCAAGGTGAAGCGCAAGCACCGCCACACCGGTCTCAAGGTGTTCATCGTGATCTTCCTCCTGCTCGTTCTCGCCGCCGGCGGCGCCGTGTTCGCCTACATCAACGGCTACGGCTGGCCGACGCAGCAGGCGGTCGCCGAGCAGCTCTTCGACGCCAAGACGCAGGGCTCCGACCTCGCCCCCTACGTGGTGAGCGACCTCTCGACCGCCCAGATTCAGGAGATGTCCGACGTGCTGCCCTCTGGCGCCGAGGTGAGCGTCTCGGGCGTGGACCGCTCCATGATGGAGTCCACGGTCTACGTGACCGCCACGCTCTCGGGTGCGGGCGAGCAGGACTACACCATTGACATGACGCGCGACGGCATTGGCTGGAAGGTGAGCTCCGTGACCCCCGTCTACCTCTCCGAGGACGGCGTGGGCACCGACGACGGCGCTTCCGCTCCCGAGGCTGACGCCGACGCCGACGCTGAGAGCCCCTCCTCGACCGACGGTGCCGCGGAGGGCACGCAAACCGACGCTGCGACCGAGTAGGACCGCCCATGTCGATCATTGACACGCTGTTTGGCCTGTTTGGGGAGTATGGCGGCGACCTCGCCATAGACCTTGGCACCGCCAACACGCTCGTTGCCGTTCGCGGCGAGGGGATCGTGATCAACGAGCCCTCCGTCGTTGCCATTGACAAGAGCGAGAGCAGGGTGCTTGCCGTCGGCGCGGACGCCAAGCGCATGATTGGTCGCACCCCCGGCTCGATCATTGCCGAGCGCCCCCTGAAGGACGGCGTCATTGCCGACTTCGACGTCACCGAGGTCATGCTCCGCTACTTCATTGAGAAGGCTCGCGAGCGCCGCTACCCCTGGTCGCCGCGCCCGCGCGTCGTCGTGTGCGTGCCCTCGGGCGTCACCTCCGTCGAGAAGCGCGCGGTCTTTGAGGCCACGATCCAGGCCGGTGCCCGCCAGGCCTACCTGATCGAGGAGCCCATGGCCGCCGCGATCGGCGCCGATCTGCCGATCGAGGACCCGACCGGCTCCATGGTCGTCGACATTGGCGGCGGCACCACCGAGGTCGCGGTCATTTCCATGGGCGGAATCGTCGTCTCCCAGTCCATTCGCACGGCTGGCGACGAGTTTGACCAGACGATTCTCCAGCACGTCCGTGACGCCTACAACCTCTCGATCGGCGAGAGAACCGCCGAGGACATTAAGATCAAGGTCGGCTCCGCCGCCCCGCTCGCGGAGGAGCTTGACGTTGAGGTCAACGGCCGCGACGTCATGAGCGGCCTCCCCAAGACGGTCCGCATAGAGAGTGAGGAGATTCGCCGCGCGCTCGACCGTCCGCTCGACGAGGTCACCAAGGCGGTCAAGGACGCGCTTGACGTGACGCCGCCCGACCTCGCCTCCGACCTCATGTACTACGGCATTCTCCTGACGGGTGGCGGCGGTCTCTTGCGCGGCCTCGACCAGCGTCTGCGCGAGGAGACCGGCGTTCCGGTCAACGTGAGCCCGACCGCCCTCGAAAACGTCGTCAACGGCTGCGCCAAGGTCCTCGAGGCTAACGCGCTGTCCGGCGGCTTCGTCCAGAGCACGGGTCAGTAGGGTGCCGCTTACCTCGACGGGTCGTGGAGCGGCTCCGACCCTTGGCACAAAACGCAATTCCACGGGCGGGCGCGAGCTCGTCGTGTGTCTCGTTGTCTCCATAGCCCTGTTCACCCTGAGCTGCCAGTCCGGCGGGACCGGCCCGCTCGAGGCGGTGCGCGGCGCCTTCCAGACCGTGACCTCCCCGGTCCGCTCGCTCGGCGCGGCAATCACCGCGCCCGTCCGCGGCCTCGGCAACATTTTCTCGAACCTGACCGCCGACCAGGCGACGCTCTCCGAGCTTCAGGACGAGGTGGACGAGCTGAGGGCGAGAAACGCCGAGCTGGAGGAGGACGCCAGCTCCGCCCAGCGGCTCCAGGATCTTCTCGACCTGCGCGACACCAACGACCTCCAGTCGGTCGCCGCCCGCATAATCTCGGGCTCGACGGACTCCTGGAGCTCGACGGTCACGCTCGACAAGGGATCCTCCTCGGGGCTGAGCGCCGGAATGCCGGTCACCACCTCGAGCGGCGTCATAGGCCAGATCGTCTCCTGCAGCTCGACCACCTCGACCGTGCGCCTGCTCTCCGACGAGAGCTCCTCGATCTCGGCCATGGTCCAGTCGAGCCGCGCGCAGGGCATGCTCACGGGCTCCGCCTCCGGTGAGGTGCGCCTTGAGATGGTGTCGACGAGCCAGGAGGTCACCACCGGGGACGTGATCGTGACGAGCGGCCTGGGCGGGGTCTTCCCCAAGGGCCTGCCCATTGGCGAGGTCGTGAGCGTCACCAACAACCCCGGCGACCTCTACCTCGACATATTCGTCGAGCTCTACGCCGATACGAGCAGGTCCGAGGAGGTGCTCGTGATCACCTCCCTTACGGAGGACCAGCGCGCGAGCTCAGACGACATAGCGGAGGCCGACGCGCAGGAGCGCGGGGGCGCCTCCACAGGCGATGACGACGACAGCGCCGACGACCAGGCGCCGAACGCCGGTGACGGTTCGGACGGTTCGAGCGACGGGACAGGGGAGTAGGGGGCGACATGCAGGTAGCAAACAGAAACCGTAAGGCGCGCGCCACCGTCGTGCTGGCCGTGCTGTGCCTCGTGCTCCAGCTTGCGCTCGCGCCCAACGTCGCCCTCGGCAACGGCAGGGCCAACTTCGCGCTCGTCTTCACGGCGTGCTTCGCCCTCGCGCACGGGGCCGCGCGCTCGACCGTCGTGGCTGGCTTCCTCTCCGGGCTGCTCTTCGACCTCTCCTCGACCTCGCCGATCGGGCTCATGGCGTTTTGCCTCACCGCGACGGGCTATGTCCTTGGCCAGAGCGCGCGTGAGCAGGCGGTGGGCGACCTCGCCTCCTCGGTCGTCTCCACCGCGGCGGCCTCGCTTGCCGTCGCGCTGGTGTACCACCTCGCCATGCTCCTCGTCGGGCAGACGTCCTCGATCATTGACGCGCTCTTTCTCAGGGCGCTCCCCACGGCGCTCCTGACGCTTGTCGCCTTCCTGCCGTTCGCCTACTACTTCTCCCGCGTGCGCACGCACGGGCCGAGCCTGGGCGGGGGCCGCCACTCGAGTGGCTCGCTCGGCGGTCGCGGCCTCTAGGGGCGGGCATGGACCTCTCGCTGATTCTCATAATCGTCTGCGTCGTGCTCGCCGCGGCGCTCGTCGTGGTGTTTGTCGTCTTCGGCCGTGCCGAGGCGAACTTCACCTTCGACATTGGCGGCGCGGCCCCGCGCGCGTCCGGCGGGTCCGACTCCTCGGCAGAGAAGAAGTCCTCGTCGCGGCTGATCGGGCTCGCGGTCGCCGTCGGTGGCGTGTTCAGCGTTCTTCTCGCCAGGCTCTGGTCCATGCAGCTCGTCTCGTCCGAGGACTACGCCAAGCAGGCCGAGAGCAACCGTCGAAGCGTGATCTACACCCAGGCGCCACGCGGGCGGATCCTCGACCGCAAGGGTCGCGAGATCGTCGGGAACCGCGCGAGCCTGACGGTCGTCGCCGAGGGCGACGTCGTCGACGACGCCGTCGAGGTGCAGCTGCTGGCCAATTTGATCGGCATGCCCGCCCAGGCGGTCCGGCGCAAGCTCCAGGACACGACGGAGGGCTTCCAGAGTCCCCGCACGATCTCGGTCGACGTCTCGAGGCGCGTCGTCGCCTTCATTGGCGAGCACCCGGAGGCCTTTCCCGGCGTCACGGTCCAGCAGAGGACCCAGCGCTCCTACCCCTATGGCTCGCTCGCCGCTCACGTGGTCGGCTACGTGAGCACGGTCACCGAGGAGCAGCTCGAGGCGAGCAAGGAGGCCAAGGACGGGTCGGTCAGCTACCGCTCCGGCGACGTCGTCGGCCAGTCCGGCGTGGAGCTGAGCTACGAGAGCGTGCTGGCCGGGACGCGCGGCGAGCAGACGGTGTTCGTCGACGCCGGGGGCAACGTGCTGGACTACTCGACCACCATAGAGCCGGAGAGCGGCTCCGACGTCGAGCTGACAATCGACGTCGACGTCCAGCGCGTCGCCGAGGAGTCGCTCGAGCGCGTCGTCTCCAGTCAGTCCTGCGTCGGGGGCTCGGTCGTGGCGCTCGACTGCACGAGCGGCGAGGTGCTCGCCATGGCGAGCTACCCGACCTTCTCGCCCAACGTCTTCACGGGCGGGATCTCGCAGGCGGACTGGGACGCCCTCTCCGCGGAGGACGCCCACTACCCGCTCATGAACCGCGCCATTGGCGGCCAGTATCCCGCGGGCTCGGTCATTAAGCCCCTCACGTCGTTCGCGGCCCTCGAACATGGGATCGCGACGGGCGACTCGTCGTGGTACTGCTCGGGCTGGTGGTCCTGGAGCGGCAGTCGTGACGACGGGACGATCATGAAGTGCTGGGAGGAGTCCGGACACGGCGGGGTCAACCTGATCGGCGGCATAACGTACTCCTGCGACGTCGTCTTCTACGAGATCGGCAAGGGCTTCTACTACTCCGACGACCCCGAGGGCATGCAGGAGACCTTCCGCGCCTACGGCTTGGGCTCCGTCTCCGGGATCGACCTTTCGGGCGAGGCCGCGGGACGCGTGCCCGACCCCGAGTGGAAGCGCGAGTACTTCAAGTCGCTCGGCTACTCCGACGAGGACAGCTCCTGGAAGGGCGGCGACAACTGCAACATTGCGATCGGGCAGGGCGACATACTCGTCACCTGCCTGCAGATGGCGGACGCCTACTGCAGCATTGCCAACCGCGGCCCCGCCTGGAAGCCTCACGTCCTGAGGGGCGTGCGCTCCAAGGTGGGGGACGGATTCGTCTCGGAGTACCGTCCCGAGAAGATCGTCGACGTCGAGGAGAGCCAGCAGGACCGTGAGATCGTCGAGCGCGGCATGTGGGGCGTGATCTACGAGGAGGCGCCCACCCAGACCGAGCACTGGACCAACATGAGCGTCTCGGTCGCCGGAAAGACCGGCACGGCCGAGCAGACCGCCTCGCACTCGAACGCCTGCTGGTTTGGCTGCTACGCGCCCTCGGACGATCCCAAGTACGTCGTGTTTGCCAACGTCGACGGCGGCGACTGGGGCTCGACGACCGCCATGCTCGTCGCACGCGACACGCTCGGCGCGATCTATGGGGAGCCGGACACGGTGACCTCGGTCGTGGCGACCGGGGACTAGGGGAGGTCTCATTATGGCAACTGTCGCAGGAGAGACGTCCGTCGCCGCGGCCGGGGGCCGCAAGGCGCGCGTGGGTCGCTCGCGCGGGCCCTTTGACGCCCTCTACCTCTCGCAGCTCATTCCGGCCATGCTGATCGTGCTCATTGGCGTCGTCACGATCTACTCCGCCTCGCTCGCCATTCCCGAGGCCAACTTCGTGAGCCACCTCGCCGGAATCGGAATCGGCCTCGCCGCCGCGATCGCCACCTGGCGCTACGACTGTCGAGCGCTCTCGAACATGACGACGGCGCTGTTCATCCTCGCGTGCGTCCTCATGATCTTGCCCCGCGTTCCCGGGCTTGGCTACGAGGGCGGCCTGGGCATGGTCGGCTGGGTGAAGATCGGGCCCGTTCGCTTCCAGCCCTCAGAGCCGGGCAAGATCGTCACGATCTTCCTCATGGCGGCGGCGTGCGCCCAGTACAACGGGAAGATCGAGACGTTTCGCGACTACGCAAAGCTCTGCGGCACGCTGCTGGTCCCGCTGCTCCTCATTCTCTCGCTCGACCTCGGCACCGGCCTCATAATCTTCTTCATAGGGGCCACGGTCATAATCGTGAGCGGCGCCCCGCGCACCTGGGTCCTGCTCACGATCGCGCTCATTGTCGGCGTCGCTGCGCTCGTGGTCGTGACGTCCATGATTGACGGGCTGCCCCACATTCTCAAGGAGTATCAGCTCAAGCGACTGATCGTCTTCGTGGACCCGAGCGTCGACCCCACCGGGGACGGCTACAATCTTCAGCAGGCCATGATCGCGGTTGGCTCGGGCGGGCTGTTCGGGAAGGGCTTCGGGAACGCGACCCAGGCGCTCAGCGGATTCGTGCCGGAGGCGCAGACGGACTTCGTGTTCTCGCTCTTCGCGGAGCAGTTCGGCTTCTTCGGCTCGGTCGTCCTGCTCGGGCTGTTTGCGTGGATGATCTTGTCGACGGTCCTTCTCGCCATGAAGACCGATCACTACTTCACCAAGCTCGCGCTCGTCGGCTGCGTCGCCATGTGGACGTTCCAGGTGCTCGAGAACGTTGGCATGTGCCTCGGGATCATGCCGATCACGGGCATTCCGCTTCCGTTTGTCACCTACGGCTCGTCCTCCATGGTGGTGCAGCTCATGTCGGTGGGGGTCGTTCAGTCGTTCTGGAGGCACAGGCAGAAGGCGGCGTAGCGCCGCCAGGATTGGAGGGGCAGTGGCTAGGAAGGGCTGGTCGGTCGGACGCGCGGCCGAGGTCGTGGGGTTTGCGCGCTCCGCCTCGCGCGGACGTGACGAGCACCTGCTCGTTCACGTGCTCGTCGACCCCGCGTGTCCGAGCGAGCTCGCCGTCGCCGTGCGCGACGCGCTCGTCCCGGAGCGACCGAGCGCGACCGTGGAGGTGCTGCCCCTGGCGGGCGCGAGCGTGCCGAGCGCCGCGCCGGACGCCGTCGTCGCGCTCGTGGGCCCCGACTCGCCCGCGGCGCCCCTTGCCTCCTGCGCACGTTCCGGGGTGCCCGTGGCGCTCGTCGTCGAGGGGCTGCTCGAGGCGCCCTCCCTCGGCGTCGAGGGCGTGCCGGGCGCGCTCGTGGGCGTGGTCGCCGCGTCGAGCGCCGACGCCCTGGCGGACAAGCTCGCCTCCTGGCTCGTCTCCGTCTGCGAGAAGCGCATAGCGCTCGCCGCGAACTTCCCCTTCTGCCGCCGTGCCGTGGTCGACTCGCTCATTTCCCGCTGCTGCCTCGAGAACGCCGCTGTCGGGGCCGTGCACCTGATTCCCGGCTCGGATTTGCCCGTCATGACCGCGAACCAGCTCAAGCTCGCGCTCGACATAGCCGCGGCGTATGGCCGCGCGATCGAGCCCGAGCGCGCGCTCGAGCTGCTCGG
>CASEQJ010000024.1 GCA_949290055.1 uncultured Olsenella sp. | reverse complement strand
CAGCATGGTGTCGTAGCCCTCGGGCAGGCGCCGCACGAAGTCGTCGGCGCCGGCAAGGCGCGCGGCGGCGACGCACTCCTCGTCGGTCGCGTCGAGGCGGCCGTAGCGGATGTTGTCCATGACAGTGCCCGTGAACAGGTTCACGTCCTGCAGGACCACGCCCAGAGACCGCCTCAGGTCCGGCTTCTTGATCTTGTTTATGTTGATCCCGTCGTAGCGGATCTTGCCGTCGGCTATGTCGTAGAAGCGGTTGATCAGGTTGGTGATCGTGGTCTTGCCCGCGCCCGTGGCTCCGACGAAGGCGACCTTCTGGCCGGGCCGAGCCCAGACGCTCACGTCGTGCAGGACCGTGTGACCCGGGCGGTAGGCAAAGTCGACGTCGAGCAGGCGCACGTCGCCGGCGAGCGGGGTGTAGGTGAGCGAGCCGTCGCCGTGCGGGTGGCGCCACGCCCACTGGCCGGCCCAGTCGTGCGCGCGGCGGTCGCACTCGCGGACGGTGCCGTCGCGGTCGATCGTGCAGGCCACGAGCTCGACGTAGCCCTCGTCGTGCTCAACGGGCTCGTCCATGAGCTCGAAGATTCGCTCGGCGCCCGCGAGGCCCATGACCACGGAGTTGATCTGCTGGGAGATCTGGCCGATCTGGCCGGCGAACTGCTTGGTCATGTTGAGGAACGGCACCGTGACGGCGATCGAGAAGGGGAGGCCCGAAATGGAGAGGTTGGGCACGCCGGTCTCTATGAACACGCCGCCCACCAGCGCCACTATGACGTAGATAAGGTTGCCGAGGTTCATGAGGATCGGGCCGAGCGTGTTGGTGTACATGTTCGCGGCGCGGCTCGCCTCGAAGAGGCGGCGGTTGCGCACGTCAAAGTCCTCCTGCGCGGCCTCCTCGTGGCAGAAGACCTTGACCACGCGCTGGCCGTTCATGACCTCCTCGACGTGGCCCTCGACGATGCCGATCTCCTTCTGCTGCGCCACGAAGTTGCGCGCGGAGCGGCCGCCGAGCTGCTTGGTCATGTAGGCCATGAAGAGCACGCCCGCCACGACGACAAGACACATCCACACGCTGTAGTAGACCATGACGGATATGACCGAGACGCAGGTGACAAACGTCAGCGTGATGTTGGGCAGCGACTGCCCGATCATTTGCCGCAGCGCGTCAATGTCGTTGGTGTAGTGGCTCATTATGTCGCCGCGCTGGTGCTGGTCAAAGTAGCTGATCGGCAGGTCCTGCATGTGGCCGAAGAGCTGCTCGCGGAACTTCTCGAGCGAGCCCTGCGTGATGATCGCCATCGCGCGGGTCCAGGTGAAGTTGAGGACGAGCGAGACCACGTAGATCCCCACGAGGGTGAGCACGAGTGAGCCCACCTGGCCGGCGACGGACTCCCAGTCGCCGCTCTCCCAGTTGGCGGTCACGATCTCGAGCGTGCGCTGCATGAACGTGGCGGGCAGGGCCGAGAGCACGGCCGAGACCACGATGCAGAGAATCACGAGCGGCAGCATCTTGGGATAGAACGAGAAGAGCGTCTTTATGAGGCGCGAGAGCGTCTTGCCGCGCCCGCCGCGACGCCGCGGGGCCGCGACCTGGCGGCCGGCGACGTTCTGGCGCTCCGGCTCGCGCTCGGGCTCGGTCGGCTGGTTGGAGCCGGTGACGTTCTTGAGAATGCTCTCAGCGGAGTTGTTCCTAGCGGCCATCGGCCTCACCTCCCTCCACGGACGTGACGTCCGCGGGCGCGTCGTCCTTCTCGGTCTCCTGGCTCGTGCGGCTCTGCGCGAGGTAGGTGTCACGGTAGAACGGGCAGCTCTCGAGGAGCTCCTCGTGGGTGCCGAGCCCGGCTATGTGGCCGTTGTCGAGCACGAGAATGCGGTCTGCGTCCTGCACCGAGCTCACGCGCTGGGCGATTATGATCTTGGTGGCCTCGGGAAGGTAGGTTTTGAGGCCCTCGCGGATCAGCGCGTCGGTCTTGGTGTCCACCGCCGAGGTGGAGTCGTCCAGGATCAGGACCTTGGGGTGCTTGAGCAGGGCGCGCGCTATGCACAGGCGCTGCTTCTGACCGCCGGAGACGTTGGTGCCGCCCTGCTCTATGTAGTAGTCGTACTGCTTGGGAAGGCCCTGAATGAACTCGTCTGCCTGGGCGAGCTTGCAGACCTCCACGAGCTCGTCGTAGGTGGCGTCAGGGTTGCCCCAGCGCAGGTTCTCCTTGATCGTGCCCGAGAAGAGCACGTTCTTCTGCAGCACCACGGCGACGTTGTTGCGCAGGAACTCGAGGTCGTAGTCGCGCACGTCCACGCCGCCGACCTTGACGGAGCCCTCGGTGACGTCGTAGAGGCGGCTGATGAGGTTCACGAGCGAGGTCTTGGCGGAACCGGTGCCGCCCATGATGCCGATCGTCTCGCCGCTCTTTATGTGCAGGTCGATCTCGGCGAGGGCGCGGTGCTCGGCCTTCTCGGAGTACTTGAACGTCACGTTGTCGAAGTCGATCGAGCCGTCCGCCATCTCGGTCTCGGGGTGGGCGGGGTTCTTGATCGTGGGCTCGGTCGTGAGGACCTCGCATATGCGCTCGGCGCTCTCCTGGGCCATGGTGATCATGGCAAAGACCATGGAGACCATCATGAGCGCCATGAGGATCATGAAGCCGTAGGTGGTGAGCGCCGAGAGCTGGCCGACGTTCAACAGGCTGCCCTGGCTGGAAATGATCAGGTAGCTGCCAAACTGCAGAGTCACGGCAAAGACGGTGTAGACCGCGAAGTTCATCATCGGCGTGTTCAGCGCGAGGATTTTCTCGGCGCGGGTGAAGTCGGCGCAGACGTCCTGCGCGGCGCGGCCGAACTTCTCCTTCTCGTAGTCCTGGCGCACGTAGCTCTTGACGTCGCGCATGCCGGTGACGTTCTCCTCGATGGACTCGTTGAGGGCGTCGTACTTGTGGAAGACCGAGCGGAAGATCGGGTGCACCGTGCGCACGACCTTGTAGAGGCCAAAGCCCAGAATCGGAACAATGATCACAAAGACGAGCGCCAGCGGGCCGGCCATTATGAAGGCCATGACAATGCCCGCGAGCAGAAGGAACGGGCAGCGAATGGCGGTGCGTATGACCATCATGTAGGCGAGCTGGACGTTGGTGATGTCCGTGGTGAGGCGCGTCACGAGCGAGCTCGACGAGAACTGGTCTATGTTGGCAAAGCTGAAGCGCTGCACCGCCGCAAAGACGTCGTGGCGCAGGTTCATGGCGAGGCCGCAGCTCGCCTGGCTGCAGGTGACGCCGGCGCCGATGCCAAAGGCGAGCGACGCGAGGGCCATGAGCACGAGCTGCAGCGCGTAGGGGAGCATGTCCCCAAGCGTGGCCCCCGCCTGGATGGCGTTGATCAGCTGGGCGGTGACGAAGGGGATCGACACCTCCATGACCACCTCGCCGGAGACGATTATCGGCGTGGCGATCGAGGACGCCTTGAACTCGCGGATGCTGCCAGCGATGGTGTGGACGACCTCGCGGCCCGTGAGATCCTTCTCCTCTTTCTTCTTCATATGACTCCTTTCGACAAGGGGTCATTGTGAGACGGAGCGGGGGAGATTTCAAGGTACCTTGCGATATTTCCCGCAGAGGATAACAAAGCGTTCACAAAGGCGTGCGGGAGGGGGGCGGTGCCGGTGCGACGCGCTCGGTCTCCGTGGCCGTCCATCCCGTTGACGTCCCTCGGTCTGCCGGCCAGGAATCGCGAGGTTCTGGGTTTTCTCGAGTCGTGTGCATTCCAGAATGCCGTTTCTTAAGAGGACAACGAGGTTTTGGGGCAAACGTTTTATGTGGCTTCTCCGAAAGGGCAGCAAAACCGCGTTCTTCTCGCCAGTCGACGCTCTTTTGCCGTGCTTTCCCAGGTTGTGGGCAACAAGCTTTATATGAGGGCGCCGTCGACATCAAACTTGTTGCCCAAAACCGACCCGTTTGTGCGGCGGGGGTGCGTGCGGGAACGCGGCGGGGGGGGGTGGGGCGGCGCGGCGAGTGCGGGTTGGTGCGCGCCGGGTGGGCATCAGCTTACGAGAAGGAACTTCGTAAGGTTCCGGCGAACGGTAGAACGCGCAGGTGAGAAGAACCGGCGAACGGCGACCTTACAATTGTGCGCCGTTTGTAAGGCCTTCTGTAAGCCGTCTGTAAAGGACGGTCAGGCCGCCGTAATGCATCGGAAATGCGGCCGAGAAGGACGTGAGCGGCGCATAGCATTCTCGCTGAACCGGTCGGAGCCCCGCGGGGTGCCGACCACATCCACGGGAAAGGATTGTTCATGTCCAAGCTTGATCTCACGCGTCGTCAGTTCATGGGCGTCTTCGGCGCCACCGCCGCCGTCGCTGGCCTCGGCCTTGTGGGCTGCGGCGGCAACACCGCCTCCACCGAGGGCGACGAGGGTGCGGCCGACGCCGCGCTCGCCGGCTCGATCTCCTGCTCCGGCGCCACCTCCTTCCAGCCGCTCGTCGAGAAGGCCGCCGACGCCTTCATGGACGCCAACCCCGACGTCTCCGTCGCCATCTCCGCCGGCGGCTCCGGCCAGGGCCTCTCGCAGGTCGCCGAGGGCTCCGTCCAGATCGGTCGCTCCGACGTCTTCGCCGAGGAGAAGCTCGAGGCCGATCAGGTCGAGGGTCTCGTCGACAACCAGGTCTGCATCGTCGGCATGGGCCCGATCGTGAACGCCAACGTCGACGTCGACGACATCACCACCGACCAGCTCAAGGGAATCTTCCTCGGTCAGATCACCGACTGGTCCGAGGTCGGTGGCACCGCCGGCGCCATTCAGGTCATTCAGCGCGAGGCCGGTTCCGGCACCCGCGCCACCTTCGAGAACGCCGTCCTCGCCGGCGAGACCGCGCCGGACAGCTTCCGCCCGGTCGCCGAGGTCGACTCCTCGGGCACCGTCGTCGAGCAGGTCGCCGCGACCGAGGGCTCCATCTCCTACGTCGCCTTCAACTACATGGAGAACGACGGGATCAAGGCCCTCTCCGTCGACGGCGTCGATCCCACGCAGGAGAACGTCGAGAACGGCGACTTCCTGATCTGGGCCTACGAGCACATGTACACCCGCTCCGACGAGGACGAGGCCACCGCGCCCGTGACCAAGGCCTTCATTGAGTTCATGCTCTCCGAGGACTTCGCCGCCACCGTCGTGGAGGAGGGCTTCATCCCCATGGCCGACATGAAGGTCAAGAAGGACGTCGACGGCAACATCACCGAGATCGCCTAACAAACGGTCCCGATCCCTTAGGCGGCGCCCCTCGCACGAGGGGCGCCGCCACCCCTGACGAGAAAGGCTCTCCCACATGGCAAACCTCATGCCCAAGCGGAGGCTCGAGAACATAGGCCTGGGCATTACCGGCTTCTGCGTCGCGCTCGTCGCCCTTGTCGTCGTCACGCTGATCTTCATGGTGGCCCAGCAGGGCCTCTCCACGTTCTTCGTCGACGGCATGGACCCGGTCGCGTTCTTCACCGGCCAGAACTGGATCCCCGAGCAGGAGCGCTACGGCGCGCTGCCCATGATCGTGGGCTCCTTCGCCGTGACGCTGCTCTCGACCCTCTTTGCCCTGCCCGTCGCGATCGGCTCCGCGATTTTTGTCGTGGAGGTCGCTCCTGGCTTTGGCCGCCGCGTCTTCCAGCCGGTGATCGAGCTTCTGGTGGGCATTCCCTCGGTCGTCTACGGCGTGCTCGGCCTCTACGTGATCAACGCGCTCGTGAAGGCCGTCTTCGGCGACGCCGCGCCCACCGGCGCGGGCATCCTCTCCGGCGCGCTCGTGCTCGCGATCATGATTCTGCCGACGATTACCACGCTCTCCATGGACGCCCTGCGCGCGGTGCCCAACCAGTACCGCGAGGGCTCCTACGCCCTGGGCTGCACCCGCTGGCAGACCACCTGGAACGTGGTCCTCAAGAGCGCCACGCCCTCGCTCATGACCGCGGTCATTCTCGGCATGACGCGCGCCTTCGGCGAGACGCTGGCCGTCCAAATGGTCATTGGCGGCGTCGAGCGCTCCATGCCCACCGGTCTTCTCGACCCGGCGTCCACGCTCACGGCGGCGCTCACGGCCGGTCTCTCCAACGCGGTCTCGGGCTCCGAGTACTACCACGCCCTGTGGACCCTCGGCCTGCTCCTTCTCGTTATGTCGCTCGTCTTCATCATGATCATTCACCTCATTGGCAGGAAGGGGGCGAAGGCGAATGGCTAGCCGCTCCCTCGACGCCCACGTCGCGCGCATCGACCGCCAGGACAAGATCGCCACGGGCGTGCTCACCGTGATCGTGGGTCTGGTCATACTGCTCGTCGTCGCGATAATCACCTACATAATCGTTCGCGGCGCCGGCCGCGCCCTCACGCCGGGCTTCCTCACCAACCCCTACAACGACGAGGCGCTCCCCGGCATTCTCTACCAGCTGTGGGACTCGTTCTACCTGCTTCTGGTGACGCTCGTGATCTCGGTGCCCATATCGCTCGGCGCCGCCATCTTCCTCGTGGAGTACGCGCCCGACAACTGGGTCACCTCTGCGGCCAAGACGGCCATCGAGACCCTCTCGTCGCTTCCGTCGATCGTTGTGGGCATGTTCGGCTCGCTCTTCTTCGTGGTGACGCTCGGCTGGGGAATCTCGATCATTGCTGGTGCCTGCGCCCTCACCATGTTCAACATTCCGATCCTCGTCCGCACCATTCAGCAGGCGCTCGAGGACGTGCCGCGCAGCCAGCGTGATGCGGCGCTCGCCATGGGCCTCACGCGCTGGGAGACCACGCTCAACGTTCTTCTCCCCGCCGCCATGCCCGCGATTGTCACCGGCGTCGTGCTCTCCGCGGGTCGCGTCTTCGGCGAGGCCGCCGCGCTGATCTTCACCGCAGGCTCGGCGCCCGCGCGCCTGAACTTTGGCTCGCTCAACTTCCTGAGCCCCACCAACCCCTTCAACATATTCCGTCCGGCCTGCTCGCTCGCCGTCTACATCTGGCGACTCACCTCCGAGCCCACGGCCGGCTCCACGGAGATCGTCTGGGGAACCGCTACGATCCTTCTCGTCTGTGTGCTCCTGTTCAACGTGCTTGCCCGCCTGCTCGGCAAGTTCCTCTCGAGGAGGCTGACCGCCGAATGACAGACACTGCCACCATTCAGAACCAGGCCGCGGGCGAGAAGAACGTCCCGCTGCTGCACACCCAGGACGTGACGGTCACCTACGACCTCACGCACGAGGCACTGCACAAGACCTCGCTCGACTTCGAGGCCGGCCAGGTCACGGCGCTGATCGGCCCGTCCGGCTGCGGCAAGTCCACGTTCCTGCGCTGCCTGAACCTCATGAACCGTGAGATTCCCCGCTGCTCGGTGGGCGGCCAGATTCTCTACCACGGCCGCGACATAAACACGCCCAAGGAGAACCTCTTCGAGCTACGCAAGTCGATCGGCATGGTCTTCCAGCAGCCCACGCCCTTCCGCAAGTCCATTCGCGAGAACATTCTCTTCGCCCCCAAGAAGCACGGGCGCGTGCGGACCAAGGCTGAGGAGGACGAGCTCGTGGAGACGTCGCTTCGGCAGGCGGCGCTCTGGGACGAGGTCAAGGACAAGCTGCGCCAGTCCGCGCACGCGCTCTCCGGCGGCCAGCAGCAACGCCTGTGCATTGCGCGCACGCTGGCCATGAAGCCGGACGTGGTGCTCTTCGACGAGCCGTGCTCCGCGCTCGACCCGATCTCCACGTTCGCGATAGAGGAGACGATCCGCGACATCGCCGCGACCGGCATCTGCGAGATTATCGTCACCCACAACATGGAGCAGGCCACGCGCGTCTCGGACCGCACGGCGTTTTTCTACGTGGGCGACATGATTGAGACGGGCACCACGCAGCAGATCTTCTCGGACCCGCACGACCAGCGCCTCGTCGACTACCTGACGGGCCGCTTCGGCTAGGGGAGGAACATGGACACAGAGCTTAACGAGAGCGTCTATCGCTCCCTGGACGGGGCCGAGACGGCAATCAGGGTCAGCGACTTCGACCTGTGGTACGGAGACTTCCAGGCGCTCAAGAACATAGACCTGGAGATTCCGCGCAACCGCGCCACCGCCTTCATAGGACCCTCCGGCTGCGGCAAGTCCACGCTGCTGCGCACGTTCAACCGCATGTGCGACTTCGTGGAGAGCGTTCGCACCGAGGGCACGATCGAGTTCGACGGCCAGGACATTTTCAAAATGGACGCCAACGCGCTTCGCGTCTACGTGGGCATGGTCTTCCAGCACCCCAACCCGTTCCCCATGAGCATTCGCGAGAACATCCTCTACGGCCCCAAGCGCATGAAGCGCCTCACCAAGGCCGAGGGCGACGAGATCGTCGAGCGCTGCCTCACGCGCGCCGCGCTCTGGGACGAGGTCAAGGACGACCTGGACAAGAGCGGCCTCGGTCTCTCGGGCGGCCAGCAGCAGCGTCTCTGCATTGCGCGCGCCCTCGCCACCGACCCCGAGGTCCTGCTCATGGACGAGCCCACCTCGGCGCTCGACCCGATCTCCACGAGCATGGTCGAGGAGCTCATGAGCGAGCTCTCCCAGGACCACACCGTGGTCGTCGTGACCCACAACATGCAGCAGGCCGCCCGCGTGGCCGACAAGACCGTCTTCTTCTACCTCGGTGAGCTCATCGAGGAGGCGCCCACCCGCGAGTTCTTCGCCAACCCGCGCGAGCAGCGCACGCAGGAATACCTATCAGGGAGGTTCAGCTAATGTCCGCAGCAGCAACCCGCTCCAAGTTCACCAAGCAGCTCGACGACATCGAGGAGTACCTGAGGCGCCTCACCGAGAAGTGCGCATCCGACGTGCGCGCTGCGGGTCTTGCGGCCACCGGTGACAAGGGCGCCGCCGAGGGTGTCATGTCCGGTCGCAAGAACGAGGACCGTCTCCGCAACGCGATCGAGGAGAACTGCCTCGACGTGATGCTGCTCCAGCAGCCGCTCATCGGCGAGGACCTGCGCTTCGTCTCGGGCGCGTTCCGCATCGTCTCCGACCTCACGCACATCGACGGCATGACGCGCGACATCGCCTTCCTCGTGGAGGAGATCCCGGCCAAGGCGGCAAAGAAGCTCACCGCCGAGTTCACCGAGATGTCCGAGTGCGCGGCCGCCATGGTCGAGCAGGCCGGCGCCGCCTTCGCCGCCGCCGACGTGGAGGGCGCCCAGCGAGTCGTCGAGGAGGACAACCGCGTTAACGAGCTTTATGATGAGGTGGAGGGCAAGCTCGTGGAGCTCATCCGCGCCGGCAAGTCCTCCGCGCAGTACCTGCCCGAGCTGCTCATGGTAGCCAAGTACTTCGAGCGCATTGGCGACCTCGCCAAGCGCGTGGCGGCCTGGGCGATCTTCCGCGTCACCGGCGAGCACGTGGTGGCCGAGAAGACGAGCCAGCAGCGCTAGGGTTTCGCGCGACGAGAGCAGAAGTGGGGAGAGAAGCGTTGGTCTACTACGTCGAGGACGACAAGAACATTCGCGAGCTCACGGTCTACGCGCTCAGCCAGGGAGGCATTGAGGCCCGGGGCTGCGCCGACGACGCCGAGTTCCGCCGCGCCTGCGCGGAGCGCACCCCTGACGCCGTTCTTCTCGACATAATGCTTCCCGACGCCGACGGGCTGGAGATTCTGGCCCGCCTGCGTCGCACCCCCGGCCTCAAGAACGTGCCCGTCATGATGCTCACGGCCAAGGACACCGAGCTCGACACCGTGCGCGCCCTGGACGGCGGCGCGGACGACTACCTCTCCAAGCCCTTTGGCATGATGGAGGTCGTGAGCCGCACGCGTGCGCTTTTGCGCCGCGCCGGCCGCGAGCACGCGGCGGCCGAGAAGCCCGTCTCCCTGACGTGCGGCGACGTGACGCTGTGGCCCGAGCGTCGCGAGGTCAGCGTGGGCGGCCGCGAGGTGCAGCTCACGATGCGCGAGTTCGACCTGCTGGAGTTCCTCATGCGCTCGCCCGGCGTGGTCTTCTCGCGCGAGACGCTGCTCCAGCGCGTGTGGGGCTGGGACTTCGACGGCGGGTCACGCACCGTGGACGTGCACGTTCAGCAGGTCCGCGCCAAGCTCGGGGACAGCTCCGACCTGATCGAGACCGTGCGCGGCGTGGGGTATCGCGTCCGCGGCTAGACGGGAGGCAGCGTGGTCAGACAGCCAGGGGCCAAGGGCTCGCTCTCGCACCGCATGTTCGTCGCGCTCGTCGTGGCGTGCACAAGCGTGGCGGTGGTTGTGACCGTGGTCGCCTCCCTCATATACCAGAGCGCCTTTCTCGCCGACGAGCACGAGCAGCTCGCCGGCGAGTGCCGCACGCTGGCCTCGCTGCTGAACCTCGCCGACGACGACCCGGCCGTGCTCTCCGAGCTCGACCTCGGCGACATACGCGCGACGCTGATCGACCCCGACGGCACCGTCACCTACGACAGCCTGGCGCCCGCGGGCGAGCTGCCCAACCACGGCGACCGTCCCGAGGTGGTCGCGGCCTTCGCCGAGGGGTCCGGCTCCTCCGAGCGCGCGAGCGACACGGCCGGCTACATGAGCCTCTACGAGGCGGAGCGCCTGGAGTCGGGGCAGGTCGTGCGCCTGTCGGTCGACCGCGCCGGGGTCGTGGCGTTCCTCTTCCAGGACCTCGTCCTTCTCGCCCTGTTCGCCGTGGTGCTGGTGGGGGCGAGCTGGATCGTCTCGCGCCGGCTGTCGCGGCGCTTCGTCCAGCCGATTCTGGAGATCGACCCGTCCTCGGGCGACGGCGTCGCGCCCTACGAGGAGCTCGACCCGCTGGTGAGCCGCCTGAACGAGCAGCACGGCCAGCTCATGCACCGCATGGAGCAGATCCAGGACGCCGCCGACCTGCGCCGCGAGTTCACGGCCAACGTGACCCACGAGCTCAAGACGCCGATTGCCTCGATCTCCGGCGCGGCCGAGCTCATACGCGACGGCATTGCCAAGCCCGAGGACGTCCCCGGCTTCGCGGGGCGCATATACGACGACGCGCGCCGGCTCTCGAGCCTGGTGAGCGACATTCTCACCCTCTCCAAGCTGGACGAGGCGGAGCGCGCGGGCGAGGGCTCGCAGGAGCTCTTTGGGCCCTCCGAGAGCGTGAACCTGCTCGCCGTGGCGCGCGACGTGGCCGACCGCCTGGCGCCCAAGGCGCGCGCGGCGAGCGTGGACGTGTCCGTGGAGGGCGTCTCGATGATGGTGCGGGGCAATGCGCGCCTGGTCGACGAGCTCGTGAGCAACCTCTGCGACAACGCGATCCGCTACAACCGCCCGGGCGGCAAGGTCTTTGTGTGGGTGCTGCCCGCCGAGGGCGGCGGCGCCCGCCTGCGCGTGTCCGACACCGGAATCGGCATCCCCGAGGCGTCGCAGGGCAAGGTCTTCGAACGCTTCTATCGCGTCGACAAGGGCCGCAGCCGCGACATGGGCGGCACGGGTCTGGGGCTTGCCATTGTCAAGCACGCCGCCGCCTACCACGGCGCCCAGATTGCGCTGGAGAGCAAGGTGGACAAGGGCACCACGATCACCGTGACGTTCCCGCGCGCGTAGCTGCCGCACGTTCTTCTCGCCGCCCGTTAGTTCGCCAGATTGCGGTTAGTAACGGAAACGGCTCTAGAAACGTTACCAACCGCAAGTTCGCCAATCTTAATTTGCGGCTGGTAACGAAAGACGGCCACATAGCGTTACCAACCGCAAAGTGGCGCGGCCCGCCGGCACTGGCTCCGACGTTCACTGCGAGCGCGAGACGGCCCAAGTTACAAAACCCCTCTTGAGCCGGCAGGGAGATTTCCTGTCAGGTTTGGCTTCCCCGTGCGTATCGTAGGTAGAGGCGAGAAGGACGGGGGTGTGCGATGCGCGAGAAAAGACGGGCCGAGCGCCTGGTCAACACCTACGCGGACCTGATTCTGCGCGTCGCCTACACGTATCTGGGCTCGCGCGCCGACGCCGAGGACGTATGCCAGGAGACGCTGCTGCGGCTGCTGCGCCGCAGGGAGCCCTTCGAGAGCGCGGAGCACGAGCGGGCCTGGGTGGTGCGCGTGACCGCCAACCTCTGCCGTGACCTGCTGCGTCGCCGCGCCTCCCACCTCACGGTCGCGCTCGACGAGGTTTCGGAGCCCGCCTCGGACGAGCCGACGGACGAGTTCGAGTCCACGGCGCGCGTCCTGCGCGCCGTCATGCGCCTGCCGCTCGCGTATCGTGAGGCGATCTTCCTCCACTACTACGAGAACTACTCGATCAGGGAAATCGCTCGGGCCTGCGACTGCAGCGAGGACGCTGCCGCCGCCCGCCTGAGCCGCGGCCGCGCGAAGCTGAGGGAGCTCTTGAAGGGGGATGGTCTCTATGAGGGGGACGTTTGACGAGTATCGCAGGGAGCTCGACGGCATGGGCTTCTCGACGGGCGAGAAGAACGAGCTGATAGGAAGGCTCTCCCGCGAGGCGGCGCCGCGCCGAGCCCGCTTCCCGCGAGCCGCCGTTGCGGCTGGGGTGGCGATAGCGCTCGGGGCGGGTGTGGTGACGGCGCACGCGACCGGCGCGCTCTCCGCGGCGGACGAGCTCATTGCCGACGTGTTTGGCACGGAGTCAGCACAGACCGAGACCATTGGAGGCGCCGCGCAGCCCGCCGGGGCGAGCGCCGCGGCGGGAGGCGTGACCGTCTCCGCCGACGCCGTGCTCGGCGACGACACGCATTATGTGATCGTCTACAGCCTGACGCCCGACGACCCGACGCTCTTTGAGGGCGTGGCGCGCAGCGACGAGGGGACGGTCCTTCTCGGCTTCTCCAACATTGCAATTCCGGAGAACGAGGGAGCCGCTGGTGGCGGCATGGGGGCGTACTTCTACGACGCCGACCCGGACGACGCCAGCGTGCAGTACGTCCAGCAGTGCTGGGCGGAGACCGCGGACGGCCTGGCGGGGACGACCGCACACGTGAAGTTCGTCGACCTGCGTGCGCTCGACCCGGAGACGCTGGAACCCGCGGGTGAGCCGCTTGCGACGGGCACGTGGGAGCTCGAGGTGCCGCTCGACTACGAGAGTGCGGCGATTTCGCTGCCCACGGGGCAGACGGTCGACTACGAGGGCGCCTCGGTCACGGTGACGGAGCTCAGCGTCTCGCCGCTCGGCGTCATGATCTCCTACGACCTTGCGGGCACGCCGGACACGAGTCAGGAGTTCCCGCAGCTGAACCTGCCCGTGTTCGTGAACTTTGCCGACGGGACGAGCTTTGACGCCACCTGGGTCGGCGGCTTTGGCGACGACACCCACGTCACGAAGGGCGCGTCCTTCGACCGGATCGTGGACGCCGAGGACATTGCGAGCGTGACAGTGGGTGACGTCACGATCGAGGTCCCGCACGCGTAGCGACTCCGCGTGCCCCGTTTTCGGCGCCGGCCTCCCTGCGGGGCCGGTGCCTTTTCTTGTGCTAGGCGTCGAGCCTGAGCTCCCAGAGGTTGGTCCAGCCGGGCATGGGCAGCTCGGGGTAGGGGAGCCAGATCGGGCGGTGGCGGGTGAAGCCGCAGCGCGTATACATGGCGTTGGCCTCGACGCCCTGGACCGAGGTGTTGAGGCGCAGCGCTCGGGCGCCCTCGGCGTGCGCCTCGCGGGCCACGGCGTCAAGCAGAGCGACGGAGGCGTGGCGGCCGCGCGCGGCGGGGTCGACGGCGAGCAGGTGGAGCCCGCGCACCTCGCGGGCGGGGAGGTCCTCCCAGCCGGGGCCGCCCGTGCCGGAGCCGTGGCCGGGAGCGGTGCCGTCGCCCATGTCCGCGTCGAGGTCCATGGCCACGGCGCCGAGAAGGGCGGCATCCTCGTGCGGCGTGCCGTCGTGGACGGCGGCGGCGTCGAAGGCGCCCCAGTAGGAGCCGGCTGCGAGCAGGCCGCGGGCCATGCCGGCCGGCGGCCAGACCCCAGGGACCCAGCCGCAGGTGCCGCCGGCCGCGCTCACGTGTTCGTACAGAGCGTCGAGCCGCTCGGCCCAGAGGCCCGAGACGGGCAGGCGCACGACGGCGACGTCGGCCGGCACGCCCGCGCGACCCTCGTGGCGCACGTCGTTGCGGGCGACCGTGGCGAGAAGCTCGCGCGCCACGGCGGCGGGGGCCATTTTGGGGAGGTTGTGGTCCACGCCCGGCGCCACGACCTTGACGGCTCTGGGGACGGCGGCGACGATGCGGTCGGTCTCCTCGGGCAGGATCTCGTCGAACTCGCCCACCATGACGGTCACGGGACAGATTATGGCCGTCAGCGAGGCGGCGTCGATCTGCGGCTGCTCGACCATGAGCTGCAGGAGCTCGGCAATGCAGGCGGACTCGGCGGGGGAGGGCACCGGCGTGCCGTCCTCCAGCGTGACGCCCTCCTCGCCCTCCTCGGCCCAGCGGCGGTTCTCCGCCGCAGCGTAGGCCATCCAGTCGGTGTCCTCCTTCGGCAGGCCGTCAGGCGTGAGGTTTGCTCCGAGCGCGGTCACGGAGAGGACGTGCTCGCCCCAGTCGCGGGCGAGGAGCAGCCCCAGAATGCCGCCGTCGGAGAAGCCGAGCACGTGGACCTGCGGCACGCCGAGGCGCGAGCAGACCTCGCGAGCGTCGGAGGCCATGAGCTCGTAGGAGAGCGGGGCCGTGCCGCGCGTGCTCTGGCCCTGCGCGCGGGAGTCCACGGCGATCACGGCGCGCCCGGTTGCGCAGACGGCGTCAATGACCGGCCCGAATATTCCATGCTCCTCGCCGTTGCCGTGCAGCATGAGGACCGGCGGCATAGCGAGGCCAAGGCCGAAGGGAGTTCCGGGCTCGTCAACGACGCCGTCGGGCGCGTACGTCCAGGCCACAATCGTTGCACCGTCGGCTGTCGGCACCTCCACGCGTGCCGCAAGCGCGGTCTGCGGAAGGGCATACGGGCGCGGAACGTGCACAGGCGGGGGAGCTGCGGTCATGGGAGGTCCTTTCGACGGGCTGTCAGCCCATCATACCGGGAGCTGAATCGTGCGAGGCGGATTTTTGGCGACCCTGTGTCACTTTGAGGCTCGCCTGAGTGCTTTCTCAGCGCGGCGACCGGTCGGTGATCGGAAAAGCCGCAGGATCGAATTGCGGAATCGCGCTCCCATCCTCTTGCACACGTATTTACCCACTCATATGAGGCTTGGAGTGACACAGGGGGCTCTCAAATCTGCCGCGACAAGAATATCCCGCCGCTCCATGCGCGGATGGAGGCGGCGGGAGGACGGATCGACTCGCACGGGACGGGAGTCGGCTACTTCTTGACCTGCGACGGGTGCTTCTCGAAGAAGTCGTAGCGCGGGGGCAGGGGGACGATCTTGTGCCCCGCAGGCGTCTCGCCGCAGGCGGCTGCCAGCTCCGCGGGGCCGTCGAAGGCGTGGTCCCAGGAGAAGAAGAGCTTGGGCGAGAAGCCCATGTGCTCGCAGATCTTCTCGCAGCCAAAGGGCACGGCAGGGTGCATGATCAGGGCCGCCGTGCGCAGCGCGACGAAGGCGTCGGCAAGCGCCGCCTCGTAGGCGGCGTCGTCGCCCTTGGCGGCCTTGGAGGCGTCGTCCCAGCGCTTGTTGGCCGCGCGGGTGAACTCCTCCGCCACGCCGAGCGCGCCGTGGGCGTCGAACTCGTAGGCGCGGCGCTCAAAGGCCAGCGTGGCCTCGCGTGCGGCGGCGACGGCCTCCTCGCTCGGCGTCACGGCCGGCAGGTGCGCGTCGCAGACGTTGGCGGCTCCGTAGAAGCAGCTGCGGGCCAGACGGTTGAATATGTTGGTCAGGAAGGCGCTCTCCTTGAGGGCGGGGTCGACCACGCGCGGGTCGTCGCGGACGAGCACGTCCTCGCCGGTCTTCTTGTCCTTGTGGGAGACGGAGGTGTCAAAGGCCTTGGGGTTGAAGGAGACGGCCTTCTGGTCAAGGCCGAGCGAGAGCCAGTGGGCGCGCAGCTGCTCGGGGGTGTAGGCCTCCAGCAGCTCGGCGGCCATGGGGGGCACGATCTTGCCGGAGCTCGAGGCCTTCTTGTTCATGAACAGAATGTGGTAGTTGGCCACGGGGATGTCCTGTGTGAGACCCCAGCCGAGCGCCTCCCACATGGCCGGCTGCGCCACGCAGTAGAAGTATATGTTGTCCTGGCCTATGAACTGGTAGACGCGGGCGTCCTCGCTGCACCACCAGTCGCGCCAGTCACGGCTGGAGTAGCGGCCCTCCGGCGCGAGCTCGAGCGTCGTCTGCGTGAACGAGATCGGCGCCCACAGGCTCTCGGGCCAGCACCAGACCGTGAGGCCGCTCGTGCCCTCCAGCTCGGGTGCGGCCACGCCCCAGTCAATGTTGCCGGTGATTCGGAACGGCAGCAGGCACTTGCCGGTGCGGAAGCGCACGCCGGCGGCGTCGAGCTTCTCGCGCGCCTCGTCGCGCTCCTCCCAGCCGGCGAAGGTGAGCGAGAAGGACTGCTGGCCCTTTTCGGCCTCCGTGAGCGTGTGGGCGGGGAGCTGGCCGGCGACGGCGTCGTAGGCCTCGCGGAACTTGGTCTGAATGTAGATCACCGGGTCGACGAGGCTCTCGCGCACGGTCTTGGTGACGACGGCGCGGACCTGCGGGTCCATGTCCCACTCGTCCATGAGGCGCTCGAGCTCGTCGCGGAAGGCGGGCAGGTCGAAGTACCAGTTGTCAACCGGGCGCAGCTCAGGGGTGGTGCCGGTGACCTGCGAGACGGGGGCGATCAGCTCCTCCGGGTCAAACTGGTGACCGAGGTCGCACTCGTCGGCGTAGGCCTTCTCGGACTTGCAGCCGCGTACGGGGCAGCGGCCCTGGACCTGGCGTCCGTTGAGGAAGGTCCCGGCCTCGACGTCATAGAACTGGCGCGTGGAGCGCTTCTTGAGGTAGCCGCGCTCGTGGAGGCGGCGAATCAGCTCGTCGGTCACGCGGGCGTGAACGTCGCGCGCGGGGGCAAGGCCCGAGCCGGCGAAGAGGTCGAGCGAGATGCCGTAGGCGTCGAGGGCCGCCTTCTGGCTCTCGTGGTTCACGCGGACGTAGTCCTCGATCGTGCCCGCGTAGCCCTCGCTCTCGACCTTCTTGCGGTAGCCCTCGGCGATGGGCGAGCCGTAGCAGTCGGTGCCGGAGACAAAGATCACGTTGTCGGCGCCGATGCGGTCGCGCAGGAAGCGCGCGAAGAAGTCGGCCGGGACAAAGACGCCGCCAATGTGGCCGAAGTGCAGGTTCTTGTTGCCGTAGGGCATGCCGCCGGTAATGACCGCGCGGCGGGGGAAGTTCGGGCGAGAGGGGGTCTCGGGCATGGGTGCTCCTTCGCGATTGGGTACAGCCCTTCCATTATCGCACTTCTCGCCTGCGCGCGGTCGGCGCGCTAAGATGGGTTCATGCGCGTGATTGCGGACATAGACGTTCTGGGAGACGTCGAGTTTCAGCGGAGGATCGCTCGGCTGTCTCTCGCGCTTCTTGGCGTCACGGCTCTGCTTGCCGTGCTTCTCGGTCTTGTGCGGGGCGGAGAGAGGATTGACCTGTGGTGGTGGGTCGCGCTGGCGGCGGGCACGCTCGTCGCGCTGCCCGTCCACGAGCTGGTGCATGGTGTGGCGTTCAAGCTGCTCTGCCCCGGCTGCCGGGTGTCCTTTGGCTTTCAGGACGCCTTCCTCTACACCAGGACGGAGGGGGCCGTGCTGCCGCGCGACCGTATGGTGGCCGTGCTGCTGGCGCCGGCTGTGCTCGTGAGCGGGGCGCTGCTCGCCGGTGCGGTCGCTGCGGGTCTTACCGTGCTCGCGACCCTTCTCGTCGGCGTGCACCTCTCGGGCTGTGCCGGCGATTTGCTCATGGCCGCGGCTGCCCTGCGCGAGCGCGCCTGCACCCACGTCCGTGACACCGCGACCGGAGTCGCCCTGCTCTCCGATTGGGAGGGAGACGAATGAACGAGACCATGTCCCAGCTCCATGAGCGCCGCTCCGTGCGCGCTTACACCGCAGAGTCCGTGAGTGCCGCCGACGAGCGGGCAATCCTCGAGGCGGCCTGCCAGGCGCCCACGGCGGGCAACCAGCAGCTCTACTCAATCATTGTGGTGCGTGACCAGGCCGAGAAGGACGAGCTCGCCGTTACCTGCGACAACCAGCCCTTCATTGCCGCCGCGCCGCTCGTCCTCGTGTTTTGCGTCGACGTGCGCCGCTGGCACCAGGCGTTTCTTGCCGCCGGCGCCGAGCCGCGCGAGCCGGGCGTGGGCGACTTTCTGCTCGCGCTCGAGGACACGGCGATCGCCGCGCAGAATGCCGTGGTCGCCGCCCACAGTCTGGGGCTCGGCTCGTGCTACATCGGCGACATCCTCGAGCGTCGCGAGGACCAGGCGCGCATACTGGGGTGCCCGCGCCACGTGGTGCCCGCGGTCATGCTCGTGATCGGTCACCCGACCGAAGGCCAGCTCAGGCGCGTGAAGCCGGCGCGCCTGCCGCTTGAGGACGTCGTCTTCGAGGATCGCTACGAGGCGCGCGCCGCAGACCGCCTGCTCGAGGACCTTCGGCCCAAGGCTCCGGCCAGCCGCGACCTCGCCGACTGGGCGCGCGCGTTCTGCGAGCGCAAGTGGAACTCGGACTTCTCGCGCGAAATGACGCGTTCCGCCGCCGCGATCCTCGCGGACTTTGCGACGGAGGTCTCATGACGCCGCTACTGCTCCATGCCTGCTGCGGACCGTGCTCGCTCGAGCCGCTGCGCCTGCTTCGCGCGGAGGGGTTCGAGCCTACGATCTGCTGGACCAACCCCAACATTCAGCCCGTCTCCGAGTGGCGGCGGCGCCTGGACACGCTGCGTGCCTGGGCGGACGAGGTGGCGCACGTGGACGTGATCGTGGCGGGTGACGACCGTGACGCGTGGGAGCGCGCCGCCGCCCCGGCGGGCTTCGACCGCGAGCGCCGTTGCAGAGCCTGCTACGCGCTTCGTCTCGCGGAGGCCTGCCGCGTCGCCCGCGAGCGTGGCTTTGAGTACGTGTCCACGACGCTCGTGGTCTCGCCGTACCAACTCTTCGAGGCCTGCGGGGAGATTCTCGCCGCGCTTGCGCCTCGCTATGGCCTCACGCCCGTCTGGCGTGACTTCCGCCCGCACTATCCCGAGGCCACGCGCGAGTCTCGTGAGCTGGGAATGTATCGCCAGAACTACTGTGGCTGCCGCTTCTCGGCCGCCGAGGCCGCCATTGAGCGCCACGAGGCCCGCGACGCACGCAGGGCGGCGAAGGCAGCCGCGCGTTCAGCCACCCTTCAGGTGTAAGGGTTTTGCCAAGACCGTCGTCCCTCTCGCCCGTCCGATCCGTCTCTGCTCTATTGTGGTGTGCGGTCTGTCCCAAGTAGACAAGGACGGTGAGAACATGATCCAGTGCCTGCTGACCGGCGAGAATGGAGCTGTCGAGAAGGTTGCTGAGCCCTGTAGCGGGTGCTGGGTCAACGTCGTCGCGCCCACGGACGAGGAGCGCGCCTGGCTCGAGAAGGAGCTCGGCGTGCTGCCGGAGTTCGTGAGCTCGGCCCTCGACGACGAGGAGACCTCGCGCGTCGACTACGACGAGGACGCCCACCAGATCTTCGTGATCGTGGACTATCCCGTGGTGGGGGAGGACGGCGCGGGCGTGCGCCCCCAGAGCCCGCTGCAGTACGACACCATGCCGCTCTCCATGGTCTTCCTTCCCGAGCGCGGCCTCTTCGTCACCATAAGCATTCTCGAGAACGAGGTCGTGTCCGACCTCGCCAGTGGCCGCGTCCGCAACGTGGACACGCGCCTGCGCACGCGCTTCCTGCTGCAAATGCTACTGCACGTCTCGCAGCTCTACCTCGTCTACCTGCGACGCATTGACCGCCTCTCCTCAAGCACCGAGGCGCGCCTGCACGCCTCCGTGCGCAACGAGGAGCTCATACAGATGCTCAACCTGGAGAAGTCGCTCGTGTACTTCTCCACCTCGCTCAAGTCCGACGAGGTGACGCTCAACAAGATCGCCCAGGGTCGCATAATCCCGCTCTACGAGGACGACCAGGACCTGCTCGAGGACGTGCTCGTTGAGGTGCGCCAGGCAATCGAGATGGCCAACATCTACTCCAACACGCTCTCCGGCACCATGGACGCCTTCGCGAGCATAATCTCCAACAACCTCAACATAGTCATGAAGGTGCTCTCGGTGATCACCATCGTCATGGCGATTCCCAACATTGTCTTCGGCTTCTACGGCATGAACGTCGATCTGCCCTTCGCCGGCGTCGCGCTGCTCGACAACTGGGCGTTCCCGCTGCTGCTCGCCGTGGCCGGGTGCCTTGTGGCGGCGTGGATCTTCAACCGAAAGGGCCTCTGGCACTAGGGGAGCGAGAAGCGCTATCGTAGTGCGCTGGAAAACCGCGAAAGGAACCCCATGCGCACCGACGACTTCGACTACCCCCTGCCCGACGAGCTCATAGCCCAGGCCCCGGCCGAGCCGCGCGACTCCTGCCGCCTGCTCGTCCTGCACCGCGAGGACGGCTCGGTGGAGCACCGCCGCTTCACGGACGTCCTCGACTACCTCGAGCCCGGCGACCTGCTCGTGGCCAACCGGACGCGCGTCATGCCGGCGCGCCTCGTCGGCCGCAAGCGCGGCACCGGTGGCGTCTGCGAGACGCTGCTGCTCAAGCGTCGCGAGGACGTGGACCCGCTCGGCGGCGTGTGGGAGTGCCTGGTCAACCCCGGCAAGCGCCTGCGCCAGCCGGGAATCGTGATTGAGTACCGCGCCGGCGGCCTGCACGCGCCGGAGTCCGCGCCGGTCGTGCTCACCGGTGAGATCGTCGACTTCGTCGAGGGCAGTAAGGGCGGCCGCCTCGTGCGCTTCTCGCCGGTGGGCGAGAAGGACGACGGCTCGCCGCGCACGCTCGACGAGGCGATCCACGCTGCCGGGCACGTGCCGCTGCCGCCCTACATAACCAGCTACGAGGGCGACCCCGAGAAGTACCAGACCGTCTACGCCATGACCGAGGAGCACTCCGCCGCCGCTCCCACGGCCGGCCTCCACTTCACGCCCGAGCTGCTTGAGCGGATTCGCGAGAAGGGCGTGGGCTGGGCGACCGTGGAGCTCGAGGTGGGAATCGACACCTTCCGCCTGGTCACGGAGGACGACCCGACCCAGCACGTCATGCACACCGAGCGCTACCACGTGAGCCAGGAGGTCGTCGACGCGGTGCACGCCACCAAGGCGGCCGGGCACCGCGTGATCGCCGTGGGGACCACCTCGGTGCGCTCGCTCGAGAGCGCGTGGGAGGAGGGCGCCTTGCCGAGCGAGCCGCCCGTGGCCGCGCGCCGCTTCGAGGCGGCCGCCGGGACCGGTGACATCGTGGCCCGCGAGAACGCCACCACGAACCTCTACCTCATGCCGGGCTCCGACTTCCACGTGGTGGACGCCATGATCACGAACTTCCACGTGCCGCGCTCGACGCTTATGATGCTCGTGTCGGCCTTTGCCACGCGCGACCAGATCATGGCCGCCTACGCGGCCGCAATCGAGGAGCGCTACCGCTTCCTCTCCTTTGGCGACGCCATGCTGATCGACTAGCGGAGCGTCCGCCCCTCGTCGCATCCTCCGCTACGGTGCGGTGACCACCAGCACGACAATGGCGACTATGAGCGCGACCACCACGAGAACCGCGGCGAGCAGCGCGAGACGCGCCCCGCGGGTCCGGGTGCGCAGGCTGCGCTCGCCCTCGGCAAGCGAGTCGACGATACCCTGCTGCTCGGCGACCGCCTCGCGCTGCTGCGAGACGCTCTGGCGCAGTCGGGCGGTCTCCTCGGGCGTGGCGTGCACGGACTGTGCCTCGTCGAGCAGCGCCCGCGCCGCGTCGTGGCGCTCGGCGGCCTCGTCGTGGGCGACCTTGGCCTCGTCTGCCTGGGCGCGGAGCGACTCGATCTTGTCCTCGAGCCCCTTCTCCTCGTTCTGCGCCTTGGCGAGCAGGTCGTCGTAGTCGCCCTTGCGCTCGTCGTACTCGCGCTTCGCCTCGTCCGCCTCGCGCTGGGCCTCCTCGAGGGACTGCTTCTGCGTCCAGAGGTGGGTCTGCGCCGCGTCGACGCTCGCCTGGGCCTCGCGCGTCACGACGCTCACCTCGCTGCGCGCGGACTCCACGTGGGCGAGCTCGGTCGTCACCGCGTCCTGGAGCTGGCGAATCGCCGAGGCGTCGGCGCTTCCGTCCTGGGCGCGCTTCAGCTCGTCCTGGACCTTGCGCAGGCGCGTCTGCGAGGTGTCGACGGCGCGGTTGGCCGAGGAAATGGACTGCTCGCGTCGCTCGGAGGCGTCCTTGACCTGGCTCTCGGCGCCGCGTACCGCGCGCTTCGCCTCGCCGACGGCTCGGCTCGCCTCCTCGGAGCGGCCGCGCGCCGTCTCCATGATCTGCTTGTAGGGGCGCAGCTCGCGCTCGTGTTCGTCGCGAAGGCGGGCGAGCTCCTCCTCGAGGGCGGAGGCCTCGGACTCGAGGCGCTCGACGCTCTCCTGCTGACGGGTCATTTTGTCCACGGCGTCCGTGACGATCGCGCTCTGCGTGGAGACGATCTCGTCGTAGTTCGCCATGACCTCCTCGCGCCGGGCGAGAATGGCCTCGTCCGCCTCGAGGGTCCCGGAGAGCTCCTTGAGGCGGGCCCGCGCCGAGGAATGCCTCCTTGCCGCAGCATGGACATCGCGAACGGCGGAAATGCCGTTTCTGAGCGTCTCGGCGGCTCCCGACGCCGCACCGCGCGCCGCGTCGAGGACGTCGGTTCCGCGCCCCTCGGCCCCGTCGGTCTGCCTCTCGGGCTCGCGGTCCTTCTCGTCCGGCATCGCGGCTCCTTTCGCTTGGTCGTCTCAACCCCACCTATTGTGCCGCAACCGCGCGCTCGACCTGCCGCAAAATCCGTTCAGCCCCTCACTTTGCATACTCGGCGGCAACGTCGGCGCCGAGATCTCATATGTTTGTTAGGATATACGCGTTTTCGGGGAGACCTGTAGGCCTCCCGGTTGTTGGGAATTTTGGAAAGGAAGTCTACGCATGGTTTCTAAGCAGACGAGCATCATCAACGCCACCGGTCTTCACGCCCGTCCCGCGTCCGTCTTCGTGACCGAGGCCAAGAAGTACCAGTGCAACGTCACGATCAAGAACGTTGACAAGGACTCCGCTCCCGTCAACGCCAAGTCGATCATGATGATCCTGGCTGCCGGCCTCGGCACCGGCACCAAGGTCGAGATCGCGTGCGACGGCGAGGACGAGCAGGCCGCCCTCGACGCGCTGATCGCCCTGATCGACTCCGGTTTCGGCGAGTAGCCGCAACAAAAACCGATCTGGTTCGGCCCGGCACCCCTGCGGTGTCGGGCCGTTTTGCGTCCCGGGCGCGCCGTCCTTCTCGGCTGCCGACGCGTTCCGTCTGCGGGCATCCCTCGCAGAAGACGGTGCTGCGACCCGGCTCGTGCGGCCGACGCTCCCTGCTTGCGAACCCCCTTTGTTTTGGGCAACAAGTTTGATGCGCGGGCGAGAAAAACGTAGATTTGTCACGCAAAACCATGAAAAGCGTGGCGGCCGAACGCTCTTTTTGGCCCATACGCGCCAAATCAAATGCGAGTGAATAAAATCATTTCCCCACAACCACGCCGTTTCCCTTGAAATCGCGCCTCTGCCGCGCACGCGGACGCCGTTTCCCCAAAACCTGTCTTTTTCTGGCGGCCCTGCGCGTCGCCGCGAAGTCGGCTACGATGGGTCCTCGCGCCAGCTGATCCCCATGAGCGGAGACACCATGGACCAGAGCCTCTTCACCTACGACATCGTCGCCGAGGACGGCGGCACCCACGCGCGCGCGGGCGTGCTGCACACCCCGCACGGCGACGTGCCCACCCCGATCTTCATGCCCGTGGGCACCAAGGCGACGGTCAAGGGCCTCATGCCCTCCACGCTGGCCGAGCTCGGCACCAAGATCCTGCTTGCCAACACCTACCACCTCTCCATGCGTCCCGGTGCCGACCTCGTGGCGGAGATGGGTGGACTGCACGACTTCATGCGCTGGAGCGGCCCCATACTCACCGACTCCGGCGGCTTCCAGGTCTTCTCCCACGAGGAGTTCTGCAGGCTCTCCGACGACGGCGTGCGCTTCCGCGCTGTGGACTACGACGGCCGCTGGGTCTCCTGGACGCCCGAGGAGAACATGGCGATCGCCCAGAAGCTCGGCGCCGACATCGTCATGCAGCTCGACCAGTGCGTGGGCTACCCGGCGTCGCGCGCCAAGGTCGCCCGCTCGGTGGAGCTCTCGAGCCGCTGGGCGGAGCGCTGCTACGCCGCTCATACCCGCCCCGACCAGGCCCTCTTTGGGATCGTTCAGGGCGGCATGCACCTGGACCTGCGCCTTCGCAGCCTGCGCCACCTGGAGGAGGTCGGCGACTTCCCCGGCTACGGCATAGGCGGCTACTCGGTGGGCGAGGACCACGAGACCATGTTCGAGACGCTCGCGCCGCTGGTCAGCGAGCACATGCCGCGCTCCAAGCCGCGCTACCTCATGGGCGTGGGCAACCCGACCACGCTCGTGCGCGCCGTCGCCTGCGGCGTGGACATGTTCGACTGCGTGCTGCCCACCCGCACCGCCCGCACGGGCTCCGCGTTCACGAGCGAGGGCCGGCTCAACTTCCGTCACGCCCGCTTCATTCACGACCCTCGCCCCATAGACGAGACCTGCGACTGCCCGGTCTGCCGCCAGGGGTTCTCGCGTGCGTACCTGCACCACCTCGTGCGGCAGAAGGAGATGCTCGCGGGGATTCTCATTTCCCAGCACAACATTCACTACCTGCTCGACCTCATGCGACGCGCCCGGGAGGCCGTGATCGCCGGCACCTACGCGGCGTTTCTTGACGAGTGGCTGGCGTCGCCGGCAGCCGAGGACTGGTAGTCGCCTAAAAGGGGTCAGACCCCATTTAGGCAAACGGTTGACGTCCGGGGTCTCTGCTACAATCTGAGGCGATCAACAGCCGGGCGCCGAGCGCCCCACCTCACGAGAGACCTGGACATGAAAAACGAGAAGAACCTCGCGCCCGCGGCGCCCGCCGCCCGCGCGTCCGCACCCATTTTCGTCTGCGAGGGGCGGTAGCATGGGCGCCCTCGCTGACAGCCGCCGCTGGGCGGTGCTTCCCGCAGACCCGCAGTCCGAGAAGAGGCTCGCGTCCGAGCTTGGCGTCCCGCCGCTGGTGGCGCGCGTTCTCGTGGCGCGAGGCTACGCCGACGCGACGGCTGCGCGCGCGTTTCTCGACCCCTCGCTGGAGACCGCCTGGGAGGACCCGCTCCTCGTCCCGGGAATGGGGGAGGCGGCGACGCGACTCGAGCGCGCCCTGGACGTCGGGGAGACCATAGCGGTGTTCGGCGACTTCGACGTCGACGGCATGACGTCGACCTGTCTGCTCACGCTCGCGCTGCGCGAGCTCGGGGGCACGGTCCACCCCTTCATTCCGCACCGCTTTGGGGAGGGCTACGGGCTCTCCCGCCAGGCGCTCGCGCGCGTGACGGAGGCCTGCGACCCCGACCTCGTCGTGACGGTGGACAACGGTATCGCCGCCGCAGACGAGGTCACGTGGCTGCTCGGACGCGGCGTCGACGTCGTCGTCACCGACCACCACGAGCCCGCGGACCATGTGCCCTCCGGCGTCGCGGTGACCGACCCCAAGCTCGCGGACGACTGCCCCTCGCGCGAGCTCGCCGGCGTCGGGGTCGCCCTGAAGCTCGTCTGCGAGCTCGGCAGGCGCCGCGGCCGTCCCGATCTCTGGAGGTCCTACCTCGACGTCGCGGCGCTGGGGACCCTCTCGGACATGATGCAGCTCACGAGCGAGAACCGCGCGCTGGTCGCGGAGGGTGTGGAGCGCATGCGCCGCTTTGCGCGCCCCGGCCTCGTGGCGCTCGCCGCGGTCGCCGGCTGCGACCTGGCGAGCGTTCGTCCCGACGACCTTCCCTTCTCGCTCATTCCCCGGCTCAACGCGGCCGGCCGCATGGGCTCGACCGACGTTGCGCTCGAGCTCTTGCTCACCGACGACCCCGCCGAGGCGGCGGAGCTCGCCGCCCGCCTCGAGGCGGTCAACACGGAGCGTCGCGAGGTGGAGGCCGCGCTCGCCGAGGCCGCGCTCGCCGAGGCGGAGCGGACCTATGACGGGGGCCGCGTGGTCGTCGTGGGGGGCGAGGGCTGGCACGAAGGCGTGAAGGGCATCGTCGCCTCGCGCATAGTGAGCCGCTACCACGTCCCCGCGATCGTGTTCTCGATCTCGGACGGCGTGGCGCGCGGCTCCGGGCGCTCGGTCGGCTCGGTGGACCTCTTCCACGCCGTCGAGCAGTGCTCGGACGTGCTCGTCCGCTTTGGCGGTCACGCCGGTGCCGTCGGGGTGACCTGCGAGGCGCGGCACCTCGACGAGTTCCGCGCGCGCCTGTCGGCCGTCCTCGCAGAGCTCCCCGAGACGGAGTTCGAGGACGTCGGCGAGGTCACGGCAACCGTCTCGCTCTCCGAGCTCACCGTCGAGACGATCGACGCCCTCGAGCGCCTTCAGCCCTTTGGTCAGGGCAACAAGCGCCCGCTGCTCGCCGCCTGCTCCGTCACCATGCGCAACCGCTCCTGCGTCGGCGCCGACCTTGCCCACCTGCGCTTTGTTGCCACTGACGGCGTGAGCTCCGTGCCCGCGATCTACTTCCGCGCGCCGGACGCCGAGCGCGCCTGCGCCTGGGACGGCGTCGTCGACGTCGTCTTCGAGGCGGTCAACGAGACCTGGCAGGGGCGCACCAAGCCCAAGCTCATGGTCAAGGACCTGCTGCTGCGTGACGGCGGAGAGCCCGTCGAGGACCTCGTGGAGGACGAGGCCGCCCCGGCCGAGAGGGACGCGGCGCCCCTTGCCCGCTCGCGCCGGGAGGAGCTCGCCGGCCTCTCGGACGAGGGGCTCACCGACGCCCTGCGGCGCCAGCTGATCGGGGAGCTCCCGCTGCTCCCGGCCCAGCGACGAGCGCTCGACCTTCTCGCCCAGGGTCGCTCGTGCCTGGCGGTCATGGCCACAGGGCGGGGCAAGTCGCTCGTGTTTCACCTGCACGCCGCCCGCGAGGCCCTGCGGCGCGGCCGGGCGAGCGTGTTCGTCTACCCCCTGCGTGCCCTTGTCGCCGACCAGGCCTTCCACCTTCGGGAGCAGCTCGCCGACGTCGGCGTCTCGGTCGAGGTCCTGACGGGGGAGACCGCGCAGTCGGAGCGCGCCCGCGTCTTTGCCGCGCTCGCGACGGGGTCTGCCGACATAGTCCTGACCACGCCCGAGTTTCTCGCCATTCACCGAGCCGACTTCGCGGAGTCGGGGCGCGTGGGCTTTCTCGTGATAGACGAGGCGCACCACGCCGGGCTCGCCGCGCCGGGCAGCCGCGAGGCGTACCTCGAGCTGCCCGCCATTCGCGCCGACCTCGGCAACCCCACGGTGCTCGCCGTCACCGCCACCGCGGCCCCCGAGGTCGCCGCGCGAATCTGCGCTCTCGCCGGAATCGCGCGCGAGGACGTGGTCTGCGACCTGGAGAGCCGCGACAACCTCCTTCTGGACGACGCCCGCGAGGTGCGCGACCGCGAGGCCGCCCTCGTGAGCATTGTGGCCCGGGGCGAGAAGTGCGTGGTGTACGCGCCCACCCGCGACCAGGCGGTCTCGCTCGTGCGAACGCTGCGTCACCGCGTCCCGGAGCTCGCCGCGCGCACGGCCTTCTACCATGCCGGCCTTGCTCGGCCGACGCGCGAGCGCGTGGAGCGGGCCTTCCGCGGCGACGACCTCACCTGCATTGTCTCGACGAGCGCCTTCGGGGAGGGCGTCAACCTCCCGGGAATCAGGCACGTCGTGCTCTACGGGCTGCCGCTCGGGCGCGTGGAGTTCAACCAAATGAGCGGGCGCGCGGGGAGGGACGGCGAGGAGGCCTTCGTCCACCTGCTCTTTGGCGCGCGCGACCGCGCCCTCGGCCAGCGCGTCCTCGCCTCGGCCGCGCCCTCGCGTGACGACCTCGTGCTCGTCTACCGGACGCTCATGCGCCTCTTCCGCGAGGGCGGTCCGATCACGCTCGACGACGCCTCGATCGCCGCCGTCGCCACCGAGCGCGCCTCGCTGTCGCCGATCGACGAGCGCGAGGTGGTCTCGGCGCTCTCTATCTTCTCCGAGCTCGGCTTCTGCTCGGTCGCGGGCTGGGGCGACGGGAGGTCGGTGCGCATGGCGCCGTCGCCCGAGCGCATGGAGCTCTCGCGCTCCGCGTGCTACCTCGAGGGCCTGCGGGCGCGCTCCGCCTTCGAGGACTTCTGCTCCTGGGCGCTCGGCGCCCCGTCCGAGGAGCTTCTCGCCGGTGTCAGGCACCCCATCTCCCCCGACTTCGGTATTATCGTCTGATGGGGGAAGGGGGAGCGAGATGAGCATGAGCGACAACGAGGTCCGGGCGCCGCAGCCCGCTTCGGCACAGGGCGCGACGCCGCAGGTCGCGGCGCCGCAGCCCCTTCCCGAGGGGAAGCGGGCGAAGAAGGCGGTCCCAGACGCCGCCAACTTCCGGCTCCTTCAGTCCGCCTGCGCCGCCTACCTCGACGACGAGGGCTGTGAGAAGGTCGACCGCGCGTACCGCTTTGCCGCGGAGTTCCACCGCGACCAGCGCCGTCGCTCGGGCGAGCCCTACATTAACCACCCCGTCGAGGTCGCGCTCATACTCGCGCACGACCTGCGCATGGACGAGGACACGATCTGCGCGGCGCTGCTCCATGACACGGTGGAGGACACCCCGGCGACCAAGGATCAGGTTGCGGAGCTCTTTGGCCCCACGGTGGCCGACCTCGTGGACGGCGTGACCAAGCTCACCTCGATTCAGGTCTCGTCCATGGACGCCAAGCAGGCGTGGAACCTCCGGAAAATGTTCCTCGCCATGAGCCGCGACATTCGCGTCGTCATAATCAAGCTCGCGGACCGCCTGCACAACATGCGCACGCTCGCCGCGCTGCCGCCCGACCGGCGCCTCTTCAAGGCGCGGGAGACCATGGACGTCTACGCGCCGCTCGCCGACCGCCTGGGAATCTCGTCGGTCAAGTGGGAGCTCGAGGACCTTGCGTTCTTCTGGCTCGAGCCCGAGGAGTACCAGCGCGTCGCCCGCATGGTGCAGGACTCTCGCGCCCAGCGCGAGGAGGACACCGACTCGGCGATAAAGACGCTCGACGACGAGCTGAAGGCGGCCGGCCTCACCGGCTACCAGATCACGGGCCGCCCGAAGCACCTGTGGAGCATTTACCAGAAAATGACCCGCAAGGGGCGCGAGTTCTCCGACATTTACGACCTTATCGCCCTGCGCGTGATCACGCAGTCGGTCGGGGACTGCTACTCCGCGCTCGGCGCGGTCCACGCGCTGTGGAACCCGCTGCCGGGCCGCTTCAAGGACTACATAGCCACGCCCAAGGCCAACCTCTACCAGAGCCTGCACACCACGGTGGTGGGCCCCGACGGCAAGCCCATAGAGATTCAGATCCGCACCGCGGAAATGCACGAGGCCTCCGAGTACGGCATTGCCGCGCACTGGCTCTACAAGAAGGAGGGCAACTCGCGCGGGCGCATGAGCGCCGAGGACCGCGCGATCGACTCCACGATCAACTGGATTCGCAAGACGCTCGACTGGGCCACCGAGGACGACATAGACGACCCGCACGAGTTCCTTGACAACCTGCGCGTCGACCTCTTTGAGCACGAGATCTTCGTCTTCACGCCCAAGGGCGAGGTCATGAGCCTGCGCCGCGACGCCACGCCGCTCGACTTTGCCTACGCGGTCCACACCGAGGTGGGCAACCACTGCGTGGGCGCCAAGGTCAACGGCTCGGTGGTCCCGCTCTCCTACAAGCTCAACATGGGCGACCGCGTGGAGATCCTCACCAACAAGAACGCCAAGCCGAGCCGCGACTGGATGGCGCTCGTGGCCATGCCGTCAAGCCGCGCCAAGATCCGCAAGTACTTCTCCACGCAGACGAAGAACGACGACGCGGAGCAGGGGCGCACCGAGCTCGCGCACGAGCTGCGCAAGCGCGGCTACGGCATTTCGACGCGCCGCACGGTCAAGGCGATCGAGCGCGTCTGCGAGCAGTTTGAGCTCCGCAGCCCCGAGGACCTCTTCGCGAACGTGCACAACGGCAAGGTCTCCGTCAAGCAGGCCGCCAACCGAATCGAGGAGATCCTCGAGGAGGGCTCGCCCGAGCAGCTCGCGGCGCAGGCGGCCCAGGCGCAGAAGCAGGAGGAGCACGAGCGCGCCATGACCTCCGGCGCGCCGGTCATGCAGTCCTATGCCATGACCCAGGCCGCCAAGGGCCGGCGCAAGCGCAGCAACTGCGGCGTGGTGGTCAAGGGCGACCCCGACCTTCTCGTCCACCTCGCGCACTGCTGCAACCCCGTCGCCGGAGACGAGATCGTGGGCTTTGTCACGCGCGGCCGTGGCGTTTCGGTGCACCGTGCCAACTGTCCCAACGTCGCCGATCTCATGAAGAACCCCGACCGCATGATCGAGGTCGCCTGGGACACCTCGGGCGCCACGGAGTTTCGCGTGGAGATCGTCGTGGAGGCCACCGACCGCATGGGCCTTCTGCGCGACATCACCGTCGCCGTCGGCGACGCCGGCGCCAACATACTCTCGGCCGCCACGCAGACCTCGTCCCAGGGCGTGGCGCGCCTGCGCTTCCTCGTGGCGATCTCTGACGCGAGCCTGCTCGACGTGCTGCTCTCTGCCGTGAGCCGCGTGCCGTCGGTCTTTGACGCCCGCCGCATCATGCCCGGCGAGGGCGCCAACCAAATGAAGCAGCGGGTGAAGTGAGACAAAGGGGACAGGTTCGTTTGTCTCACCCTGGGAGGTTGATATGGCCGAGAAGAGAGACGAGCTGCGGCAGTTCGTGGTGACGCCGCTGCAGACCAACTGCTACGCCTACGTGAGCGGGGGAGAGTGCCTGGTCGTGGACCCCGGCGGCTCCGGGGCGCAGCTCGCGACCGTCCTCGACGACGTGCGCGTCACGTGCGTCGCGGCGACCCACGGCCACGGCGACCACGTTGGCGGCGCGGCCGCCCTCGTGCGCGCGACGGGCGCGCCCTTTGCGATTCACGCCGCCGACGCCGAGCTCGCGCGCCACGCGGGCGAGACGAGCGAGGTGGGGCGCAGCTACGACGAGAACGCGCCCGCTCCGGACCGCACGCTTGCCGAGGGGGACGTCCTCACGGTGGGCACGGCCACCTTCACCGTCATGGAGACGCCGGGGCACACCCCCGGTGGCGTCGTGCTCGTGGGCGGGGGCAGCGCCGAGGGGGTGGCGTTTGTGGGCGACACGCTCTTCCCGGGCAGCCATGGCCGCACCGACCTCAAGGGCGGCGACGAGGCGACCATTATGGCCTCCCTGGCGCGCATGGCCTCCGAGATCGCGCCCGAGACCACGCTGCTCTGCGGTCACGGTCCCGCCACCACCATGCGCCGGGAGCTCGCCCAGAATCCGTTTTTGCACTAGGAAGAAATGGTGCCCGAGGCGGGGCTCGAACCCGCACGAGTTGCCTCAACGGTTTTTGAGACCGTCGCGTCTGCCAATTCCGCCACTCGGGCCTGAGGGCGCATGCTGCGCGCGAGAAGAACTATAGCAGACGGAGGGTTTTTGTCGTCCGCGGGGTATATAGTTAGCGCATGCGAACCGCAGCCAACGAGAAGGGAACTGCCATGGCGCTTTCGAGCGAGGTCACCTCGGTTCTGAACGAGCAGATCAACAAGGAGCTGTACTCCAGCTACCTCTACCTCACCTTTGCGGACTACTACGACGACCGCGGCCTCAAGGGCTTTGCCAACTGGTACGAGATCCAGGCCAAGGAGGAGATGGACCACGCGCTGGCGATTCGTCGCTACCTGCTTGACAACGACTTCAAGCCCACGATGGAGGCAATCGCCAAGCCGGACAAGACCTTCGAGAGCGACCTCGCGCCGCTGGAGGCCGGCCTCGAGCACGAGGAGTACGTCACGAGCCTCATTCACCACTGCTATGAGGTCGCGCACGAGCAGCATGACGTGCGCACCATGAAGTTCCTCGACTGGTTCGTGGAGGAGCAGGGCGAGGAGGAGACCAACGCCCGCGACATGATCACCAACATGAAGCTCTTTGGCTGCGACCCTAAGGGCCTCTACGACCTGGACCGCGAGTACCAGGCGCGCACCTACGTGCAGTCTGCCTCCCTCAACCTCTAGCGAGCGGTCGTTCTTCTCGGCCTGTGAAGAGTTTCTGAATCACGCGCGCGCCGGGACCGGGCGAGAAAAACCTCTTGCCCGGGCTCGGTGCGCGTGCTAATGTGTCCCAGTGTGCGTTTTGCGAAGCGGGGCGAGAGCCCCCACCTACACGGCGCCATTCGGCAGCTGTCTGGTCAGACAACGTAATCACTGCCTCACGCAGGGCGGTTGCTGTCTCCTGGATGCTGCTTGGCACCAGGGGCTTTTTTATGCGGCGCGAGCCGCGACGAGAGGAAGGTGTGAACGATAGCCAGAAACGACGGTCCTCGCATTAACGAGGAGATCACTTCCCGCACGTGTCGCCTGATCGGCGTCGACGGCTCGCAGATGGGTCTGTTCGGCGTGCGTGATGCCTTGCGCATTGCGGGCGACCAGGGTCTCGACCTCGTGGAGATCGCTCCCAACGCCGACCCTCCGGTCTGCAAGATGCTCGACTACAAGAAGTTCAAGTACGAGCAGGACCGCAAGGCCAAGGCTGCGCGCAAGAACCAGTCCAAGGTCGAGATCAAGGAGATGAAGTTCCGTCCCAAGATCGACGTGGGCGACTACGAGACCAAGAAGGGCCACGTCATTCGCTTCCTCAAGAAGGGCGCGCGCGTCAAGATCACGATCATGTTCCGCGGTCGTGAGATGGCTCACCCGGAGCAGGGTCGCCTCGTGCTCGATCGCCTGGCGGAGGACCTCAAGGACGTCGCGACCGTCGAGCAGAAGCCGCTCATGGAAGGCCGCAACATGCACATGACCATCGTCCCGATCAAGGGTGCCTTCGACAAGAAGGACGAGAAGGGCGACGAGGAAGTCACGGAGAAGGAGAACTAGCATGCCCAAGATGAAGACCCACAAGGGTACGGCAAAGCGCTTCCGCCGCACCGGCTCTGGCAAGATCATGCGCGCCAAGGCGTTCAAGAGCCACATCCTCACCAAGAAGTCGCCCAAGCGCATTCGCGGCTTCCGTCAGGAGACCGTCATCGCCGACGCCGACGTCAAGACCGTCTCCCAGCGCATGGGCTCCAAGTAGTCCCGCCGTTCGAGTGAAGTTTCCAACGAGGAGTTGATCAGATATGGCACGAGTCAAGCGCGCCGTCGCCGGCCGTAAGAAGCGTCAGACGCTCGTCGAGCGCACCAAGGGCTACTACGGAGTCCGTTCCCGCACGTTCCGTGGCATGAAGGAGCAGGCGCAGCACTCCGGTCAGTACGCCTACCGCGATCGCCGCAACAAGAAGCGCGACTTCCGCGCCCTGTGGATTCAGCGCATCAACGCCGCCGCCCGCATGAACGGCCTGTCCTACAGCAAGCTCATGCACGGTCTCAAGCTCGCCGGCGTCGAGCTCGACCGCAAGGTCCTCGCCGAGATCGCCTACAGCGACGAGGCCACCTTCGCCGACATCGCCGAGGTCGCCAAGAAGGCCCTCGCCGACGCCGAGTAGCGTCGCGCACATAACGCGTACCGAGCGCCCCGGGCTTCTCGCCCGGGGCGTTTCTTTGTCGCTTCGTCGGTGCCCTGCGATTGGTAACGGAATAGGGCAGCAAAACGTTCCAAACCGCAAACCGCATGCGCGCAGCTTGCGATTGGTAACGTTTTCATGCCCAACTTCGTTACCAATCGCAGACCAGAGGGCGAGAAGAACCGTGTCACGGGCACGTGCATAACGTCTGCGACGTGACGAACGGGCCTGCGGCGGCTACGATGCCCCCAACACGTCACGGACGGGAGGCAGCATGGACACCAGGACGACGCTTCGTGGAACGGCGTGGGTCGCGTGGGGCGCGATCCTGCTGCTGGCCCCCGGCGTGGCGCGGACGATGGGGGAGGGCGGAAGCCTCCCGTTTGGGTACCACCTCTGGACGTCGGCGATCCCGCTGGCGTTCGTTGTGGCGGCGCTCGCAGGGGCGGTTCGCTCCCGCCTCAGCCGCTGGCGTCGGCCACTGACCATTGCGGCGCTCGCGACCCTTCTCGCCTACCTTGTGGTGCTTTTCGCAAGCTGCACGGGGAACATGAGGCTCGGCTTTGCCCTGCGACTCGACGAGGAGCGCCGCGTGCTCTACCTGCGCGGTCGTGGTGCCGGCGAGCTGCAGGCGCACGTTCTGCTCAAGATCGCGCTGGGGCTCAGTGCGCCTGAGGTCTGCGAGGCGCTGCATGTGGCCGCCGGTACCGTGAACGCCTATCGGGCGCAGGGCTATGAGCTGCTCGGCGTCCATTCGAGTCGCCAGCTCGCCGATCTTCTCGCCCGAGACGTGGGCTGTGTGCCGTCCGTCGGCAAAAACATACCGCCTGCGGACGGCTCTGATACGAGCGTGTAAACCCCGCTTGCGCGGGAACAAGGTGAGTAAGCAAGGGCAGCGTCGCTACAAACCAGCGACCGTCATAAGGAGGCGAGTCCAGTGAACAGCGAAGAGAACGTGCAGTTTGGGCCCGCCGACCGTGCGACCGAGGTCCTATAACATCTGGGGCGAGCGCACTCGCCAACGTTCTCCGAAACGTATTTCGGAACGGACTGATGACAGGAACACTCGAAGCGGGCCCAGGATGAATACCCAGTTGTCCACCATCGACACGCAGAGACACGGGTGATTCCAAAGTACAGACGAGGCGGGGCGGCGCAATGGGGCGCCGCCCCTTTTTCGTGCGCAGGGGCTTATAGGACAAAAAGTGTGCTATCGGAACGGCCGTCTGCGCAGGCAGGCGGCCGTTCCTCATGTGTTTAAATCTCGCGCCCTGTTTTTACCACT
>CASEQJ010000023.1 GCA_949290055.1 uncultured Olsenella sp. | reverse complement strand
AGGTCGTGGGCCGTGAGCTCGTCGCTGCGCGGGGATTAACTATACGCACCCGCGCGCCCCGCGGGGGCGAGAATCGGCGCCTCCACGGTTTCTGCACAATTGGGGTCTAAAGGCCGCGTCGCACCAGCTCGCAGGCCGCCTCGAGCAGGGCGTCACGAGCCTGCGCCGAAGACGCCTCGGCATACACCCTCACCACGGAGCTCGTGCGCGAGGGACGAATCAGCGCCCAGGCGTCGTCCTCAAACTGCACGCGAAGACCGTCGGCATGGGAGACCTCGACAGGCGCCCTTCCCCCGAGCTCGCCCGGGTTCAGTCCCGGGAGCACGTTGCGAAACGCCTGGCTGGCTGCAGGGTCGAGTCGGAGGTCGCGCCTCGCGTACCACATGGTGCCAATGCTTTGCTCCAGCTCCGCCGCCATGGTGGAGACCGACTTTCCCGACCTCGCAACCATTTCCACCGCGAGCAGTGACACGAGAAGGCCGTCCCGCTCCCGCAGGTGGGCGGGCACGCAGATCCCGCCGTACTCCTCGACGCCCATGATCACGTCCGGCTCGAGCATTTCTCTGTATACACGCGTGAACCCAACGGGCACCGACGTCGTCTCGCACCCCAGTCTCCCCGCCTCGCGCTCAATGCAGGCCGAGCAGGTCAGCGTGGTGACGACGCGACCGTGCGCGCCGTGCCCCATGACCAGGTTGCCAAGAATGAGCGGGACGAAGACGCGCGCGGGAAGAAGGTTTCCAGCCTCGTCGACGACGGCGGCGCGGTCGGCGTCGCCGTCCAGCAGAAGTCCCAGGTCGGCGCCATGCGCCACGACAGCCTGCTCGCACGAGTCGGCCCAGGGATCGCGGGGGTCGGGGTGAATCCCCCCAAAGTCCTCGCGCGGCTCCACGTGAATCTCAACGACCTCGCACCCCAGGTCGGAGAGCAGGCGAGCAAGGTGCTCGGTTCCCGCCCCGTACATGGCGTCGACGACGACCTTGGGACGTGCCGCCTCGATCGAGGGGCGGTCGACCCAGGCGGCGAGCGAGGCCAGGTAGTCGCTCATGAGGTCGAGCTCCTCGAAGGCGCCGCGCGAGGCGGTCGGCGACAGCGACACGGCCTGCTCCACCTCGTCGAGGAACTCGTGGGGGACGGGGCCACCGTCTCTGCCCCGCACAATGAGGCCGCCATACTCGCAGGAGCGCTCGCTCGCGGTGAGGATGGCGGCGCCGACGGCGCTCTCGTCCCGCGCGCACGTCCAGGCGACCGCAGGCGTGGGGCACACGCGGTCGGAAAGTCTTACGACGAGGCCATACGACGCGAGCACGCCCGCCACGAGCCACGCGTGCTCGCGAGCCGCGTGCCGCGTGTCAAACCCAACGTAGACGGTAGCCCCCGGCCACGCGCTCGCCCACACCAGGCCGAGCGCGTCGGCGAGGCGCACCACGTTCTCGTCGGTGAAGGAGTCGTCAAAGCGCGCGGTCCAGCCGTCGACCCCAAAGCGAAGTATGTCGGCCCGCTTATCCAAGACGCGCGGCACCCTCCGGGCCAAACGCCTCGAGGAACGCCTCGCGCTGAGAGGGGTCCTCGAGCACCATGCGCGCGTTGACGGCAGCCCAGGCCGCCGGCGTGCCCGTGTCGCACCCCTCGACAGGGTCGACGACGAGCGCGTACATATCCTCCTCCGCCAGCAGGCGCTCCATGGCATCCGTCAACTGGATCTCGTTGCCGGCGCCGGGCTCCTGCGTGGCAAGCAGCTCCATGACGCGCGGCGACAGCAGGTAGCGCCCGACAATGAACAGGTGCGAGGGGGCCTCCTCCGGCTTGGGCTTCTCGACCAGCCCTGTCACCTTCCAGACCGCGCCCTCCTGCTCGCCGTCGGCGTCGGTGCCGGGAAGGCAGCCCACGCACTCGCCGGCAATGATTCCGTAGCGGCTCACCTGGTCGGCGGGCACGGGCGCCACCGCGATCACCGAGGCGCCGCCGTGCTCGCGCGAGACCTCAGCCATGCGGACGCACATCTGCCGCCCCGGGACGAAGTAGTCGCCCAGGAGCACGAAGAACGGCTCACCGTCGATCTCGTCCGCGGCCTGGAGCACGGCGTGGCCGAGCCCGCGGGCAACGTCCTGGTAGACAAAGGACACCGGAAGCGACGACGCCTCGTGGACGCGCTCGGCCTCCGCGGACTTGCCGCGCTCGCGCAGCATGGACTCAAAGCCGTCGTCAACGGAGAAGTACTGCTCGATCTGCGGCTTCTCGTGGGAGTTGACAATCACCACGCCGTCGACGCCCTCGGGCTCGAGCGCCTCCTCGACCACGTACTGAATGACGGGCTTGTCAATGACGGGGAGCAGCTCCTTGGGAGAGCACTTGGTTGCGGGGAGAAAACGGGTTCCGAGGCCTGCGGCAGGGATAATTGACTTCATGGTCTTCCCTTCGGGTCGTGTGCGAACGCGCCGGCCGGCAAATGCCCGGCGGCACTCACAACATACCCCAACTCTCAGGCTTCATACAGAGCCGTCCCGCCAGCGGCGCCGACCGCCGGCGCGACGGCGCGTCGCGAGCGCTTCCTCACCCGTTTCCCCGGCTGTTTTGGGCAACAAGATTTATGTGAGAGGACGACCGTGTCGCGATTCCGCGCCAACCGAAGCCGCACCGGCATGTTTTGGGCAACAAGTTTGATGGGATTGCCAGCGTTTGGCGGGTTTTGTGGGAACGAAAGCACACCGTACTTCTCGCCACCTGCGGTTTTGTCAGGCGGAGGGGCGAGAAGTACGTCGGCGTATAAAACTTGTTGCCCAAAACAAGGAGAAAAGCCTCGGAAACGACAGTCGCGCGCACACGCGGGAGCCTCTACCACAAAAGCGTCTGAAATGTGGCAATGCTGAGGGACCCTCGGGCGAGAAGGACGCGGGGCCTACTCCGGAATGGCAATGCCCTGGCGCTCGAGGTAGCCGATCAGGCGCTCCATGGTATCGGCGGAGAGGACGTGCTCCATGAGGCAGGCCTCGGCGTCCGCGGTCTCGGAGGCAACGCCGAGGTCACGCTCCAAAAACAGGCGCAGAGCGCGGTGGGCGCGCCACACGAGCGCGGCGTACCTCTCGCCCTCCGCGGTGAGCGTCACGCGGCCGTAGCGGCTCTGCTCGACCATGCCGGCCTCCTTGAGCGTGGAGAGGGCCTTGTTGACGCTGGCCTTGGAGACGCCGAGCTGCTCGGCCACGTCGACCGAGCGAACTGAGGCGCCCTCCTGGAGCGAGATCCTGTAAATCGCCTCGAGGTAGTCCTCGCCGGCGCGGCTGAGGGCGTGGTCGTCCTGACGCTCGGTGAAGCTCATGGTCCCCTCCTAGTCCTCCTCGTCGGGGAGCTCCGCGCGCCGGACGCGCGCCCCGAGCGAGGCGAGCTTCTCGACGAAGCCCTCGTAGCCGCGGTCGATGTGGTGGATCTGGGAGACGGTGGTGATGCCGTCGGCGACGAGGCCCGCCATGACCAGCGCGGCGCCGCCGCGCAGGTCGGGAGATTTGACCTGGGTTCCCGAGAAGCCGTCGACACCGTGGACGATGGCGTGGTGCCCCTCGATCGCGATGTCGGCGCCCATGCGCGTGAGCTCGCTCGCGAGCATGAAGCGGTTCTCGAAGATGTTCTCGGTGATGACGCAGCTCCCCTTGGCAAGGGCGAGCAGGGTCATGGTCTGCGCCTGCATGTCGGTCGGGAATCCCGGGAACGGCAGGGTCTGGATGTCGGTGGGGACGAGCGGACGGTCGCGCCAGGCGCGACACCAGTTGGGCCCGCGCTCGACCGAGATCCCCATCTGCTCGTACTTCTTGAGGACGAGGCCCAGGTGCAGCGGGGCAAAGCCATGCACCGTGATCGGCTCGCCCGTGAGCGCGGCGGCGGCCAGGAAGGTCCCCGCCTCGATGCGGTCGCCGACCACGCGGTGCGTGACCGGGTGCAGCTCGGAGACCCCCTCGATCTCTATGACCGGGGAGCCCGCCCCGGAGATCTTGGCGCCCATCTCGTTGAGGAGGTTGGCGAGGTCCACGATCTCCGGTTCGCGGGCCGCATTGTCGATCGTGGTGACGCCCTTGGCAAAGACGGAGGCCATCATGAGGTTCTCCGTGGCGCCCACGCTCGCAAAGTTGAGCGTCACCGTGTTGCCGACGAGCCCGTGCGGGGCGCTCGCGTGGATGTTGCCGTGCTTGACCTCGAACTCGACGCCGAGGGCCTCGAGGCCGAGGATGTGCATGTCGATGCTGCGGGCGCCGATGTTGCACCCGCCGGGCATGGCCACGATCGCACGGCCGAAGCGGGAGAGCAGGGGGCCGAGAACCGCAGTCGAGGCGCGCATCTGCGCAACGAGATGGTAGGGGGTCTCCCAGGAGTCGACGTCGGAGGTGTCGATCTTGAGCTCGTGCTCGTTCACGACGTCAATGCGCGCGCCAATGTTTTTGAGGACCTTGCCCATGACATGGACGTCGGAAATGTTGGGGACGTTGGTGAGCGTGCTCACGCCGGGAGCCATAATGGTCGCGGCCATGAGCTTGAGCGCCGAGTTCTTTGCCCCCTCGACGCTCACCTCGCCGGTGACGCGGCGTCCACCCTCGATCTGAATGACTTCCATGCGGCCTCCGTGCGAACTGGGCTATGCGGTGCTTCCAGCCGCGTGCTTCAGCAGGAGGTTGCACCAACGAATCTGCTTCTCATAGTATGCCGCACGATAGTTGCCCTCGCCAATCTCGTCGAGCGCCTCAATCGCCTCGTCACGCGTGCGGCGCACGACCTCCGGGTCTATGTCGTCGGTGCGACGGGCGTGGTCGGCGAGGATTATGACGCCGTCGTTGTCCACCTCGGCGTAGCCGCCGGACACGACGACGTCATACTCGCCGCCGCCGTCGGCGGGCAGGCGGCGAATCCTCACGACGCCGTCGCCGAGCGCCACGATCTCGGGCGCGTGCCCGGGCCATATGCCGAGCTCGCCGGCATAGGTCACGAGCACGAGGTTGGCCACCGGCCCGTCAAAGAGCAGCCGGTCGGGACGGACGAACTGGCAGTTGAGCTCGGCCATGGGCCTACTCCTCGCCCTTCTCGGCGGGCGCCTCGGACCCCTCGGCGGCCTCGGTGGCCTCCTGCGTCGGAGCGGCCGTGCCAGCCATTTCGGCGGCGCGACGGCGGACGTCCTCGATCGTGCCCGCAAAGCGGAACGCCTGCTCGGGGAGGTCGTCGCACTTGCCGTCGACGATCTCGGCGAAGGAGCGCACGGTGTCCTCGACCGTCACATAGGTGCCGGGGTTGCCCGTGAACTTCTCGGCCACGTGGAAGGACTGCGAGAGGAACTGCTGAATCTTGCGGGCGCGCGCGACGACGTGCTGCTGCTCCTCGGAGAGCTCGTCCATGCCGAGAATCGCGATTATGTCCTGGAGGTCAGAGTACTCCTGCAGCGTCTCCTGGACGGCGATCGCCACGCGGTAGTGCTCCTCGCCCACGATCGACGGGTCGAGCGCGGAGCTCGAGCTCGCCAGCGGGTCGACGGCTGGGTAGATACCCAGGTCGGTGATCGCGCGGGAGAGGACCGTCGTGGCGTCAAGGTGCGTGAACGTGGTGGCCGGCGCCGGGTCGGTCAGGTCGTCGGCGGGGACGTAGACGGCCTGGACCGAGGTGATCGAGCCCTCCTTGGTGGAGGTGATGCGCTCCTGGAGCTCGCCCATCTCCGTGGCCAGCGTGGGCTGGTAGCCAACGGCGGAGGGCATGCGGCCGAGAAGGGCCGAGACCTCGGAGCCCGCCTGGGAGAAGCGGAAAATGTTGTCAATGAACAGCAGGACGTCCTGGCCCTGGTCGCGGAAGAACTCGGCGGTGGTGAGGCCGGCGAGCGCCACGCGCATACGGGCTCCGGGCGGCTCGTTCATTTGCCCGTAGACCAGGCAGGTCTTCTCAATGACGCCGGACTCGGTCATTTCCAGGTAGAGGTCGGTGCCCTCGCGAGTGCGCTCGCCGACGCCGGTGAAGACCGAGGTGCCGCCGTGCTGCTGGGCGAGGTTGTTGATCAGCTCCTGAATGAGGACCGTCTTGCCGACGCCCGCGCCACCGAAGAGGCCCGTCTTGCCGCCGCGGACGTAGGGCTCGAGAAGGTCGATCGCCTTGATGCCCGTCTCGAAGATCTCCGTGGTGGTGGTGAGCTCGTCGAAGGAGGGCGCGGGGTGGTGGATCGGGTAGTACTGGACGTCCTCGGGGACCTTGCCGCCGTCGACGGGCTGGCCCATGACGTTCCAGACGCGCCCCAGGGTGGAGGGCCCCACCGGCATCATCATGGGGTGCCCGGTGTCGCGGACCTTGAGGCCGCGGGTGAGGCCGTCGGTCGAGGACATGGCCACCGTGCGGACGACGCCGCCCGGAAGCTGGGACTCGACCTCGAGCACGGTGCTCACGCGGCCGACGGGCGTGTCGCCCTCGACGGCGAGCGCCGTGTAGATCCCCGGCACCTGCCCGTCGAACTTGACGTCCACGACCGGGCCGACGATGCGGACGATCGAGCCCGTGCCGACGGTGCGGTTGAGCTTGTTGTACGCGGCCTCCTCGAGGGCGGTGCGCGTCTCGTGGTTCTTCTCTGCCATCAGTTGTCCTCCAATGCGGAAGCGCCGCCGATGATCTCGTTGAGCTCGGTGGTGATGGAGCCCTGGCGGACTCGGTTGAACGTGCGCTCGAGCGTACCCAGGACCTCCCGGGCGTTGTCGGTCGCGGACTGCATGGCGCGGCGGCGCGCCCCGTGCTCCGCGGCCGCCGAGTCGAGCAGCGCGTGGAAGATTACCGTCCTGAAGTAGGCGGGCATGAGGTGGCCCAGGACCTCCTCGGCCGAGGGGTCGAAGGCGAAGTCGGTGTAGGCGTGGCCCTCGACCTTGGTGAGCGCCTCGCGCTCGCGCGGCTTGTTGGGCATGGTGAGCTGCTCCTTGGAGATCGGCAGGAGCTGCTCGACGACCTGGGTCTGCTCGACGCGGTTCTTGGCGTGCCAGTAGTAGAGCACGACGCGGTCGATCTCGCCGGTGGCGTAGCCGCGCATGACGTAGGAGGCTATGCGGTCGGCCTCGTCCTGGTTGGGCTCGGAGGAGATTCCGACGAACGACATGACCGGCGCCATCTTCCGGTACGTGAAGTACTCGGTCGGCTTGCGGCCGCAGGTGATCACCGACGACTCGACGCCGCGCGCCTTGAGCCGCCGCATCTCCGCCTCCACCGCGCGCTGCTGCACGATGTTGAAGCCGCCCGCAAGGCCCTTGTCGGAGGCTACGAGGATGAACAGCACGTGCTTCTCCTCCGCGCGCTGCGCGAGGAGCGGCTGCCCGGACGAGAAGCCGGCCTCGGCCACGTTGGCGAGCATGCGCGTGATGGCGTCCTTGTAGGGCTCCGCCTCCTCGGCGCGCTCGAGCGCCTTGTGAATCCGCGCCGTGGAGATCATCTCCATGGTGCGCGTGATCTGCATCGTGCTCTTGATCGAGCTCATGCGGCGCTGTATCTCACGAAGGCTGGCCATGGTCTACTTCCCCTGACCGTCCAGCGGCTCGTGGCCGCCCTCGGGCGGCGCGGCGACGGTGTCCTCCGCGGCCTGCTCCACGTCCTCGAGCCGGCGACGGTTGGGGTGCTCGACCAGGAAGAGCTTCTTGAAGCGGGCGATGCGGCCGCGCAGACGCGAGGCCGTGGCGTCGTCGATCTTGCCCTTCATGACGGAGGCGCGCAGCTTCGGGCAGTGCTCGGACATGTACTTGGCGAGTCCGTCGCGGAAGAGCGTCACGTTCTCGAGGTCGATGTCGTCGAGGAAGTCCTCCTTGGCGGCAAAGATCGCGATGACCTGGTCACGGACGTCGAGCGCCGAGAAGCGCTGCTGCTTGAGCATCTCCATGACGTGGGCGCCGTGGTTGAGCTGGTACTGCGTCGTGGCGTCGAGGTCGGAGCCGAACTGCGAGAAGGCCTGCTTCTCGCGGTAGGCCGCCAGGTCCAGGCGCAGCGTGCCCACGACCTGCTTCATGGCCTTGATCTGGGCGTCGCCGCCGACGCGCGACACCGAGATGCCCACGTCCACGGCGGGGCGCTGGCCCTGGAAGAAGAGGTTGGACTGCAGGTAGATCTGACCGTCCGTGATGGAAATCACGTTCGTGGGGATGTAGGCGGAGACGTCGCCCTCCTGCGTCTCGATGATCGGGAGCGCCGTGAGCGAGCCGCCGCCGTTGGCGTCGGAGAGCTTGCACGCGCGCTCGAGCAGGCGGCTGTGCAGGTAGAAAATGTCGCCGGGGTAGGCCTCGCGTCCGGGCGGACGGTGCAGCGTCAGCGACATCTGACGGTAGGCGACGGCCTGCTTGGAGAGGTCGTCGTAGACCACGAGCACGTGGCCGCCGGGGTGCTCGGCGTCGGCGGGGTTGCCATGCTCGTCGTTGTACATGAAGTACTCGCCGATGGCGGCGCCCGCCATGGGGGCGATGTACTGCATCGGGGCGGACTCGGCCGCCGTGGCGGAGACGATGACCGTCTTGTCCAGGACGCCGTGTTGCGCGAGCGACTCGCGGATGCCTGCGACCGTGGAGGCCTTCTGGCCGATGGCCACGTAAATGCAGATCATGTCGGTGTCGCGCTGGTTGACGATCGCGTCGATCGCAATGGCGGTCTTGCCCGTCTTGCGGTCGCCGATTATGAGCTCGCGCTGGCCCCGGCCGATGGGCACCATCGCGTCGATGGCGAGAAGCCCCGTCTGGACGGGCTCGCACACCGGCTGGCGGTCCATGATGCCGGGGGCCTTGAACTCGATCGGGCGACGATGCGTGGCGTTGATCGGGCCGAGGCCGTCGATCGGCTGGCCGAGCGGGTTCACCACGCGGCCGAGCATGGCGTGACCGACCGGGATGTCCATGACGCGCCCGGTGGTGCGGCACTCGTCGCCCTCCTTGATCTCCTCGGCGTCGCCGAAGAGGACCGCGCCCACGTCGTCCTGGTCGAGGTTCTGGACCAGGCCGTAGACGTCGAGGCCGGTGGTGGAGCTCGTGAGCTTGAGCAGCTCGCCGGCCATGGCGGTCTTGAGGCCCGAAATGCGTGCGATTCCGTCGGCGACCTCGGTGACGACCGAGGCCTCCTGGCGGTCGACCGTGGCGTTGATCTGCGCGAGCTCCTCGCGCAGCGTGCTCATGATCTTCTCGGAGCTGATGCTTTCCATTTAGCGTTCCTCGCCTTCGATGAAGGTCGACGAGAGGGTCTTTCGGATGTTGGCGAGCTGGGCGCGGACGGAGGCGTCGTAGCGCTTGCCGCGCACCTCGAGCATGATGCCGCCGATGATCGCCGGGTCCACGCGTTCGACGAGGTAGACCGGGGCGTTCAGGTCCTTCTCGGCCTTCGCGCGCACCTTGGCGCGCAGGTCGTCGTCCATGGGCACCGCCGTGGTCACGGTCACCGAGACCGTGGTGTCCTGAGCGTCGAGCAGCTCCTTGTAGTGCTTGGCGACCGCCTCCACGAGGCCGAGGTCGTCCTCGCGCTGCATGGCCGCGAGCGTCTCCAGGACCTCCGGCGTGAACTTCTGCGCGTGCTGCCACTGCACGAGGTCCGCGTTCGCGCGGCCCTCGGAGCGAGCGGCCTCCAGGAGCGCCCGCGTGTACGCCTCGACCTTCTCGGCGTCCACCCGCTTAGCGCTCATCGGGCTCCCCCACTTCCGCGAGGTACTTCTCGGCCAGACGGCGCTGCTCCTCCACGGAGAGGTCGTTGCCGATGATCTTGCTCGCGATCTCCACGGAGAGGTCCACGACGGAGCTGGAGAGCTCGATCATGGCCTTGTGGCGCTCGGAGTCCACGGCGCCGTGGGCCTTGGCGATGATGTCGGCCGCCTCGTGCTGGGCCTTGGCGAGCACCGCGGAGCGGACCTCCTCGGCCTCCTTCTTGGCCTTGGCGACGATGGCGTCGGCCTCGTGGTGAGCCTCGAGAATCTTGGACTCGTAGCTCTTGGCCTCCTCGGCCGCCTTGACCTTGGAGCGCTCGGCGGCGTCGAGGTCGTCCTGAATCTTCTGCTGGCGCTTCTCCATCATCTCGAGGACCGGCGGCCACACGAGCTTGGCCATGACGACGAGGATGATGAGGAAGGCGATGAGCGCGGGGATGAGCTCCGCCGGCTTGGGAATCAGGATGTCCGGGCCGACCGCCGACTCCTCGGCGAGCGCCACGACGGGCGTCGCGAGGGCGACGCCACCGACGATGCCCGCGTGCGCAAGCAGCTTCGTGACAGTGTTCTTCATGCTTGCCTCCACTCGGAAACGTACGACAGCGCTACTTGACGATGAGGCTGACGACGAAGCCGATGAGGGCGAGGGCCTCGACGAACGCCGAGCCGAGGATGAAGACCGTGAAGAGGCGGCCCTGGACCTCAGGCTGACGCGCCATGCCCTGCGCGACGCCACTGGCGGCCAGGCCAATGCCGATGCCCGCGCCGATAACGCCGAGACCATAACCAACGACACCGAGAGCTCCCACTGTTCCTCCTTTGACATTCGCCCCGATTGGTTTGTGGGCCGGGACGAGTTTCAAACCAACGTGCTATTCCTCAGCAGGCGGACGCCCGCGAGTTGCCGTTCTTCTCGCCTACTCCTCGTCGGACTCGGCAATCTGGATGTAGACGGCGGAGAGAAGCGCGAAGACGTAGGCCTGGATGGCGGCCACCATGATCTCCACGACGTAGATGACGAGCAGGATGCCGACCCACAGCACCGACGCGCCCGCCTGCACGGCGGTGGCAACCGAGAAGGCCTGGATCATGGGCTCGAAGAAGAGCGACGCCAGGATCGCGAAGGTGCCCATGACCACGTGACCAGCGAAGAGGTTGCAGAAGAGTCGGACGGCGAGCGTGATGAGGCGCAGGATCGTGGAGAAGACCTCGATCAGCCAGACGAGGGCGTTCAGCGGGAACATGACACCCGCCGGGGCCAGGCTCTTGACGTAGCCGAGCGTGCCCTTCTTCTTGATGCCGCAGACGATGAAGTAGACGAACGAGCAGAGCGCGAGCGCGGCGGTGGTGGAGATGGTGCCGGTGCCCGGCTTGCAGCCCGGGATGATGCCCACGATGTTGTTGGCGAGCACCACGAGGAAGGTCGTGGCGATGAACGGGAAGTGGCGCTTCCAGGACTCGCCGAGTAGGCCCTTGCACATGTCGTCGCGGACGAACTCGACGAGATACTCCACGCCGTTCACGAAGGTGCCCTGGGGCACGAGGCTCGCGGACTGCTTCTTCTTGAAGACGAAGAGCACGACGAGCATGAGCGCGACCGCGACCGCGAACCAGAACGAGTACTGCGTGAAGCCGATGCCGTCGAGCGATCCGGCGATCGGCTGAGACGTGAAGCTCGAAACGAGCTCGTTGACCTCGTCTCCCAGGCTGTCCAGAGGATTCAAGATCATCCTTCCCCTCTATGCGGAGCGCGACCGTTGGCCGCCCTCCAGGCCCTTATCGCCTCGATGCCCCAGAAGAGCAGGAACGCGGCGACCAGCGCACACCCAAACTCCAAGAAGCCGGTGTTCGTGGCAGTGTACACCACGAGCAGGACGACGGTGAGCGTGAGAAACGACACGATCACCGCCGCGAGACCGGAGGCGAGCGTGGCTCCCGGTCTCCCCCTCAGAGCTCGCTCGAACAGCGCGGCCGGCGCAACGCACCCCAGAAGACCGAAGAGCGCGCCGGAGGCGATGGCGACCTGAGGTTCCAAGCGCGGCGCCTCCCGTCCGAGCGAATTATGGACACGAGAACTCTAACGCGCCGGGGGAAATAGTCAAGCGGAGCGCCGCTCGCCCCCGTTTCGCCACAATCGGGCGATGAGGGGCCGGGAATTGGTCTTGTCGCCCGGCGTTCTAGAAAACGCGGTTCTTGTCGCCTGGCGTTCTAGAAAACGCGGTTCTTGTCGCCTGGCGTTCTAGAAATAGCCGGGGTTGTCCTGGCAACGTCTAAGAAAAGGGGTTCTCGTCATTTGGCGTTCTAGAAATATGGGGCCTTGCACGGCTGCGGAGACTTCTCCGCGTGCAAGGCCCCGCTTTTCTAGACGCTATGGGGACAAACTCGGCGATTCATAGAAGGGGCCAGAACAAGGGCCGCGATTCTTAGAAGGGGCCAGGACAAGGGCCGCGATTCTTAGAGCGGCAGGCGACAAGAACGGCGATTTCTAGAACGTCCCCGGACAAGGACGGCGATTCCGAGAAGGCGCTCCGTCCTACTTGGTGCCGTAGATGCGGTCGCCGGCGTCGCCGAGGCCGGGCAGAATGTAGGCGCGGTCGTTCAGGCAGCGGTCCAGCGCGCAGGTGTAGAGGCGCACGTCGGGGTCAAAGTCCAGCGTGGTGCGCACGCCCTCGGGCGCCGAGACGAGCGTCAAGCAGCGAATGTCCCTCACGCCGGCCTCGCGCAAGAACTTGATCGCCGCGGTGAGGGAGCCGCCGGTGGCGAGCATGGGGTCCACGACGAGGCAGGTGCGGTTCTGAATGTCGTCCGGGAACTTGCAGTAGTACTGGTGGGGCTCGTGCGTCTCCTCGTCACGGTACATGCCGACGTGGCCGACGCGCGCGGACGGGACGAGCTGCAGCAGGCCGTCGACCATGCCCATGCCGGCGCGCAGAATCGGAATAATGGCGACCTTCTTGCCCGCGAGGCGCTTGCACGTGGTGGTCTCGAGTGGGGTCTCCACCTCGACGTCCTCGAGCGGGAAGTCGCGCATGGCCTCGTAGCCCTCGAAGATCGCGAGCTCGTTCACCAGCTCGCGAAACTGCTTGGTCGAGGTGTCCTTGTCGCGCAGAATGTGCAGCTTGTGCTGGACAAGCGGGTGGTCAATGACCGTGAAGCGCGCGGAGTCGAACTCTTCTGCCATGGGTGTTTCCTTTCAAAGTTGCCTAAAGGGGGTCTGGCTCCTTTTAGGCGAGTTCCGGGTAGAGGGGGTGGGCGTCGAGCAGCTCGCGAACCTCAAAGGACACGCGGTCGGCCACCTCGGCGTCGGAAAGGCGCGTGACGACGTCGCCAATGAGCTCGCCGACGCGCTCGCACTCGCGCTCGGTGAAGCCGCGCGTGGTGACCGCCGCCGAGCCCACGCGGATCCCGCTCGTGACAAACGGGGAGCGCAGCTCGCCGGGAATCGTGTTCTTGTTGACGGTTATGCCCACGGCGTCGAGGGCGCGCTCGGCGTCGCGCCCGGTGACGTCCCCCGCGGAGGTGAGGTCAACGAGCAGCAGGTGGTTGTCGGTGCCGCCGGAGACCAGACGCAGCCCGCGCGACTCCATGCCGCGCCCGAGCGCCTTCGCGTTGGCGAGAATGGCGTCCGTGTAGTCGGCAAACTCCGGAGCGAGCGCCTCGCCAAAGGCGACGGCCTTGCCGGCGATCACGTGCTCGAGCGGGCCGCCCTGGCTGCCCGGGAAGACCGCGGAGTCGACCTTCTTGGCAAGGTCGGGGTCGTTGGCAAGAATGAGGCCGCCGCGCGGGCCGCGCAGGGTCTTGTGCGTGGTGGTGGTCACCACGTCGGCGTGGGGCACGGGGCTGGGGTGACGCCCGGTGGCGACGAGGCCGGCAATGTGGGCCATGTCGACCATGAGGTAGGCGCCCACGGAGTGCGCGATCTGGGCAAAGCGCTCGAAGTCTATGACGCGCGGGTAGGCGGAGGCGCCGGCAATGATCACCTGGGGGCGCGCCTCACGAGCCAGGGCCTCCACGGCGTCCATGTCGATCCGCTCGGTCTTCTCGTCCACGCCATAGGAGACGATCTTGTAGAGCTTGCCGGAGAAGTTGGCCGGCGAGCCGTGCGTGAGGTGGCCGCCGTTGTCGAGCGCCATGCCCATGACGGTGTCGCCGGGCTGGGCGAGCGCGGCGAGCGCGGCGTAGTTGGCCTGGGCGCCGGAGTGGGGCTGCACGTTGGCAAAGCCCGCGCCAAAGAGCTTTTTGGCGCGGTCGCGCGCGAGGTTCTCCACGGCGTCGACCGCCCAGCAGCCGCCGTAGTAGCGCTTGCCGGGCAGGCCCTCGGCGTACTTGTTGGTGAGCGGGGACCCAACGGCCTCCATGACGGACGGGGAGACGAAGTTCTCCGAGGCAATGAGCTCAATCGAGGAGCGCTGGCGGCGCAGCTCGTTCTCCACGGCGGAGAACACCTCTGGGTCGGTCGCGCTCAGGTGCTCGTAGGTCATGGGGCCTCCTTCTCTGCGCCGAGGGCGCTTGACGGCACTACATACCAAAGTCGAGCGGGACGCCGGCAAACTCCGGGTCGTCCTCCCGCATCATCTTTGCAACGCGTTCGGCGTGACGGCCGCCCGCAAACTCGGTGGTGAGAAAGACGTCGAGAATCGCCTCGTTGTCCTCGAGCGAGACAAAGCGGCCCGAGAGCCCTATGACGTTGGCGTCGTTGTGCTCGCGGCACAGGCGGGCGAAGTCGACGGTCTGAATGGGGACGGCGCGCACGCCGGCGACCTTGTCGGCGGTCATGGCAATGCCGAGGCCGGTCCCGCAGACGAGCACGCCGCGGTCAGCCTCGCCGCGCGCGACCAGGCGGGCGACCTTGTCCGCAAAGTCCGGATAGTCGCAGCGGTCGTCAGTCCGGGGGCCGCAGTCAATCACCTCGTGGCCCTTGCCGCGCAGGTAGTCCGCGAGGGGGTCCTTCTGGACGAAACCGGCGTGATCAGAAGCAATGGCGACGCGCATGGTAAGCCTCCCTTGAGACGGGAACCGACAGCGACCCTTTTTCTAGAGTACCACTGCGGGCGGGCCAACTCAGCGCGCAGCCTGAAGCAGCTCCTCCTCGTTGAGCGCACCCAGGCGCAGGACGCGCAGCTCAGGGCCCGTGGCGTCAACTATGGTCGAGGCAACGCCCACCGGCGTCCTCCCGCCGTCCAGCACGAGGTCGCACTCCTCCACCAGTGCCTCCTCGAGCTCGGAGCCCGAGGTCGCCGCCGGCGAGCCGTGCGTGTTTGCGCTCGTCTGGGCGAGGGGGGTGCCGACCGCGCGCACGACCTGGCGGTCCAGCTCGGAGTCCGGCACGCGCAGGGCAATGGTCGCGCCGTCGTCCGAGGGCTGCGCGTACTCGGGAGGCACCTCGTCCGAGGCGCGCACCACCATGGTGAGGGCGCCGGGCCAGAGACGCTCGGCAAGACGCAGGGCCCACTCCGGCACGTCGCGCCCATAGCGCGCGAGGTCCGCGGGGTCCGCCACAAACCACGGCAGCGTCTGCGCCCGGTCGCGGCGCTTGAGGTCGAATATGCGAGCGTGCGCAGGGTTGTCCGGGGTGGCCGCGCAGCAGAGGCCGTAGACGGAGTCCGTGGGGAGCGCGACGACGCCTCCCCCGCGCAGGACCTCGGCGGCACGTGCCACCACCTGCGGGTCGGGACTGGTCTGGTTGGCAGGAATAACGGCGCCCATGGCTACTCCCCTCTCACGGCAACGAGCACGCGCGGCCTGTGCGTGAGGTCCTCGCGCACCTCGACCGAGGCCCAGCCGCCCTGCGTGCGCGTGAGCTCGGCCGCGGACCCGAGCGCGCCCTCAAAGAGCTCGACCGCCAGCATGCCCCCCGGCGCGAGCGCGACGGGCGCGAGCGCGAGCAGCCTCCGGAAGACGTCCAGCCCGTCCTCGCCCCCGTCGAGGGCGAGCTCGGGCTCGAAGTCGCGCACCTCGGCCGGGACCTCCTCGGCCAAGACGCGCGTGGGAATGTAGGGCGGGTTGGAGACGAGCACCGAGAACGTGCCCATGAGCTCGGGGTCCACGCCAGACGCAAGGTCACATTCCACAACGTCGACCACCTCGTCGAGCCCGAGTGCCTCGCGGTTTCTCCTGGCGAGAAGAACGGCGCGCTCGGAGAGGTCGGTCGCCACGACGCGCGTGCCCGGGCGCTCGGAGGCAATGGAGAGCGCGACGCAGCCGGTCCCCGTGCCCACCTCGAGCACGCGCGCGTCCTTCTCGCCCGCCGCGTCCACGCCCTCGAGGGCCGCCTCCACCAAGATCTCCGTCTCGGGCCGCGGAATGAGCACGCCGCGCTCGCACCTGAGCACAATGTGGCGAAACGGCATCTCCCCGGTCACGTACTGCAGCGGCTCGCCCGCGCCGCGGCGCTCGATCGCCTCGTGCATGCGCGAGAGCTCGGCCGCCTCGAGCGGACGGTCAAAGTTGACGTAGAGTTCGACGCGCGAGAGACCGGTGACGGCCGCGAGCAGCCACTCCGCGGAGAGGCGCGGGTGCTCGTCCCCCTTGCGCTCGAGGTAGCCGCTCGTCCAGTCGAGGACGCGCTTTATGGTCCAGGTGTCATGCGTCATGGTCGTCCTTCTCGCCCGATTGCGTCCCTGCATAATAGCGCAGGCCCACCGGCCCGCCGCCGCGATTCGCGCGGGACGCCGCCGGCGCCGCTTTGCCTGCCAAGCAGCGCGGGGTTTTGTGTTTCTGCGGCCCCTCGTGCTTCTCGCCCGACTGAATCCGGGGCCAACTTTGCTGTTTTGGGGCAAACGTTTTATGACGGCAGCGCGAAGGCGCCCAAAGTTGTGGAGGCCGTGTGCATTTGGCGCCCCTCAACATGGTTTTGGGCAAAACCCTTGATGCGCGACACCCGACGGCATCAAACGTTTTGCCCAAAACAGCAAGAAGGCAAGGGGAGAAAAGAACGACCCTCGCCAGACGCGGGGCTACGCCACCTGGGAGAGCTTCTCCGCGCGCTCGGCGGCGGCCAGGGCCTCGATCACGCTCGGGAGCGTGTCGCCCAGAAGCACGCCGTTGTAGGTGCCGTTGAAGCCGATGCGGTGGTCGGTCACGCGGTCCTGCGGCTGGTTGTAGGTACGGATCTTCTCGGCGCGGCTGCCGTGGCCGATCTGGGAGAGGCGATCGGCGCCCTGCTCGGCCTGCTGCTTCTCCAGCTCCATCTCATAGAGGCGCGCGCGCAGCATTTGCATGCACACCTCGCGGTTCTGGATCTGCGAACGCTGGTCCTGCGACTGCACCACGGTGTTGGTGGGCAGGTGGGTTATGCGCACCGCCGAGTAGGTGGTGTTGACGCACTGGCCGCCGGGGCCGGAGGCGCAGTAGGTGTCTATGCGCAGGTCGCCGGGGTCAATCTGAATGTCGATCTCGTCCGCCTCGGGAAGGACCGCCACGGTGGCCGTGGAGGTCTGAATGCGACCCTGGCTCTCGGTCTTGGGCACGCGCTGGACGCGGTGCACGCCGGACTCGAACTTGAGCACGGAGTAGACCTTGTCGCCGGAGACCTTGAACTCGATCGTCTTGAAGCCGCCGGCCTCGCTCGGCGAGGACGAGAGGACCTCGACCTTCCACCCGCGGTGCTCGCAGAAGCGCTCGTACATTTTGAACAGGTCGCCCGCAAAGATCGCGGCCTCGTCGCCGCCCACGCCGGCGCGAATCTCGACGATCGTGTCCTTGTCGTCGTTGGGGTCGGCGGGAATGAGCAGGAACTTTATGTCCTCCTCCAGGGCCGGGAGCTTGGCCTCGTTGGCGGCAATGTCCTCCTGGAGCATGGCCTTCTCGTCGGCGTCCGCCTCGTGAAGCATCTCCTTGGCGGCCTCAATGTCGTCGAGCGCGCCCAGGTACTCGCGCGCCTTGGTCACGAGCTCGGTCTGGCCGGCGTGCTCCTTGGCCAGGCGCGCGTACTCCTTGGGGTCGGAGACCACGGCCGGGTCCATGAGGCGCTTCTCGAGCTCCTCGTATGCCTGAATGATCTTGAGCAGCTTGTCTCGCATGTTCACTCCCTGCGTTGTCTTCAGCCTTTCTATCATACCCGAGGTCGCGGTGTGAGACACTAGACGCACGCGAATCCAGGGAGGCACCATGTCAGAGCGCGAGCAGGCCGAGAAGCCCGAGAAGAACGAGCAGGCCGAGAAGACCGCGGAGGCCGCCGAGGCCACCACCGAGCTCGACCGCGCCGGCTCGACCGAGCGCCGCCCGCCCGTCGAGGCCACGGCCCCGCGCCCGGCGACGTCCGAGCGCCCCGAGCAGCCGCGCCTGCGCGACGTGGGCGGCACGCTGGCCGACTACCTGCGCGGCAGGGCGGCCGTCGTCGCCGGGCTCGCACGCCGGCACCGCGGCGTCGCCGTTGCGCTCGCGCTCGTTGCCTGCGTGGTCGTTGCCCTGCTCGGCGTTGCGCTCTTTCGCGCGCTCGAGGTCCCCAACGGTGCCACGGTCGAGGCGGACGCCCGTGCCGCGCTCACCGCCCCCGACTACACCGCCGGCACCTACGGGACGGACACCACGCTCGTCGCGCAGGACGTTGACGTGCGCTCCGTCAGGCGCGCCGAGACCGCGCCGGAAGGCGCCGCGGCCCAGTTTGGGGCCGCCGGCTACGCGACGGCGGACGTCGTGGTCGGCTACGCGGGCCAGTCCGTGCGCGCCGACCAGGGGGCGACGCTCTCCTACGCGCTCGTGGACGGCGCGTGGCAGCTCGTGCCCGGCGTCTCAAACGAGGGCGTCACGTGGTACGCCACGGCCGGCGTCGACCAGGACAAGGTCCTGAGCAACACCCACCTGCTCCTCGCGCGGGCCGACGAGGAGAGCCCCGCCGAGCCCGCGCTCGAGGAGCTCTACGCCAACGCCGCGGTGTCGGTGGAGAGCGAGACGTTCGACGAGGACGCGCAGACCGACACCCTTGAGATCGTGTGCACCCGCAGCGAATCGTTCGAGACCTACGAGTGCCGCCTGACGGTGACCTTCTCGTTCAGCCAGACCAACGGGCAGTGGAGCGTCTCGGGGATCGAGGCCTCGGACAGCGCGCGCGAGCGCAACCTTGACGCGCTTCTCGGCACCTGGACGGGCGCGTTCCAGAGCCAGCAGACCGAGGGTGGCAAGTGCCTGGCGGCGCGCGAGGGCGGGCTCAGCGTGGAGGTGCTGGGCGCGAGCGTCGGCGAGGAGGCCGTCACGCTCTCGGGCTACGTGAGCGGCGTCGCGCACTACCACGCCAACCCCGGCGACGACGCGGCCTCGTGCGAGGGAGACGTCGCGTTTGAGGAGGTCCAGTTCACGGCGCGGCTCGTCTCGGACGACGGCAGCCTGGTGTTTCTCGCCGACCTGCCCGAGGACGTGGGCGGCACCTCCACCCTCACGCTGCGCTTTGGCAGCGAGGACGACCCCGGCGCCGCCTCGGCCGAGGTCGTCACCACCTACGTCTACGACGACGCGATCCTGTTCATACCCTACGAGCGCACGGCCACCTTCGCCGACTCCTTCACGCTTCAGCGCGCAGAGTAGCCCCGACGCTCCGGTTATGTACACCCCTGACGAACGCACGGAGTAGGACGTGCCGTAAAACCGAAGGTAGCAGAGGCGCCCATACTCGGGCCCTTCCGCTGGGGTGTACATAACCGGAAGAGCGGGCCTCTCGCGACGCAAAAGCGCCCCACGGGTGGCGTACCCGCGGGGCGCTCTCTTGCGCAGCGTTGCGTGCAGAGTGCGGCTTGGCGCTACTCGGCGGCCTCGGTGGTCTCCTCGGCGACAGCCTCGGCAGCGGGCTCCTCGGCGGGAGCGGCGGCAGCCTCGGCCTCGGCCTTCTTGGCGAACTCAGCGGCACGCTTGGCCTTCTCGGCAGCCTTGGCCTCCTTGGCGGCCTTCTTAGCAGCGGCCTCCTCGGCAGCCTTGGCGGCACGGGCGGCCTTGGCCTCCTCGGCCTTCTTCAGCTGGGCGGCAGCAGCGCCACCGAACTTGTCGGCGAAGCGCTGGACGCGGCCGCCGGTGTCAACGAGCTTCTGCTGGCCAGTGTAGAACGGGTGGCACTTGTCGCAGAGGTCAACGCGCATCTCGCTCTTGGTGGAGCGGGTGGTCCAGGTGTTGCCGCAGGAGCAGCGAACGTTGCACTCCACGTACTCGGGGTGGATACCTTGCTTCATGGCAGGACTCCTCTTCTTCGGCCCTGGTTTCCGACCAGGGAAGGGGTTCGTCTTGGTTCCGACCAAGACAGTAGCTGTATGACTATATCAGAAAGGACGTGGCGCGTCTGTGAAGATTTGCCGGGCGTCGGGGGTGCCGCGCGGTTTGCTTAGGAAAACGGAGTTGTTGCAGGTCTGGCGGCGAGAAGCCCGTGGCGCCGGCAAGAAAACCGCAGGCGAGCGTTTCTCGACCCGTCGTTCTTCTCGCCAAGGCACCCCGGAGAGTGCAACGACCCTAGAATCCTAAGTGCACGAAGGCGGTCGCAGCGCAACGACCCTGATTTCTTAAGCACCGGGCACCGCAGCCGGAGCCCGCGAGCCGGTCGCGTTACTATGGGGCGAGAAGAACGACGGCCCGGAGGTGACCCATGTTCCTTGCCATTGACGTCGGCAACACGCAGTCCACGCTCGGCCTCTTTGACGAGGGAGGCTCGCTCGTGCGCGGCTGGCGCATGGCGACCGACGCCACGGACACCTCCGACATGCTGCACTCGCGGCTCTGGGGCTACTTCGGCAAGGACGGCCTCTCGCTCGCCGACGTCAGCGACGCGGGCGTGGCAAGCGTCGTGCCCGCGCTCGAACGCGCGTGGCGGCGCTGCCTGGAGACGCACCTCGGGCACGACCCGCTCGTCGTGAGCGCAGGGCACCCCTGTGGCATGGAGGTCGCCATGCCCAGCCCGCGCCAGGTCGGCGCCGACCGCATAGCCAACGCCATAGCCGCGCGCACGACCTACGGCGCGCCGGTGATCGTGGTGGACTTTGGCACCGCGACCAACATTGACGTGGTGGACGCCGAGGGCCGCTATCGCGGCGGCGCCATTTCTCCGGGCCTCATGCTCTCGGCGGGAGCGCTCTTCTCGCGCGCGGCCAAGCTCGCGAGCATTCCTATTGAGGCCCCGGACCACGCGCTGGGCGACAGTACCGAGGCGGCGTTGCAGTCGGGCCTCGTGATCGGGGCGGCGGCGCAGGCGGAGGGGCTCGTCGCGCGAATCAAGGCTGAGCTCGGCGAGCCGGACGCCACCGTGGTGGGCACGGGCGGCCTGGCGCGCACCGTCGCGCGCGCGACCGAGCTCTTTGACGCGATCGACCCCGACCTCACCCTGCGCGGAATCCGCGAGATCTGGCTCTGGGAGCGCGGGCGCGCGTAGCGCAGGCGCGCGCGAAACGGTGAGCCCCAACCTCGAAGAGGGCACTCGAGGGCGGCAAAACCGCGGTTTTGGGTTTCCGGGCCCGGCGTGCGCTCGCGACCCCGGTTTCGCGAGGTTCTTCTCGGGTTTTGGGTCAAACGTTTTATGCCGCGGGGCCGGCGCGCCACGCTTTCCGAGGTTGTGGGCAGCTTCTCTTATGCAAAACCTCCCGTCCCGCGGCGCGGCATCAAAGTTGTTGCCCAAAACCGCAGGGACCGCAGGGGAGGAGATGCGGGGGGTGCGCAGGGAGATGGGACGCGCAGAGGAGAAGGACGAAGGAGAAGCCCAGCGCAGCGCCAGCGTCAACGCAACCCGGCGTCGACACGGCTAGACGTAGCGAAGCCGCGCCTGCTCGGGGGCGACCTCAAGCTCCTGGGCGCCGCCCTTCAGGCGCACCGTCGCGCGCCCCCACACGTCCACGGCCACGAGTGCGCCCTCGCCGATCACGCGACCCCCGCGCAGCACCTCGACCTTCTCGCCCATGCCGAGAAGCGCGTCAAAGTAGTCGGAGAGCACCGGCGCAAGGGGCCCGGCCGCCGCGCGGCCCGCCGCGACGTCGGCCGCCCACGCGTCAACGGCGTCGCCGGCAACGCGCTCGAGCGCGGCGGCGTCGAAGCCCCGTTCCGCGTCCCACACAAGGTCGCAGCGAACGAAGACACCCTCGTCGTAGCCGGCGCGCGCGTCAACGCTCACGAGCGACTCCCCGCTCGCCGTGACCACCTCGTGCGGCCAGCGCACGCGTCCGCCCAGCTCGCGAGCCACGGCGAGCGCGACCACATACGGCGCACCCGTCACGTGCCCCATGGGCACGGACGGCCGCAGCGTGAGCGACGTCCCTACTCCCACACGACCTCCCCGAGGTCGGCGGTGACCTGGCCCACGCGCTCCTCCCGCGGCAGCACGCTCACGCCGGCGTGCGCGAGGAAGCGCACCGGGTCGTGCATGAGGTCCTCCATCGGCACGATCACGTAGTCTCGCTCGCCAAGGCGGGGATGCGGCAGCGTGAGGCGCGCGCCGGCATGGGTCTCCCCCTCCACCCAGGCGAGGTCACAGTCGATCGTGCGCGGGCCGGTGCCGGGCTTCTTGGGGTCGCGCGTCGCGGCGTCCGCGCGGATGCGACCCATCTGGTCCTCCACCTCCAGCAGCCGGTCCATCAGCACGAGCGGGTGCAGCTCGGTGCGAATCTCGGCCACGGCGTTGGCCACGGGCGTGGCGATTCCGTAGGCGGGCTCGGTCTCGTAGGCGTGACTCACGCTGACCACGCAGGTGAGCGGAATCTCGTCTATCAGCTGCGTGGCGCGCGCGAGGTTGGCCACGCGGTTGCCCACGTTGGAGCCCAGGCTCACAAAGCCCTGGCGCGCATCCTTGTGCGAGACGGCCCAGTAGGCGTTCACGGCACGGGAGACCTCGGCGACGTCGTGGACGCGCAGGATCCGGGCTCCGTTCTCGATCGCGGAAATGCAGACGCCGGCCGTTGCCGCGTCGCGGGCGGCGGGCTCGTCGGTCCCGGAGAGCGCGCCCACAAAGCGCTTGCGCGAGACGGCGCACATGAGCGGGTAGCCCATGGAGACCATGGAGCGCGTGGCGCGCTGAATGACCACGTCCTCGTCGGCGTACTTGTCAAAGCCCGCGCCCGGGTCCATGCAAATGCGGTCGCGCGAGACGCCGGCGCGCATGAGGGTGCGGGCCTGGTCGCCGAGAAAACCCATGACCTGGCGCATGATCGGCGCCTGGTCGGGCAGGGTGAAGCGGTGCTGGGACGCCACGGGGCGCGGAAGCGCGCTGCCGGCGGGGCGCGACTCGTCAAGCGTCACCTGGCGCCGGGTCACGTGCGTGCCCAGGCCGCTCTGGTTCCAGTGCACGACGACGCAGCCGCAGTCGGTGTCGGCCGCCACCGCCACCATCTCCGGGTCCGTGAAGCCGCTGACGTCGTTCACGATCGAGGCGCCCAGGCGCACGCACATGCGCGCCACGTCGGCGTGGCGCGTGTCGATTGAGACCACGGCACCGGCCTCAACCAGCGCTCGAACCACAGGCACCACGCGCTCGGCCTCCTCCTTCGAGGAGACGGGCGTGTGGCCGGGACGCGTGGACTCGCCGCCCACATCGATTATGTCGGCGCCCTCGTCGAGCATGGCCAGGCCGCGCGCGATCGCGGTCTTGTGGTCGAGGTTCTCCCCGCCGTCAGAGAAGGAGTCGGGCGTCACGTTGAGAATGCCCATGATACGGGGACGCGCGAGGGAAATCTCGTGCGTGCCGCAGCGCCAGGTTGCGTAGTTCTCTCTGAGCATGCGTGTCCTCCTCGAGGGCGGGTTCTTCTCGCCCCATTGTACCCACGCAGCGGCGGTCGGGCGAGAAGGACGTGCGCCCGCGGCCTAGCCCACTACGCCGTTTCCGCAAACGGAGTGAACTTGAACTCCGGCGCCAGACGGTCGACGATTCTCTCGTTGACCATTTCCAGCGCGCTGTCGCCGCGGACGTCAAAGCCCATAATGTGCTCAACGCCCTCCAGGTCTGAGCCTAACTGGCAGGCAAGGGAGATCTTCATCCCCGCTCCGTCGCTCACATAATCGTAGGCATTAATGTTGAATACGTCCGAGGCACTCTGCGCGTGCACTCCCGAGAAGTCAAAGTTCTTCTGCATGTAGGACAGCAGCGGGGACTGGCAGACCAGCACCATTTTTCGCCCCATGCTCGCAAATAGCTGACACTTCTGAATCATTTGGGCCAGTATTGTCTTTGCCGTCATTTTCCAATTGACGCCGGCCCTCCGGCCGTTGTGCTCAACATGATCCGCCAGGTCATAGTCGGCGAGCATGTTCTGCCGCTCGTCCCAGATTGTGCCAACCGTGTCCAACGTCTGCAGCTCGATTCCAACAAAATCCTGAACGCTTCCGTCCCTGACAACGGCAAGCACATAGTCGATAGAGCCCACGGCCGTCTTTATCTCCGGCACGAGGTACAGCTCGCCTCCAGTTACGTGGACGTATTGCAGACAATCCAAGAAAATCTTCTTGCCTTCGGTCAGGCGATCGGGACATATGAGCAGCGGCTGATTGCAGGACTTAAACACGAGCGAGCACGTGCCGATCTTGGTTTTTGGGTCGCTCTTGCGCATTTTTGTGCATACGCCAGACCTGTTGAAGGGGCACACCTGCGTGTCCAGGGAAACGCTCAAGTCTGGAAAGACCTCTCCGTTTGTATAGTGTCCAAACAGCTCGTTTACTGCGTACATAGTCTCTCCTCAGCCGCCTCGAGATAGGGCCGACCCAAGTCTATCCCTATGGATCGCCTTCCCATGTCACGAGCCACTTTGCAGGTTGTTCCCGTCCCCACGAACGGGTCAAGAACGATCCCCCCGGAAGGACACGTGAGCGCAATGGGGTTTTTCACCAGGTCCTCGGGAAACGGCGCGTAGTGGCTCGCCCTGTTCTGAGAGTCCTCCGGAATAATGTCCCATACGTCGGAAATGTTCGCGCCCTTCTTGCTGTACTTGAGAAAGTAGAATCCCTTCTCGGCCAGCTCCTTGGCTCGGCCGCTCAGCTTGGTCGAGTCTCCGTGGGTCGTCCGAGAGGCCCCGCGTATGACCATGCGGAAGTCAGGGACCTCCCCGCGCTCGACCTGCCCGAGCATGTCATCCAACGCCTCCATAGCATTGGCCTTCTCCGCGTCGGTCAACTCCGTCGAGAGCTCGATCTTTCTCCGGTAGCGCACGCCGGACACTCCCGTCGCCGAAACGACGGCCCCGTGCCTCGTGCTCTTTGCCCTGCGCGGCGGCTTCCGGACGGCGTCAATGTCGTAGTAGTACCCGCTTGGGGTCTTGGTGAAGAAGAACACGCTTTCCCAGAGTGTGCGCATCTTGTCTCTGGCGTTGTCCGGCGCACCTTTGAGCTTGTTCCACACGACATGGTTTCTGAGGGTAAACCCGACCTCGTCGGTAAGCCTCATGGCGACCCGCTCGGGAACCATAATGAGCGACTTCCCCTGGTACGAGTCGCCAATGTTGAGCCAGAACGAACCCGTTGGCTTCAGGACGCGGTACACCTCGGCGCATATGGCAACGAGGTCGTCAACGTAGCCCTGCCAGGTGCTTTCGAGCCCTATGCCTCCGCCGGCATACTCCCGCTTCATGTAGTAGGGAGGCGAGGTAATCGCACAGTCAATGCACTCGTCCGGCAACAGCCTGAGCGCGTCCAGGGAGTCGCCCTCAAAAAGGAGCGGGTCCAGAGTGGACCCAGCAACGTATTGGGTTAACAGCCTCTTGTCCTGCGTGATCAACGGGCGCGTCCCTTCGTCAGCTCATTCCGGTGGAATTATCTCACGACGACGGGACACAAACGACCGGCGGCGGTCGGGCGAGAAGGACGTGCGCCCGCGGCCTAGCCCAGCGTTATGTAGCCCGTGCCCTCGTCGGGGTCCGCGGGCCGGGGCCCGCCGTCGGCCGAGCCGAAGAGGAACTCGCGCAGGCGCGGCACCTCGCGCACGTACTGGGCATGGCCGGCCTCGTAGGCGGCCTTGAGCTTTCGCGGGTTGACCGTGGCGTTCTCCACGGGCATTTCGTCGGGGTAGATCACGAGCGCGCGGCCCTTCTCGGCCAGCTCTTCCACGTGGTCGAGCGCGGCGTTGTAGCGCTCCCAGCGCGTGAGCAGCGCCTTGCGCAGGTAGGGGTAGTCGCGCGCCACGGCCTTGAACATTTGCACGTCCTTTGCGCCCGGCTCCTTCTTGCGGTAGCCGCGCGGGCGCGTGGCCACAAAGACAAAGCGCTCAAAGCCGTCGTCCTCGGCCATGCCGAGCGGGATTCCGGCGCCCGTGCCCAGGCCGCCGTCCATGAGGACGCGGCCGTCCACCTCGAGCGGCTTCATCATTCCCGGCAGCGTGGAGCTAACGCGCACGAGGTCGATCATGCGCATGGGGTCGGTCATGTCCTCGCGGCCAAAGCGCACCGTGCGGCCGGTGTCGCGCTCGAAGGCCTGGATTCGCAGGCGCGCGGGGTTGGCGGAGAACGTGTCCCAGTCAAAGACGAGCGTGCCGTCGCGCAGCGCGCCCTCGTAGAGCGCGTCGGCGTCAAAGTAGCCGTGGCCGCGCAGCAGCGAGCGCAGGCCCACGAGGCCCTTGGCCACGCCGTCGGTCATGAAGGCCTCGCGCACGCGCTTGCGGTCGCGCGAGAGGTAGTTGACGGAGTTGCTGGCGCCGGCGGAGAGACCACAGACGTAGTCGAAGTAAATGCCCTGCTCGAGCAGGACGTTGGCAAACGCGCAGGTGTACGCGGCGCGGTAGCCGCCGCCCTCAAAGACGAGCGCGCAGTCAAAGACGTTGTTTCGCAGGGACTCCATGTAGCGCCTCCCTCTTGCCTGACATAAGCTACCTTGTTCCCAACTGAGCGGGCGCGCAGACACCTCCGCGGGATTACCATGATAGGGGGTCTTCCGAAGGAGGGCGCATGGGACGTGCAATCACCGATGCCGCCGAGGCGGCGGCTGAGCTCAGCAGGCTCTTCTCGCGGGCGAGAAGGGCGGTGTTCTTTGGCGGCGCCGGGGTCTCCACGGCGAGCGGCATACCCGACTTCCGCAGCGCCGACGGCCTCTACCACCGGCACTTTGCCTACCCGCCCGAGGAAATGCTCGGGCACGACTTCTTTGTGACGCACACCGCGGAGTTCTACGAGTTCTACCGCGAGCGCATGATCTGTCTCACGGCGCGGCCCAACCGCGCGCACCTAAAGCTCGCGGAGCTGGAGGCCGAGGGGCACCTCGCGGCCGTGGTCACGCAGAACATTGACGGCCTGCACCAGGCGGCCGGGTCGCGCACGGTGCACGAGCTGCACGGCTCGGTTCACCGCAACGTCTGCACGCGCTGCGGAAAGACCTACTCCGCCGAGTGGGTGCTCGCGACCGAGGGCGTGCCCCATTGCGAGAAGTGCGGCGGCCTCGTGAAGCCCGACGTCGTGCTGTACGGCGAGCAGCTCGACGAGCGCGTTCTTCTCGCCAGCGTGAAGGCAATCGAGGAGGCTGACCTGCTGGTCATTGGGGGTACGTCGCTCGTGGTGTACCCGGCGGCGGGGCTCGTCAACTACTTCCGCGGGGACGACCTCGTGATCGTCAACCGTGAGCGAACGCCGCAGGACGGCGCCGCCGACCTGGTGTGCGCCTGCGACATCGCGGCGGCGTTTGACTTCTAGCGGCGCGTTCTTCTCGGCCTCCTTTGTTGCGGGCGCGAACTCTGGCGTATGCGAGAGCGCTCCGTGCGGTTTTGCTGGCGAGAAGAACGTGGCAAAGCTGTTACCTGCACTTATATGAGACGCAATCAGTTGGGGGCAGGGAGCGCTCTCGCATACGCCAGAGTTTGGCGGGCAGACGGAGGGGCGGACAGGGGGCGGCCGCGTTACGTTGCCGGGAGGTCCTCCCAGCCAACAAAGAGCTCGCGCCGCAGGTTCGCCTGGGCGCGCAGCTGCGCCTCGGTCTTCTCGGGCCGGAAAATCCCCAGGCGCCGCGCCAGGTGCTCGGAAAAGACCTCAAACGTCACAGGGTCCGCGATCTGGGCAAACGTGACCTGAGCGACCTCGATTCCCATTGTCTGCAGCGCCGTGGCGCGGTCCGCGTCCGAGACGGAGCTCTTGGCCCCAAAGTGGTGGGAGGTGCTCTGGCACTCCAGGTCGAGGCCGGCGATTCCGTCCGGGAGGGGTCCGTCCCAGTAGACGTCGCAGTAGCAGGCGCGACGCCGGGCGAGAAGAGCGGCGGCTGCCGTCAGGGCAATCCGGTGGTTGTGCTCGAAGCCCCCGTAGCCCTCTCCCCCGCGGCGTCGGCTGAGCCCAAGGAGCATGCCGGTCCTGGCCTCAAACGGAGACGCCGCCCCGGCGCGAACGAGGCCCGCCGCCTCGGCGAGACGAGCCCGGCCTCGAGGCTCGCCGGACGCCTCCGCCTGGCGCGCGAGGGCAGCGGGCGTGGCGAGCGGCGCGTGGGTCCAGAGGCCCGTGAGGCGCCCGTCGTTGTCGAGCGCCGCGCGCCAGCCGCCGTAGCTTGGCAGGAGCCCCTCGTCGGCGAGTCGCTGGAGAAAGGCACGCAGCGGCTCGGGCGGCTGGTAGACGCTGAAGCTCCCGCAGAGCTCGGAGGCCAGCATGACGGTGCGCGTCAGGTTGGCGCGCGCGGCCACCTGCTGGAGCGCGAGAGCGGGCGAGACGACCCGCAGCCCAAGGCCGACGGAGACCGCCTCGTGGGGAGCGAGCGGGTCCCTCCAGACGCGCGGGCGCGCCACGCGGGTGGGCAGGCGCTCGCCCGGCGCGGACGCGAGCACGTCAACGGGCCCGTCAAACGGGACGGCGAGAAGGGCGGCGCTGTCCAGCAGCACGCGGGAGCGCGGCCCGTAGTGGGCGTGCCACGAGGCCGGCGCACTCGCCTGCACCCCAAGCGGCGAGCAGGCGGCGAGGTCGGCGCGCAGCTCGGCGAGGCGCGCGGGCTCGGCGAGGTGGCGCAGCAGGTCGTGGTCCTCGGGCGCCGCGGCGAGCAGGCGCGCGAGTGGCGGCGTCCTCCAGAACAGGAACGCGGACGTGTCGCAGATCGTCGTATCCATGCGGGGAGGCTAGCACGAAAGTGCGCAAGCCACGAATGTCGCGCTTTGGCGCGTTATCCGTTCTGCGGCAGTGATTTACTGGGCGTTTGTGCGCGACGGTGCACATTGCACTGGGCGGGAGAAAGCTGTCAGTTACGTGATAGTTTTATATCTTTGCCAGCGCGGGTGGCGAGCGGTCGGTACTTCTCGGCAAGCGGCTTGACGGCTACACTGGTCCCAGTCCGCAACACGGAGAGGAGCACCATGTCAGACGCCCGCGAGCTGCGCCTTGTCTCTTGGAACGTCAACGGCCTGCGCGCCGTCATGAAGAAGGACCCGAGCTTCATCGACGTGGTCGAGGCCACGGGCGCCGACGTCTTTGCCATTCAAGAGACCAAGCTCCAGGCCGGCCAGATCGAGCTCGACCTGCCCGGCTACCACCAGACCTGGAGCTACGCCGAGCGCAAGGGCTACTCCGGCACGGCCGTGTTCAGCCGCGAGGAGCCGCTGCAGGTGATCAACCACATTGGCGCGCCCGCGGCCGACGACGAGGGCCGCGTCTGCGCGCTCGAGTTCCCCGCGTACTGGTTCGTGGACGTCTACACGCCCAACGCACAGAACGAGCTCGCGCGCATTGACACGCGCCTGGCGTGGGACAGCGCCTACCGCGAGTTCCTCTGCGGCCTTGCTGCCGAGAAGCCCGTGGTTACCTGCGGCGACTTCAACGTGGCCCACAACGAGATCGACCTCAAGAACCCCGGCCCCAACCGCGGCAACGCGGGCTTCTCCGACGAGGAGCGCGAGAGCTTCACCCGCCTGCTCGACGCCGGCTTCACCGACACCTTCCGCGCGCGCCACCCCGACCTCGCCGGCGCCTACAGCTGGTGGAGCTACCGCTTCAACGCGCGCAAGAACAACGCCGGCTGGCGCATTGACTACTTCCTCGTGAGCAACGACGTCGCCGACCGCGTCACCGGGGCATCGATCCTCTCCGAGGTATACGGATCCGACCACTGTCCCGTGGAGCTCACGATCGAGCTGTAGGGAGCGGCAAACTCTGGCGCATGCGAAAGCGCGCCGTTCTTCTCGCCGGGCGAGAAGAACGAGGCAAGCTGTTTAGCTGCACGTATATGAAATACAATCAACCAGGGCGCCTGAGCGCTCTCGCATACGCCAGAGTTCGGTCAGAGTCAGAGCGACGGCACGGCAAGGCCCGCGGCGCCCATAGCGGCGAGAAACGCCTCGGCCGAGCGCGTGGCCACGAGCTCCTGAGGGAAGTGAATCTCCTCCAGCATCTCAAGCGACGGGTCAACCGCCCCCACGCCGGCGCAAATGTGGGCGTCGCTGCTTATGACGATCTGGCAGCCCAGCTCGGCGCAGGTCTCGGCGATCTTGCGGCAGCTCGTCCACGTGCGGCCCTCGCGGCGGCGCGCCTCGAGGCTGTGGGCGTTGATCTCTATGAGCTTGTGCTGGCGCGCGGCCTCCCCAACGAGCTCGGGCACGTCAAACGGTATGCCCGCGCGCCCCGCGTGCCCAATGACGAGCACCTTGGGCTGCGCGAGCGCACCGAGGTACATGTCCGTTGCCTGCGCTATGGTGGCACCCGCGGCAAACCCCTGGTAGTGGACGCTCGCGATCACGTAGTCGCAGCTCGCGACCACGCGGTCGTAGAGCGTGGTCGCGCGGGGCACGGGGCAGCCGATTATGTCGCGCTCCACCACCACGTCCTGGCCGTAGAGCCGGCCGTCCAGCGAGCGAATGTCCGCCTCGGCGCCACGCAGCAGGCGCACGCCCTCCCAGACGCGCGGCCAGCCGGCGGTGTTGAGAAAGTGCTGGTAGTCGCGCAGGTCGGCGTGCGTGAGGTCCGCGTCCGGGTAGAGCATGTCAGAGAAGTGGTCGGTCACGCCCAGCAGCTCGTAGCCGGCGTCGCGGGCGGCGAGGACGTTCTCGCGCACCGTGGAGTAGGCGTGGCGCGAGAAGATCGTGTGCGTGTGGACGTCGCAGCGGTTCTGCAGCATGGCGGTTCCCTAGCGGTAGCTGGCGGCAAGGGCGGCCCAGGCGGGCAGCGAGTTCAGAATCGTCTCGTGGGAGACGCAGTAGCCCACGCGCACCCAGCCGGGGCAGCCAAAGGAGTCGGACGGCACCGGCAGCAGCTCAAGGGCCTTGGCGCGCTCAAAGAACGCGCCCGCGTCCGGCTCGAGGGCCTTGACCCACAGGTAGAACGCGCCCTCGGGCTCAATGAACTCGTAGCCCAGGGCGGCCAGCCCCTCCGTGAGCGCGCGGCGGTTCTCGGCGTAGGCCTCCACGTCGCTCGGGCAGTCCACGCAGTCCATGAGCACGCGCTGGAAGAGCGCGGGGGCGCAGACAAAGCCCAGCTTGCGGCCGGCGCCGGCCACGGCAAGGACCAGCTCGTCGTGGTCGGGGTTGGTCGGCGGCACCAGCACCCAGCCAATGCGCTCACCCGGCAGCGACAGGCTCTTGGAGTAGGAGTAGCACACGATCGAGCGGTCGTAGACGGACGGCACCCACGGCACCTCGGCACCGTAGGTGATCTCGCGGTAGGGCTCGTCGGCCACGAGGTAGATCGTGGTGTTGAGGTTCTTCTCGGCCTCATGCAGGGCGCTGGCGAGAAGCTCGAGGTTCTCGCGGGAGTAGACGGAGCCCACGGGGTTGTTGGGCGAGTTGATCACCACGGCCTTGGTGCGCGGCGTGATTGCGGCGGCGACGGCGGCGACGTCCACCTGGAACGTGGCGGCGTCCGCGAGGACCTCCACGCACGTGGCACCCGCGGTCTCGATCCAGACGCGGTACTCCGGGAAGTACGGCGCTATGACGATCACCTCGTCGCCGGGGTTCACGATCGCGTGAAACGTAATGGAGAGTGAGGCCGCCGCGCCGCAGGTGAGGTAGAGGTCGTCGGCGCGCGCAACGCCGTCGCCAAAGCGGCAGCAGAGGCTCGCGGCCACAGCCTCGCGCGCGGCGGGCAGGCCGTTGGCGGGCGTGTAGCCGTGGAGCTGCGTGGCCGGCAGCGCGAGCGCGCGCTCGATCGAGGCGCGCACGGCGTCCGGCGCCGGAATGGAGGGATTGCCCAGCGAGAAGTCAAAGACGTTCTCGGCGCCGATCTCGGCCTTGCGCGCGTTGGCATACGCGGAGATCTCGCGGATTGAGGACTTCTGCGCGCCGTATGCGCGGCTCTTCTCGTTGATTGACATGGGGCGCCCCTTCCAACGTCGTTTGACGCGGACTATTGTACGCGCGCGGCAGGCGCGGGCCGGGGTTTCGCGTGTAAGGAAATCGAGGTTTTGCATTTTTGGCGGTCGGCGCGTCGCACGCGAAGCCGATTCCCGGGGTTCCTCTGAGGTTTTGGGGCGAACGATTTATGTCCTCCGACGCAAAACCGTGCCCTTCTCGGCAAGAGAGCGCTTATTTCCACGTTCAAGACAGTTGTGGGGCAAAGGTTTTATGCCGACCAAGGTCGAGCATCAAACCTTTGCCCCAAAACATGCAAGAAGGGCCGAGAAGAACGCCTCCTCGGAACACGGCCACAGGTTTTGGGTCTTTGGCCCGCGCCCGCGGCGGAGGCTAGGCCCACGGGGCGAGGCGGTAGACGTTGCCCGCCTGGCTGCCGTTCTCGGCGAAGCCGGGCTCGATCTCAATGAGGCCGTCCCGGCGCGGCCCGAGGTGACCGAGCAACGTCACCGAGCCGTTCACCGCCGCAACGGCGGCGTTGACGCCCGCCGGCGCGCGACGCGCGACAAGGTCGGCCTTGTACGAGAGCACGGGGCCGCGGTCGTGCGCGAGGCTCTTCTCGGCCAGAAAGTCGAGTGGGCGGCTACGCCTCCGCGGGCTCCTCGTTCTTCTCGGCCGCGGCGAACTCGTCCCAGCGGTCCTCGAGCAGCGCGTCCACGGCGGCGCCCTCCACGGTCTCGCGCTCAAGCAGCACGCGCGCCATGGTGTCCATCTGGTCGCGGCGGCCGTCCAGCACCTCGCGGGCGCGCTCGTGGCCTTCGCGCATTATGCGCTCGACCTCGTCGTCTATGCGCTTGGCGGTCTCGGCGGAGTAGTCCTGGTGGTTGGCGTAGTCGCGGCCGAGAAAGACCTCGTGCTGCGCCTCGCCAAAGACCTGCGCGCCCAGCTCGTCGCTCATGCCGTAGCGCGTGACCATGGTGCGCGCGAGCTTGGTGGCGCGCTCGAGGTCGTTGCTCGCGCCGGTGGTGACGTCGTCGCAGAAGAGCTCCTCGGCCGTGCGGCCCGCCAGCAGCACGGCAATCTGGTCGAGCATGCCGTCGCGGGTCTCCAGGAAGTGGTCCTCCTCGGGGATCTGCATGGTGTAGCCGAGCGCTTGGCCGCGGCTCACGATGCTGATCTTGTGAATGGGGTCGGAGTTTTCCAGCACGTGGCCCACCAGGGCGTGGCCGGACTCGTGGTAGGCGATCACGCGGCGCTCGCCGGGCGTTATGACGCGACTCTTGCGCTCGGGGCCGGCCATGACGCGCTCCATGGCCTCCTCGACCTCGCCCGCACCGATCTTCTCCTTGCGGCGGCGCGCGGCGAGCAGGGCGGCCTCGTTCATGAGGTTGGCGAGGTCGGCACCCGTGAAGCCGGGCGTCACCTTGGCAAGGCGCGCGAGGTCCACGTCGGCGGCGACGGGCTTGTCCTTGGCGTGCACGGCGAGAATCTTCTCGCGCCCGCCCACGTCGGGGCGGTCCACCGTCACGCGGCGGTCAAAGCGGCCGGGGCGCAGCAGCGCGGGGTCGAGAATGTCCGGGCGGTTGGTGGCGGCAATCAGAATGACCGAGGAGTTGTCCTCGAAGCCGTCCATTTCCACGAGCAGCTGGTTCAGGGTCTGCTCGCGCTCGTCGTGGCCGCCGCCGAGGCCGGCGCCGCGCTGGCGGCCCACCGCGTCGATCTCGTCAATGAAGACTATGCAGGGGGCGACCTCCTTGGCCTGCTTGAAGAGGCTGCGCACGCGCGAGGCGCCCACGCCCACGAACATTTCCACAAAGTCCGAGCCAGAGATCGAGAAGAACGGCACGCCCGCCTCGCCGGCAACGGCCTTGGCAAGCAGCGTCTTGCCGGTGCCCGGCGGGCCCACCAGCAGCACGCCGCGCGGAATGCGCGCGCCCATTTTGCGGTAGCGCTCGGGGTCGGAGAGGAAGTCCTTGACCTCCTGGAGCTCCTCGACGGCCTCGTCAATGCCCGCGACGTCGGCAAAGGTGACCTTGGGGCGCTCGCTCTCCACGGTGAGCGCGTTGGTCTTGGAGAAGGACATGGTCTTGTCCTGCTGGCTCGACATGCGGCTCATGTAGAAGACAAAGACGCCCACGAGCAGCAGCGTGGGGACCACGGAGACGATGATCGTCTCGATCAGGTCGCCGGAGCTGGTGTCTATCTCGTAGGTCACGCTCGGGTTGTCCGCCATGAGCTCGGCCAGGGAGTCCGACCCCACGTAGACGCTCTGGTAGGGGACGAGCTTCTCCTTGTCGCCCTTGTCGTCCGCGTTGGCCCAGTACGAGCCGGTGACGCTGCCGTCTGAGGTCTTGTAGTGCACGTCGGAAACGCGACCCTGCCTGACGGCAGTCACAAACTGGTTGGTGGGCAGGACCTCCGCCGTCTGCCCGCGGTTGGCGAACGACGAGCCCATAGAGTAGGCCAGGTAGACCACAATGGCAAAGACCAGCACCTTTGTGATCGTGTTCGCGCGCGACGGCCCCTCGGGGAGGCCGGGCAGTCGAGGGTCTTTGTTCTCGGGGTCGGGCACGTGAGCTCCTTGTCTTTGGGTTGCGCCCTACGCGTAGACCTCGGGCTTGAGGACGCCAATGTAGGGCAGGTTGCGGTAGCGCTCGGCAAAGTCGAGGCCGTAGCCAACTATGAACTCGTCGGGCACGTGGGTGCCAACGTAGCGCGGCTCGATCGCGGGGCGCTTGCCGGCAACGTCCTTCACCAGGAACGCGGCCACCTCCACGGAGGCCGGACCGCGGCCCTTGAGCAGGTCGATGAGGTAGGAGAGCGTGAGGCCGGAGTCGAGGATGTCCTCCACGATCAGCACGTCGCGGCCCTCGATCTTGGTGTCGAGGTCCTTGACAATGCGGACCACGCCGGAGCTCTTGGCCGCCTCGCCGTAGCTGGAGACCGCCATGAAGTCCACGGACATGGGGCAGTCGATCGCGCGCATGAGGTCCGCGGTGAAGACCACGGCGCCACGCAGCACGGCCACGACCAGCGGGTTCTTGTCGGCATAGTCGGCCGTGATCTGCTCGCCCATGCGACTCACGATGCCGCGAATGTCCTCCTCGGAAAGCAGGACCTCTTTGACGTCCGGATGCAGTGACTTCATCGCGCGCTCCTCTCTGTACGGCTTTGCCGCGCCCGTTGCTCAAGGATACCGCAGGAAAGTGGCGCGTGGGGGCAGGGACAGGCGGGCTAGGAGGCCGACAAAAGCGTGAGCTCGAGCAGCCATTTCGTGGCGGCGGTGACGCGGGCGCGCTCGTCGGGGCGGATTGGGGCCACCCAGAGCACCGAGCCGGTGGGGGCGCTGCGCACCACCGGCACCGCGGCGCGGTCGTCGAGCGGCACGCCCGCCTCGCCGAGCAGGTCGGACACCTTCTTGGACTGCCCGTGCATGCCAAGCGGGCAGAGCACGTCGCCCGGGCGCGGGGCGTCCACCCACAGGCGCCCGCCGCGCGCGGGGTCCACGCCGGCGGCGACGGCGTCGAGCAGGACGGACTCGCCGTCCCACTCAAGCGCGTGCGCGCGGGCGCGCTCCGTCGGGTCCGTGCCGGGCGCCGCCTCCAGGACGCGCGCCGTGAGCACGCGCCCGTC
>CASEQJ010000022.1 GCA_949290055.1 uncultured Olsenella sp. | reverse complement strand
CGGGCGCGGGCTCCGGCTCCGGCTCGGGCTCCGGCTCCGGGTCGGGCGTCGCCTCGGCCGGCCCCTTGACGGCCTCCCTCAGCTCGGCGATGCGCTCGTCCGCCTCGCGGGCCTCGCGCTGCGCCGCGAGGGCGGCGCCCAGGTCCAGCGTCTCGAAGAAGGTGCGCTCCGCCACCTCGTAGCGCGGCGAGCCCTCGCCCTCCTTGAGCGCGTCCCAGTCGCGCGCGACCCTGGTCACCCTCTCGTCGATGGCCTGCCGGGCCCTCGCCTCGCCGAAGGTCTTGTTGAGCCAACGCTCCTCGTGGATGCGCTCGTAGGGGACCACGGGCGCCAGGAGGCCGGCCAGGTCCTCGTAGTAGCCCCTGAGGTCGTCGTAGAGCCTGGCCTTGCGCCTCCCCTCGGCCTCGTCGAGCTGCACCTTGATGCCGGCGCTGGCCGCCTTGACCTTCGCCGTGATGGCGTTGGCGCGCGCCTCGAACTCGTCGTAGGGCCGCATGTACTCGCGCTTGACGGCGCGGCGCCTCTCGTCGATCTCCTTGGCGATGCCGTTCAGGTAGGCCCTGTCGCGCTTCGCCTGCCTGACCGCGTCCGGGTCCGAGAGGTCGTAGCGCGCCCCCTCGTAGCCCGCGACCATCCCGCTCACGCGCTCGTCGAGCGCGTCGAAGTTGGCCACGATGGCGGCGGGCGTGAAGCTCACGGAGAGACCCCGGTCCTCCACGACCTCGGCCTGGACCTCGACGACCTCGCTACTCATCGCCGTCCCCCTCTCCCGCGACCTCGCGGCAGACTGCCGCCACGGACCTCTCCTCGTCGCACGGCTCGTACCCGTCGGCCTCCATCGCCGCGAGCAGGCCGGCGAAGTCCTCCGCGGCCGCCGCGTACAGGTACTCGCGGTCGCCCTCGTCCACGGCGCTCCACGCCGCGAACTGGTTCGGCACCTGCAGGCCCTCGTAGCCGACGGCCACGGCCAGGAGGCAGGGCGTCGCCTGGACCGCGACCCCCGTCCTCTCGGAGAACCTGGCGGCCTCGCGGCCCTCGGCCGCCCTCGCCGCGAGGAAGCGCGCCGTCTCCCTCATGCCCGAGAGGTCGGCGGCGCGCTCGCCGACCCAGGCGTCGCGCGCCCTCTCGGCGCCGTCCCACGCCGCGTAGAAGTCCGCCTTCTCCTGGGCCCTGCAGCGGGCCTCCTCGTCGTCGGCGCCGCCGGCGGCGGGCTCCAGGAAGGTGAGCCCGTAGCCCGTGGCGACGGCCTTCCCGGCGTGCTCCCCGGCGAGGTACGCGTCGATGCCGGCCGCCTGGTACTGGCCGAACGTCCTGCACGCGACGAAGCCCTCCGGGGTGCTCCCCACGACCTCGACGCCCGCGGCGCGCGCCTTCTCGACCATCCCGGCGACGGCCTCCTCGCGCTCCCTCCTGGCGCGCAGGCGCCCGTACACGCCTCGCCAGTCCCTCGCGAGGCAGTCCCTCAGCTCGGCCACGGCGGCCTCGTCGCCCTCGAACTCGGCGATGGCGCAGAGGCGGTCGAGCGTCATGTCGTAGGCGGCGTCCCCGACCTCGCGGGAGGCCCTGCGGGCGCGCCTCACCACGTCGGCGCCCACGCGGGCCGAGGCGGCGGCCTCCTCCTCGGGCACGTCGAGCGCGAGCATGGTCTGCACGCCCCGGCTCAGCTCCTCGGCGGTGAGAGCGCGCTTCGCGTCGGTCTCCACCATGGCCTTCGCCGCCTCCTGGCGCGCGAGCTCGGCGTCCGCGAGGTCGTCGAAGACGTCGGCGTAGAACTTTCGCGTGCCGGCGAGCTTCATGGCCTCGTAGCGGCACTCGCCGTCGACGATCTGGTAGATGCCGCCGTCGCGGTACAGGATGGGCCGCACGCGCGGCTGGCCCGGGTTGAGGCGGTTGTGGCGGAACTGCTCAGCGAGCTGCGCGATGTACTCTCGGCACGCCGGGTCGTCCACGTCCCTGGGGTTCATGCGGACGTCGTTCTCCTCGTAGGGGTAGACGTCCTCGATGTCCACGAGCTCCATGGTCTGCATCAGAGGGCCACCCCCCTTGCCGCCAGGACCATCCTGGCGACCTCGTCCACGTCCCCGCGCATGCGGGCGAGCTCGTCCCCGTCGGTCGGGCCGTTGGCCACCTCGTCGGCCATCATGCACGCGCCGAGCCCGACGCCCGCGTACACGAGCGCCCTGGCCGCGTCCTCTGCGGCCCCCTCGTCGAACGCCTCGCAGATGCGGGCGACGGACTCGCAGAGCCCGTCGCGCGTCACGGCTCGCACCGTGACGGTCACGCGCTCGACCTTACTCTTCATTCCGAACATGTCTCCTCCTAGCTGTCTACCTGCGGTTTTCTAAAACTGGGCACTTTCTTGAGAATTTCTCAGCTTCTTCTCGATCCGCTCCTTGCGCTTCTGGGCGGCCTTGACGCGCCTGCGGTAGTAGGTCGCGAGCCACCTCTCCATCGCGCGGTCGTGCTCGTCCGTCGCCTTTGCCCTCTGGTACTCGCTCATGCCCCTCGTGGGCGGCATGCTCGGCATCGGGTCGGCCATGGACTCGGTCTCCGCCTCCGTCTCCGCGTAGAGGGCACGCTCGGCCTCCGGCAGTCGCGCCAGGAGCTCCGCCGTGCGGGCCTGTATCTCGGCGAGCTGGCGCGCCCTGCGGCACGGCTCGCAGATGCCCCACCGGTTGTCCGTCGTCGACCTCATGCAACCGCACGACGGGCACAGGGCGAGCCTCGACCGGAAGCATCGGAGCGTGATGTTCGCCCCCTGGCGGTTGAGCTTCCTGCGGGCGGACTCGAGCTGGTTCTTCGTGATGCGCAGCTTCCGGCGGATCTCCCTCGCCGGCACCCTTCCGGCGTTCGCGAGCACGTACGCGTAGCCCTCCATGGTGAGCGGGTGCTGCCTGGCCCCCTTCCTCGTCACGCGCCCCTCACCTCCACGACCACGCGCGGCCTCGCGGGGTCGACCTCGAACGTGTCCTGGAGCCCGACCACGAACCTCTGGCCGTCGCCCGCGAGCACGCCGGCGGCCACGAGGCCGTCGAGCACGAACTTCTTGGCGAAGGCCACGTTGTCGAGGTCGCGCCTGCGGTTGGGCTCCACCCAGAGGAAGCGGACCGTCACGGGCCCCTCGAAGCGCGGGCACCCCTGGGCGAGGGCCGCGTCGCGGACCCTCTCGGTCTCCCTGCGCTTCATGGCGGCGGCCTTGAAGCGGTTCGCGCGCTCGGCCGCAACGTACTCGTTGAGGGAGGGGAGGCGGCCCTCCACCACGAGGCCGCCGGTCACCGGGCGCCCCTCTGGACGTCCCAGACCCTCCGGGCCTCCGCGAGGGAGCCGGCCACGAACTCGTCCGGCCCCACGATGTCGCGCCAGTAGGCCACGAGGTCCACCTCGTCCACCGGCGTCTCGCGGAAGCGGATGGCCGAGAGCAGCGCGGGCCGCTCCATGACCATGTAGCGCGACAGCACGCTCCACAGGTTGTGGTCGCGCCTGAACTCGCTCGCGAGCATCACGTCGAGCCCGTACTGGCGGGCCAGCTCGTAGACGTTGCCGCGCTGGATGAGGTCACCCTCGTCCATGAGGTAGCCGCAGAAGTCCTTGAGCCTCTGCCAGCGGTCGGGGTGGAGGCGGACCCAGTGGCAAGCCTTGGCCACCATCTGCCTGGCGCGCTCTACATCGGCCATGTCGACCCCTCCAGGAGGCCTCCCAGGACGATCAGGAGCGCCACGAGCGCGAGCGCGGCCCAGTCCCGCGGCGTCGCCCGCCCCGTCTCGGCTATCATGTCGCCGAGGGCCCATCCGAGGCCCGTCCGGGGGCGCGCGCGACGCTGGCAGGCTCTGGCGCGCCCCCTCTCCCTCTCGATTCCATCCATAGCTGGTATCTCCTCTCGTTTCCCTCGCTCTCGAAGTACTCGGCCACGGCCTCGCGGACCGCGCGGCACATGGCCCTCTGCGCGGGCGTCATCCGTCGATGGAGATGGCGCCGTCCTCCACGCGGTACGTGACCCCGCAGACCTCGAAGAGGCAGTGGCGGCTGGGGTCGTCGGGGTCCGCCTCGAGCGGGCGGACCAGGTACTCGCGGAACCCGAACATGCGGTAGGCGAGCTTCTTCACGGCGTCGGTGACGCGCGTGGTCTCGCGCAGGTCGGTGGTGGTGCTCGGCACTTCGTTCTCCTTTCTGTTCTTTTCGTGCAGACGCGAAACGAATGGACACTTTCGCGTTTTCAAAACATGCTCGTCTATCTGCGGAAACTCTGAGAAACCGCTGGTAGACGAGCTGGCGACACCTCGCGCACGGTGCGCGCCATGAGACGTGAGGAGCGGACATATCGGCCGAGGCACATGGGGCGCGTCAGCCTGGCCTCCCGGATCAACTCGCTGTGCGAGTCCGAGCGCGTGCGCGCGGCGGCGAACCTAATCGACTGGGCCACGAGAATCTCCGCCCTCGCCGGGTTGCTCTGGGGCCTCTTCCAGCTCCTCTAGGCGAGCGACCCTGACCTGGGCGTCGCAGGCCAGCAGCGCCGAGGCGGCGATCGCGGCGACCTCCCCGCTGCCCGTCAGGAGCCCCATTGCCAGGAAGACCGCGCACGCTGTCCGCGCCGCCATGAACACCAGCCTCATTGCCGTGCCTCCTTCGTGTGGTGGAGTCCCTGCGCCTCTAGGAGATCCCGCGCGCCCTCTCCCGATAGCGCGCCGCGACCCCCTCGCCGACCGCCCCGACGTCTGGGCGGTCGGCCCCCTCGGCGCGCAGGTGCTTGCCGCCGCGTCCGCCGCCCTCGTATGCCACGCCTCTGGAATCCAGGTCCGCCGCGAAGACGCCAAGCATCGCGGCCATGATGGTTCCCTCCGAGCCTGGCAGCGCCGAGGAGGCGATGCGGTAGGTGACGGCGTACACGAGACCGCTGACCGCGCACCTGGCCAGTCCCAGCAGCGCCTGCTTGGCCCGCTCGCGCTCCTCTTTCGTCATGAACCTGCTCCTTTCATAAGTGAAATTTAATTACACTTCGAGTAGAAAAAAATATCTGAGACACTGATGCCGAGAAACGCAGCCAACCGTTTGGCTGTCTCGATTCTCATGCGTTCCGGATGCTGCTCATAGTCATCGTATGTGGGCTTTGAAATGCCCAGATGACGACATATGGCAGCCTTGGTTACTCCCTTGCTCTCGCGGACTTGTCGCAACGTCTTCATCTGCCCTCCTTTCGCCAATAAGTGTAATTAGACTTCACCATACGGTCAAGATAGATTTTGCTAAAATCGAAAATAGATTTAACCCATAGGAAGGGAGGCGTGGTGTCAATCGCCAGAAACATCCGAAGGCTGCGCGAGATTTTTGACTTGACCCAGGCCGACCTTGCTGAGGTCGCGGGGGTTACGAAGAACGCGGTTTCGCAATGGGAGAACGGCAGAGCTGAGCCCAGAATGGGCGCAATTGAGCGTATGGCCGCTTGCTATGGGTTGAAAAAGAGCTATCTGATTGAAGATGGCGGGATGGATCTTATTGACCCTGTCACTAAGAAACCGAGTGAGAGCCGCGCCCTCCCCGCCAACGCCCTCCCGGTCTACTCCTCCGGCGAGGCGACCGTCCCGCTGCTCACGCTGGGGCGCGTCCACGCCGGCGACCTCGCGGACGAGGAGACGCCCGAGGTGCGCGTGGAGGTCCCCGCGAGCGTCCTGGCGGCCCACCCGCGGGCGTTCGCCCTCGTGGTGGAGGGGGACTGCATGGACCGCGTCGTGCCGGAGGGCGCCCACGTGCTCGTGGACCCCGGGCGGGAGCCGTCCAACGGCTCGATAGCCGTGGTCGAGACGGAGGCGTACCAGGCCGTGATGCGCAGGTGGTACCGGGGGAGCAGCACGCTCATGCTGAGCGCGGACAGCTTCTCCGAGCACGAGGACCTCATATTCGGGCAGGACGACGGGCCGGTGCGCGTCGTCGGCACCGTGGTGTGGTGGCAGGCTCCGGGAGAGATGGGGTAGGGGATGGACAGACCAATCATCAGGGTCCGCAACGCGCCGTTCGGCATCGAATCCTTCCCCATCATGAGCATCTGCGCCACTGGGTCCCTTCCTGCGGTTGCCGGCACAGGCGTTGACGTCGACTGGTCGAACGTCACCTTCTGTTCCGTCTCCCAGATGGCGGCTATCGCATGCATCCAGTGTGCCGGGACCTCCCTGGGGGTGAGGCAGCGATGTAAGCTCCCAGACAGTCAGGCGAAGTCCTACATGCTTCGCATGGACTACTGCAGGACCTTGGGGATGCGGGCGGAGGAGGACTTCTCTCGCCATGATCCCGAGAACCGGTTCGTCCCTCTGACGAAGATTCCGATAGACGAGTCCGAGGCAGACCCCGGCGGGATAGCGAGCAGGCTCGAGGAGGTCGTCTCTGCGAATACGATGCTCCACAGGAGCGCGTCCAACATGCTTAACCTCGCCGTTACGGAGGTTATCGACAACGTGGTCCAACACTCGTTCGCGAGGTCTCCGGGAATGGCGTGCGCGCAGTACTACGGCGGCCAGGGGTTCGTGGAGCTCTGCGTCGCGGATAGCGGCATCGGGATACCGACGTCGATGGCGGAGAATCCCGACTACGCCTTCATGACCGGCTGGGAGAGGATGCTCGCAGCGTTCGAAGCCAAGAAGGGCCAGTGGGTGGGCAGGCCGGTTACCGGCAGCAACCAGGTCGGCCGTGGGCTCGGGCTTTCCTACCCGGCGAGGCTCGCGGAGCGGCTTGGTGGTCATCTGTGGGCGATCTCTGGGGACATCGCGATTCACATACACGACGGCGGCAGGGAGCAGATGGGCGGCCTCTTCTACCCGGGGACGGTCATAGTCTTGAGAGTGCCGAACGTCGGGGACGAGGTGCTGGAGTCCGACATCTGGGACGACGGTCAGCCGCGTCCGATTTACTTCGATGCCGTTGAGGGCCGACACTACGGGGAAGACGACCTGCTATGGTAGATTTTGGGGATACACACAATATTCACAACCTGCCCGTATTCTGTGAGGGTGCCCGTGGCGCAGTAGGAGGACAAGATGAAGGTAATCATGATGAGGGAGTTCGGGCCCGTTCTGGGCACCCGTGTTTCCGGTCGTGCTGCCTACGATCGCATCATGTCCGAGACGCACTCGCTGCAGATTCCCGCCGTGTTCGACTTCGAAGGCGTGAAGACCGTGACGAGCTCGTTTGCGGACGAGGTGTTCGGCCGCATGGCGCTGAGCCTCGGCCTCGACTCCATGCGCCGGTGCACGTCGTTCAGGAACGTGGACCCGTTCTGGGCGAGAGTCATACGAGGGGCGATCAACTCGCGCGACGAGCAGCGCGAGCTCGCGACCGCTTAACTGGGAAACGAAACAGAGAGAAGGCCCCGGATTTCGGCTCCGAGACAGGCCACGCCTCGAGCTCTGAGCCCGGGGCTGGTGCCATTATGCCCGTTTGACGGGTCCATTCTTATCAGAGATGGACGAAGGCCCCGCGCGTTATGGGCGGCAACCCCGCGCGAGGCCCTGAGATAAGTACCCACCCGCGAGCGGGGAGGCGATGACATTATATGGCAGAGGCCGCTATCTACGCGCGCTTCTCGTCGGACAAGCAGCGGAGCGAGTCCATAGAGGACCAGGTGCGCGTGTGCACCGAGGAGGCCGAGCGCAACGGCGACCACATCGTGAGGGTCTACGCCGACAGGGCGACCTCCGGCACGTCGACTAGCGGGCGCGCCGCCTTCGCGGAGATGGTCGCGGACAGCGCGCGCGGGTGGTTCACGCGCGTCTACGTCTACAAGACCGACCGCTTCGCCCGCAACCGATACGACAGCGCGATATACAAGAACAAGCTGAAGCGCAACGGGGTGCGCGTCGTGTCCGCCACCGAGCACATAGAGGACGGCCCGGACGGCATCCTCCTGGAGGCCGTGCTCGAGGGAATGGCGGAGTACTACAGCGCGAACCTCGCCGAGAACGTCCGGCGCGGAATGCGTGGCAACGCCCTCAAGATGAAGCACAACGGCGTGAGCCTCTACGGATTCGACAACGGGGCGGACGGCTACTATCACGTGAACGAGCGCGAGGCCCCCATGGTGCAAACCATGTTCGACATGTACGACAGGGGGTGCGACTTCCAGCAGATCCTCGACGCCATAAGGCCGTGGAGGACGAGGCGCGGCAGGCCGTTCCGCCTGCAGGACGTGTCCCGCATGCTTCGGAACGAGAAGTATGCCGGAATTTACTCTTACGGGGACGTCCGCGTGGAGGGTGGCATGCCCGCCATCGTCGACCGCGCTCAGTTCGAGAGGGTCCAGCGCCGACTGGCCAACAGGGTGAGGAAGGGGAGGAGCTTGGAGACCTACCTGCTCAGGGGGAAGCTCTTCGACCCCGACGGGAACTCCTACCGCGGGAGCAGCGGATACGGCAAGAGCGGTCGGAAGTTCGCGTACTACCGATGCGTCGAGACCGGACACCTCGTGCGCAGGGAGCTGGTCGAGGGGGCCGTCATGAGGCAGGTGCGGGCGTACCTAAGGCAGCCCGGGGCCGCCGAGGCCGTGGCCGACCTCGTCCTTGAGGACCAGGAGAAGGTGCTGGCCGACGACATAGCGGCGATGGACTTTCTGCGCGGAAGGCTTGCGGAGAACGCGCGCGAGCAGGAGCGCATGGTCGACCTCGCCGCGAGGACCGGCGCCACGGACGCCGTCGCCAGGAAGCTCGACAGCCTCGTGGAGGAACGCGTCGAGATAGAGGCGGAGCTCGTCGAGCTGGAGAAGGCGGCGCCGATGCTCGAGCGCGAGCAGGTCGTGTTCTGGGTGCGTGAGATCGCGGCCGCCCGCGAGACAGAGGCCGTTCTGACGACCTTCGTTAGCCGCGTGGTCATAGACCGATGGACTGACGAGCTGCGCGTCGAGTTCGTCATGGACGGGGGCAGGCTCGGCGGACCTCGCGGTGACGGGCCACCCGATGGCGGCGGGCCTGATGCGGGCGAGTTCGCAGCCACTAGCGCATCGGCCACCAGACAGGACTTGCGCGAACACCTGCGCGCATACCCGATAAGAGGCGGGTTCGTGATAGTGGGCAGGTTCGCGCATTAAGAAGAGGGCCCTCCAAGCGAGGGCCCTCTTTCGTTTGCCTACAGCAGGTTCGAGATCATCGCCGCGCACTCGGCTCTGGAGCACGTCGCGTTGGGCAGCAGCCTGCCGCCGCTTCCGGAGAGGACGCCCTGCTCGACCGCCCATGCGACCGCGTTGCGCGCCCAGTCGGGAACCTCCTCCCAGTCGGGGTAGCCGGTTGGCTCGCCGACGGCCAGCCCGTCCCGCCAGTTGCACAGGAAGCACGCGACCTCCGCGCGCGTCGCGTGGTCCTCGGGCCGGAACTCGCCCATGTCCCCGTTCACGACGCCCGTCTCCTTCGCCCACTCGATCGCCTCGTAGTAGTAGGGCGAGGCGACCACGTCGGAGAACGGGGCGTCCATGGGCGCGTCGGCTGCGCGGGCGATCGCGCAGACGGCCTGGGCCCGCGTCACGGGGTCGGTCGGGCCGAAGTGCGTGGCGTCGTATCCCGTCATGAACCCCCTGGTGACCGCCTCCTCGACGGCGCCGACGTACCACGCCTCGCTGTCCAGGTCGACGTACTGCCTGATGGCGTCGGGCAGCGGGGGCTTGGGGTCGGCCTCGGGCTCCTCGGGCGCTGGTTCTGTGGCCTTTCCGCAGTAGGCGTCCCATGCCTCGCGGTCGCCGTAGAACTTGTTGAGGTCGAGGTTGCCCGACCACCCGGCGATGCGCCCGGCGCTCGTGTACTGGCGGATGGCGCACGAGTACGCCCCCTCGTTCCACGGGGCGTCCTGGTACCCCGTCGCGTCCATGCTCGCGTACTGGGCGACCCACCGGCCGCAGTTGTACCTGTCGCACAGGTCCCACGGGAACGGGGCCGCCTGGGACGAGTAGACCATCGGGGGGATGCCGGTCCGCTCGATGACGCGCCTGATGCACTGCTCGAGGTAGGCCTCGTCCCTCCACGCGCTGTTCTGGTAGCTCTCCCAGTCGAGGCACAGCATCACGCGACCGACCCAGTTAGCGACGCTGTCGATGAAGAAGTCGGTCTCGGCGACGGCCCCCTGCCCGCCGATGTAGTGGTAGACTCCCACGCACTTCCCGAGCGCGAGCGCGTCCTCCACCCATCTCACGCAGTAGGGGTTGGTGTACCCAGTCCCCTGCGTCGCCTTTACGATGACGAAGTCGGCGTCGACCGACGCTACGTCGAGGCCGGCCTGGTGGCTCGCGATGTCGATTCCTCTCAGCGCCATGTCCCCTCCCTATCTGCTCACGACGTTCTTGAACTCGGACACGCCGATGAGCGCGCCGATTGCGAGCCCCGCGATGCTGCAGGTCTGGCCGATCTCCCCGGCCATGGGGAGCCCCCATACCCCCGCGAGGGCCTGGTAGACGGTCGCGACGAGCGGGAGGAGGAGCAGCGCGACCCACTTGAGGGAGAGGTAGACCGCCGAGGGCAGGACGTACCTCGGGTAGTCCTGGACCCCGGCCTCCTCCGGGATTCCCTTGGTGATTGGCTCGTCCATATGTACTCCTTTCGACTGCTAGGCCACGTGCGCGGCCATGATTTCGCTGTATAGCTGTGTGCCCGACCCGTTGCCGCCCAGGGCGTCGTGGTACTCGAGGTAGACCTCCTCGGCCTCCTGCTTGTCCGCAGGGGTGCAGGGTGTCCCGTCGACCACGTAGCGCCTGTGCATGTCCGCCAGGCGGCAGTAGAGGAGGGTCTTGAGGATGCGGCGTGTGGTCGCCCGGTCCTCCGCCGCCTCTCGGCGCGCCTCCTCCCGCGCCCTCAGGGCCTCTTCGCGGTCCTTCGCCCGCTCCCTGGCGGCGCCCTTGATTCCGCCGAGGACCCACCCGACGACGATGCCCACGGCTGAGGTGGCGCCGGTCATTAGCAGCTGGGAGAGAAACGGGTCCATGTGCCGTCCTTTCGTACGTGACTTGGCGCGCCATCGCCCCGTGTCGAGCGGGCGCCGCCGGCTCGCTACTCCGCTAGCTTCCACCACTCGTCGGTTCCGGGCACGCTCGTGTTGCCGTCGCGCATCGAGACGTACACGGGCCCCTCGGCGTTCGGGTAGTGGCGCCTCTCGCCTATCTTCGGGGCGTCGTGCCCGCCCGTCGGCATCCTCCACACGACGATGCCGTCCGGCGCTATCTCGATCTCGTAGAAGAGGGACTCCAGCCCCTGGCCGCCGGGCTCGTACTGAGCCTGCCCGGTGAACGCCCGGGACGCCCGGTACGTCCGCCCCTCGTGCTGGAACGGCTCCCCGGCCTCGAAGCTCTCGCCGACGCCCCACTCGCGCAGGAGCGAGGAGACCGCGGCCACCTGCGAGTCGGTGAGTGTGGTGGCCGTTGCTCTCACCGATAGCGAGGCCGCGGCTCTGATCTGAGGGAGCTGCCGTGCGGCTGCTGAGAAGTCCCTGGCGACGGCCTCGAGTGCCTTGATGCGCTCGTCCTGTGGGGTCTCCGCGGCCGCGGCCTCGTCCCACAGCCCGTCAAAGGACGCCTCGGCCTCCTCCTGCGTGACTGCCTTGACAAGGTGGACCTCGTCGGCCGTGTACCGCACGTACGGCTCGCCGCCGTCCTCCGGTGTCGCCTCCTCCTGCTGGATGTTCTTGCGGAGCCAGACGTCCGCCTGCCCGTCCGGGCGCTGCTCGATCTTAACGGCCTCGAGCGGTGTCGCCGATACTGTCCTTTGCATGCGCGCTCCTCGATACGTACCGCCTTGCGGCCCGCATCGTAGCGTGCATGTCGTTCCTGGCCATGAGGTCGTCGCAGTCCGCGTGCTTGAAGTAGCCCATGTAGCTCGTGACGCGCCTCGCGCGGCGCAGCCCCGGCTTGCGCCTGAATCTCCTGAACGCGCGCATGCCGCGCAGGAACGTGCCGGCGCGCACCTCGACGTGTGAGGGGCGCACGACTTATCCCGCCATGTCGATGGGCTCGTCCTCGCCGACGCGGCATATCTTCCACGGCTTGAGCTCAAGACCCAGCTCGCTCCTCATGTACCTCTCAAGAGAGCGGGCTGCGGCCTTGAGGTCGCGCTTGTCGTTGCCCATCAGCAGCACATCGTCCATGTACCACAGCTGGTGCGCAACCAGCGCCCGTTTCTTTCCACGCCTCTCCTTGTGCAGCCCCTCGACGTGGTGGTACGCGAACGAGAGCACGAGCTGCTCGGCGCGCAGCGAGAAGTAGCTGCCGATCTCGAGGCCGCCGCCCGTGTAGGTGGCGAGGAGCGACTCGATGCAGTAGAGCACGTCAGGAGATGCGACGTACCTGCGGAATATCCCCAGCACGACGTCGTGCCTGGTCGATGGGTAGCACTTCCGCACGTCCATCTTGACGAAGAAGCGGGGACCCCCCCCAGTCACCCATTTTCGTACGGTCCGCATGGTGAAGGTCGCCCCCTTTCCCTTTACGCTCGAAGCCTGGTAGTGGCCCGCGCGCGCCTTGAGGAAGTCGGCGCAGCAGTGGACTACGACGTAATCGACCAGCTGCTGCTTCACGGAGGACACGCCGATGGTGCGCACCTTGCCGTTCGTCGGCTCTATGTGGTCGTAGCGGTGGATGGGCTCGAACGCGAGGCGGCGCTCCGCGATCTCGCGCGCCACCTCGTCTATGAGGTTCGCGGCGCTGCCGTGCTCCTGCGCGACGCGCCACGCGTTCTTCTTGCCCGCAGGGGCCTCGCACCACTCGCGGTACGCCTCCTCCACGATGGCTCGGTCTATCGCGAGGCCCCTGCAGTACGTCTTCATTCCGACCGGTTCACCTCTCTGGTTGCCGTCCGAGTTTTCGCAAGCTACTAGCCCGGTGGTCGTGGCCATTTCCGTCGGTTGACGAGGCATGCCCGCTGCCTCGCCCTCGTGGGGTCGGCGCGGGTAGACGCGGCGTAATGAGAGCGAGGCGCATGTCAACCAGATTGGCGCGACCCGATGTTCCACCTGGCCGTCGAGAGGGCGTTGTTGCCGTTGACGTACCACAGGCCCGCGTTCGAGCCGTTGTTCAAGTTGCCCAGCGAGTGGAACTCTCGCTCCGCGTTGGTGGCCTGCGCGTGCGTGTAGGTGCCGTCGCACATGCCGGTGGTCGTGGACGCACCGAATCCGGTTCCCACGAGCATGCCCTTCGCGTTCGACAGCCTCAGCGGGTACTTCCAGCCCTCCGTGGCCGCCACGGGCAGGTCTATGCCGGTGTCGACGTAGTCGGCGCTGATGCTCGACGCCTCCTTCTTGGTGTCGTGCAGCACCATGACGTTGCACGTCTCCCCGTCGTACCTGAGAGCCACGCCGCTCATGACCTCGTACATGCCCATGGCAGTCTCGATGCCCTGGAGCACGAAGGGCTCCTTGCCGCTCGTGCGCGAGGTGGGCGAGCCGTCGCCCTGCACGCCGTCGCAGCAGCCCGTGGGCCACGGCGCGGTGAGCACGTAGTTGCCCACGGCGGTGGTCGCCGCGCGGTCGAGGACGAGGCTGTCGTTGCTCTCGTCGTGGCTCTCTACGCGCGTGATGACGCCGTAGTCGAGCACGTCGTGCGCCGCGGCGTTTCCTCGGTCGGTGTTCTGCGTGCCGATCATCACGGCGCTGCCGGCGAGGTAGCCGTGGCCCTTGGCCACGATGACGCGCGCCAGGTTGGAGGAGGCCACGGTCACCGGCTTGATGGCGCTGTAGCTCGTGCAGCCCTGGAAGACGCTCTGGCTGTTCTTGGTCGCGTACTTCATCAGGAACATGACCTTGAGGTACCAGTCGTCGGCGATGCTGCGACCGCTGTAGCCCGTGGATGCGGTCTTGCAGATGGTGATGAGCGCGTTGTGGGACACGTCGCGCGTGCGCGGCTGCGCTCCCGAGACGCTCGCCGCCTCGCCGCCGTAGGTCGAGAGGGCGTACTTCGCGTAGATCATGCACGGTCGCAGGCTGCCGTCCGGAAGCATGGCGCCGGGCTGCGGCGAGAAGCCGGGGAGCTGCGTGTCCGAGATGGAGATGACCGTGTACGCGCCGTCATCATCGTCCGCGATCTTCCAGAAGAGCACGGGCGCGAGCACCCACACGTTGCCGTTTCCGCCCGTGCGGGCGAACATGCCGTCGCCGGAGATGGCCGTGATGTGCGGCACGCCGTCCGGGTCAACCGCGGCATTGCAGTCGATGTGGAAGAACGGGGCGAGCGCCGCATAGGGGTCGATGGCGGCCGCGGAGTTGGTGCCGGGCGTCGGGACGGCCACGCCCGCGTTCGCGTCGGCCTTCACGCACGCCACGGCGCTGCCGGTCGGCATCTTGACGCTGTAGATGCGCCCGTCGCGCATGGAGCGCAGCCACTGGTCGACGCCCGCGTACTCGCCCGCCTCCTCGTCGTAGGTGAGCAGGGACCCGCGTGCCATCGCCTCGAGGGCGGACGCGATGCGCTGCCCGGTCTCGTCGCTCATGATGTGGGTCTTGCTTGCCATGTCAGTCCTCGCTCTCGTCCGTGAGTGTCAGGTAGTCGACGTCGCCGACGGTCTCATAGCTCAGGAATATCGTCCGGTCCTGGGAGACCATGCCGGCGGCCGCCGTCGCTGCCTCCGCGGCCTCGAGGGCGCCAGTCGCTGCGGCCGACGCCGTCCCTGCTGCCTCGTCGGCCTCCGCGGCTGCTCTCGTCGCGGCCTCTGCCGCCTCCTGCGCACTCTCCCTCATTTCGGAGAACTCGCTCGCCCTGGACCTCTCGGCTGAGGCCCTCGCCTCCTCTGCGGACGCGCGTGCGCTCTCTGACTTCCGTCGGGATGACTCGCTGACAGCGCGCTCCTCCTCTGCGGAGGCTCTGGACCTCTCCGCCTCCAGGCGCCCGGACTCCGCCGACGAGCGGGCCTCCTCCGCCTTGGCCCTGGCGCTCTCTCCGGCGGCGCGGGCCTCCTCTGCGGACGCCCGCTGTCCCTCGGCGGAGGCTCTCTCCTCCTCGGCGGAGGCCCGCGCCCCCTCGGAAAGCCTCGCCTCGGCCTCGTACTCCGACCACCTGGCGTAGAGCCTCGTGAGCTGGTCGTCGTAGGCTTTGGCCTCGGCGCCGCTGGGGTCTACGGCCCCGAGGACCCACAGCTGGAAGCCCTCTGTCGACTCCTCCTTGTCAGGCCCCCAGACGATGACGAAGTACGCCAGCCTGCAGAGCCCGGGGACGGAGACGGCGGCGGGCGGGAGCGTGCACGAGAGCCTGTCCCCGTCGACCTTGGCCTCGCATCGGGCCCACGAGCCGTCCGCGTGGAGGATGTCGAGGCGGGCGGACGCCCCGTCGGGGGAGTACTGCTCTCCATCGCGGGTCAGGCGTGCCTCTATCACCTGGGTGCCGACGTCGCCGACTCGGACGATGGTCTGGGGAGGGATGCCCGAGGGGCTCTTCCGCACGTCGAGGGAGATGCTGTGGGTTATCATCGCGCATCGCCTCCCTCCGCCAGCGCCCACCACTCGTCCTTGGCGGGTTCGCTCGTGTTGCCGTCGCGCATCGAGACGTACACGGGGCCGTCGGCGTCCGGGTAGTGCGCCCTCTCGCCCTCGACGAAGCCGTCCTCCGCGCAGGTGGGCATGTGCCACACGCGGGTTCCGTCGGGTGCGAGGTCGATGAGGGTGTAGAGGCTCTCGGTGCCGGCACCTGGCTGGTAGGTCGTTGAGGTCTGGGCGTCTATGTCCTTGGCCATGCGGTAGAAGGCGCCCTCGTAACTGCGCACGAGGCCCTTCTCGTAGGACCGCCCGGGCACGAATTCCTCGATGAGGCCGTGCAAGGAGGTGAGCTGGGTGTTGGTGAGGGGCGTGGCGTTGGCGTACATCGCCGCCGCGGCGCGCACCTGCGGGTCCGTGCCTGCCTGGGACGCGATCTCCGCCGCCTCCTCGGCCTTCGCCTCGGCCTCGGAGACCCTCCTCTCGAGGCTCTCGATCGTCTCCCTCGTCGCGTCCGGCAGCGACCGGTCGCACCAGATCCTCAGGCTCCCGCCCCCCGCCTTCTCGATGAGAGAGATCGTGTACCCGGACAGGATCAGCACGCCCTCTCCATCCTGCGTGACCTCGAGGGTCTGGCCGTCGAGCGCGGACGCCTCCGCGAGCGTGGCACCCGACACCTCGATGCAGGTGCGGTCCCCCTCCTGGAAGAACCCCTCCACATTGATGGTTCCGTTCAGCTTCATCCCGTTAAGACCCCTTTCCTCTGCCGCTCTCATGCGAAAGCGAGCTTCCTGCCGTTGTGATAGACGCCGTTCGCGTCGCCCTGGAACTCGAAGCTCGGGCACTTTATAAGGAACGCGTCGCTGTTCCTCGAGACCCAGAACTGGATGTCCGAATTCTCGTTGCCCTCCCCCTGGAAGACGATTCCCCAGTCCTTGATGGTGAACTTGGCGTTCCTCGTCGCGATTCCTGCCAGGTTGCTGTCGTAGATCATCCCCTCGGAGTTGTAGGTGGCGACGGTCCTCTGTGTCCCGCTCGTGCCCGTCACCCTGATGCCGTCCGAGGTGAAGGTGATGCGGTCCGTCTTCGACTTCGCGGAGCTGGCGTTGTTCGCGGCCGTGGTCACCCTCCCGCTGAGGCTTGAGACGGTCGCGTTCGTGCTGTTTATCCTCCCGTTGACGCTGCTTATCTGCGAGCTCAGCTGCGCGCTCAGCGAGCTGCTTGCGTCCCCGATCTGCTCGCTCACCCAGTCCTCGGTGACCATCCCCTCGGGGGCGAAGTCGAGCTGTAGCTCGCCGGTGTCGAGGTCCCAGTAGCTGCTCCCGGACCTGCCCTGTATCCTTCCCGTGCGCAGGAGGTTGGCGTCCAGCGTGCCCGACCTCACGAACGATCCGTTCAGGTACAGGTTTCCGTCCGTCATGTAGATGCCCTGCGTCTCGCCCCCGCCCGTGAGCCGGTCGAAGACGGCCTCCTGGCCGAGGCTCTGGTCCAGCGCGTCGGTGTAGGCGTTGGCGCTGTCGAGGGCGGAGCTCCCCACCTCGTCCGCGTATTCCATCGCGTCGGAGAGGGCGCCGTCCGCGTACTCCTGGGCGGTCTTTCCTCCCAGAGTGGCCCCCGCCGACATGGAGAGCTCGCCGGTCTCAAGGTCCCAGAAGTTGCTTCCGGCGGCGTCGCTGATCGTTCCCGCCCTGACGAGGCTCGCGTCGATGGTGCCGCTCCTTATGAACGTCCCGTTGACGTAGACCCTTCCGTCCGTGAGGTATATCCCCTGCGTCTCGCCCCCGCCCGTGAGCCGGTCGAAGACGGCCTCCTGGTCGAGGCTCTGGTCCAGCGCGTCGGTGTAGGCGTTGGCGCTGTCGAGGGCGGAGTCGGCGGCTGCGCTCGCGATTTCCTGCACGGTATCTCCGCCCACGGTCGCGCCCGCCGACAGGCGGAACTCCCCGCTGTCGAGGTCCCAGTAGTTCGTCCCGGCGCGGTCGGTGATGGTGCCCGTCGTGATGAGGTCCGCGAGGAGGTTACCCGACACGATGCAGTCTGCGACGAATCCGTCGCCGGTGCCGAAGGTCCTCCAGTCCCAGCTTCCGTCGCCCTTGAGGCTGTTCGCGATGCGGAACCCGCCGCCCTTGAGCTGGATGGCGGAGGCGGGCAGGGAGACGGGCGTCCCGTCGCTGGGGTCGAGGGGCACCGATGCGACGATGACGCCCTGGCTCGGCGACTGGTACACGTAGCTCGCCCCCGCGTCGAACACCCGGTTGAGGCCGTCCATGATCTGCTGGATGTAGGGGCTCGGCGTGTAGGCCGCGACGTCCCACCCGGTCGCCCGCTCCACGAGCGACCTGAGGTCCGCGTACTGCCCCGCGAGGATGCCGTCGACGCCCTCGACGATGTTCCCGATGGTGAGGTCCGTCGGACGCCCGCCGTCGAGCAGGTCCTGCACGAGGCGTGTCACGCGCCCCCTCGCCCTGAAGCTCACGCCGTCCGCGTCGTCGGCGAGCGCCACGTCGTCGCCGATCGCGACCCCGGAGAAGTCGTACCCGTAGCTTGCGAAGATTGCCACGCTCGCCTCGTACGAGACCCTGGGCTCCTTGCGTCTGTCGAGCTCCGCCTCGGTCAGCTCCAGCAGCTCCGCTGGGTCGTCGCAGTCCTGCGCCTCGAACTTCCCGAAGACGTGGGCCTTCCCGCCCTCGCCGTCCGGGCGCCCCCACAGCTCGAGGGCGTCGAGGTCCTCGACGTACTGCCGGCCTCCGTTGATGTCGGCGAAGTCTATGCCGCGTCCGTGGCCGTCGCCGACCTCCTCGCCCTTCCCGAACCCGTAGAGTGCGGTCACCACGTCGCCGGCGTCGACCGTGCGCCTGATGCTCGACATGTCGTGCCCGTACGTAAAGCGTCTGCCGTTGTCCGACCCGCGGCGCGTGAGGTTGACTAGCCTCGCGACCACCTCCGCGCCTGACACGACTATGGTCGTGGACAGCTCTCCTCCCCACTTTTCCACGACAGCCTGGACCGCCTCGCGCGCCGACGTACGGTAGAGGCTCACGGAGTGCGACCCCTCGACGGTGACTTCCCCGACCTCCCACCTGCTCGTCTCGAGCGCGGCGCTCAGGGCGAGCGCGGCGGACCCGCTCGGCCGCCTGTCGGCGACCCAGTCCCCGTACAGCTCGCTGATGCTGTTCTCGCACGTTGCGGCATACGCTGGGGCCCCGCCGGAGTGCTCAACGGTGACGCTCGCGACAGTGTGCTCGTGCCAGAGCCCCTGGCGGTCGCACCACACGACGCGCTCGCCCTTGACGAGCTCGCAGCCCGTGACGATCTCGAGGGTGTCCTCGCCGTTCAGCTCCTCGGCCCAGGTGACCGACGAGACGTCGGTGACAGTGCGCAGCTGAGCCCCCCACCTGTCGAATAGGATGAGCCTCATCACAGCCACCTCTCCGTCCACCTCACCGTCGCGCTCCCCTCGGACGCGGACAGCCGGTTGGTCCCAGGCGAGAGCTCGAAGTAGGAGCTCGCGAGCGTCACGTAGGGGTCCGCGCTCGCACCGTTGACCTCGCAGTGCCGCGCGGCGCAGTCGATCGTGAGCACCTGGTCGCCGGTCCCCGTGAAGGGCATGTCAACCTGGATGAGTTCCCCGGTGGCCTCGTTCGTCACGCGGTAGTGGTCGCCCTTGCCGGGGCGCGCGACGATGACGGGTCGGGACGGGTACGTGCCCCCTCCGGTCACGACCAGCGAGGTCGTCATGTCCTCCTCGCGCCCGGAGCCGTAGGCCACGGGGTCCGGGCAGCGGAAGGTTATTGTCGCTTCCCCGGTCGCCCACAGGTTCGACAGCTCGGTCTCCCCGTCGACGACCGCCATGAGGTAGCGCCCCGGGTCGTCCGGCAGCACGAGCGGGGCCGGCTCCGGTGACCACAGCGCGGAGGCGAGCATGCGCCTCAGCTCCGCGGCGTCGTCTCGCGCGCGGCCCCTGAGCGAGACGTCCACGGCGATCGTGAGCTCGGAGAGGCGGGCCGAGACGAGCCGGGACCCGTCCCGGCCCGGCACCGCCTCGGTCTCCACCGAGGTGGGCGGCAGCAGCCCGCGGTGCGGGTTCACCCGCAGGTAGGGCGAGAAGTCGAACCCGTTGTAGACCATTCCCCCGCTCATGCCGTGCCCATCGCCCTCCTACGCGTCTTGACCATCTCGGCGATCCTCCGCGCGATCTTGTCCACGTCGGCCTCCTCGCGCACGGTCGCCTGCAGGTTGATGGTCACGTACGTGTCGCCCCCGCGCCCTCCGCCCAGGGCGTCGGCGATGCCCTCGGCGAGCGGCTGGGCGCCGCGCTTGTTGAACGGCACGACCGCCTCCGGGCCGGCCTCGCCGACGCCGATGACGCTGGCACCGTTGAAGACGCCGCCCTTCGCGTACCACTCGATGCCGATGTGCGGGACGCTCGGGGGCATGAGCGAGAAGCTGCCGCTGATGGTGAAGTGCGGGAGGTTGATGTGCGGGAACTCGATGTGCAGGCCGGAGAAGAACCCGCTGATGGCGTCGAGGCCGCCCTTGACCACGTTCTTCGCCGTGTTGATGGCGTCCGAGACCGCCTGCCCCGCCTCGCCGAACTTGTCGCGGAAGAACCCGGCGACGGCGTCGAGGGCGGCCGACACCGTGGTCGAGATGCCGTCCAGCACGTTGGACACGACGTCGGCCATCCCGTTCAGGGTGTTGCTCAGGAAGTCCGCTATGCCGTTCCAGATGCTCTCGGCCACGCCCGCGATGGCGTTGAGGGCGCCCTCCCAGTCGCCCTGGATGATGGCCGTGGCCGCGTCTATGACGCCCTGTATGACGTCCAGGGCCGTGTTGATGACCGTCTGGATGTTCGCCCAGATGGTCGAGGCGTACGCGGAGATCGCGCCCCACACGGACTCCCACACGGCCTGGATGGTGCCCATGTTCGAGCTGATGAAGGACGCGACCGCCCCGAGCACGCTCTGGATGACGCTCGCGATGGCGTTGACTGCGGCGTCGACGAGCCCCGCGATGCCGTCCCAGATGGCCTGGAGCTGGCCCTGCAGGCTCGTGAAGTACTCCACGACCGGCGTGACCACGCTGGTCATGAACCACTCGGCGAGCTGGCCGAAGACCGTCTGGATGGTCTCCCAGACGCCCATGACGCCGTTCCGGAAGGTCTCGCTCGTGCTCCAGAGGTACACGAAGCCCGCCGCGAGCGCGGCCACCACGCCGATGACGATGCCGATGGGCCCGCTGAGGGCGGTCATGACGCCGGAGAGCGCCGTGCCGGCGCCGCTGAACAGGCCGGCGCCGGTCGCGGCGCCGCTCAGCGCGGTCTGAATCGCCGGGATGACGGTCACGAGGTTGCCCGCGACGGACAGGAGCGGGCCAACCGCGGCGAGGATGCCCGCTATGACGAGCACCGCCGTCTGCCCGCCCGTGCCGATGCCCGCGAACCACTCGCCGAAGGCCTGCACGACGCCGGCGACCCTCGAGGCGATGTCGAGCAGCGGCTGGCCCAGCGGCTCGATGGCGCCCTGCAGCTCGCGCATGGCGGTCTGCATCTTGCCCGCGAAGGTGTCCGAGGCCGCGTTGCCAGCCTCCTCGGCGGCGCCGGCGACGTCGCCGTACTTGTCCTCGACGCCGGCCAGGCTGTCGAGCATGCCCATGGCGTTGTCCTCGCCGAGGCTGCTCCACAGCTCGGAGGCTATCTGGGCCTTCTCGTAGCCGTCGGGCATCTTGGAGAGCTCGCCGAGGACGGCCTCGAAGACCTGCTGGCCGGTGGCGCCGCCGTCCTTCCAACTCTGGAAGAGCTCCTGGGTGGACTGGGAGAACTTGCCGATGGGCTCGTCCATGCGGCCGTCGCTGAGCGAGGTCTGGAACTCGTTCAGGAAGTCGTTGACCTTGTCCAGCGAGTACGCGCCGTTGTCGGCGCCTGCCTGCAGGATGGAGAAGTACTCGCTCGCGGAGAAGCCCATCTGGGCGAAGCGCGGCCCGTACTCCGCGAGGTTGTCGCCGAGCTCGTCGGAGTAGTTGAGGCCGTTCTGGGCGCCGGAGACGAAGAGGTCCATGGCCTCCTGCGCGCTGAGCCCGAAGCCCTCCATGAGCGCGCTCACGCCGCGGATGCTCTCGGTCGTGTCCATGCCCAGCGTGTCGGAGAGCGTCATGACGCCCTCGGTCACGTAGGAGAGGTCCGCGTCGTTGAGGTCCCCGAGGTTCTGGCGCACGGTGATGAGCGCGTCGGAGACGGCGTCCAGGGACTCGCCGAAGCCCGCCTCGTAGATGTCCGCTCCGACGTCGCCCAGGCGCTCGGCCTCCTCGGCGGTGAGGCCGAGCGCGCTCTGGATCTTGGCCGTCGCCTGCTCGTAGGACGAGGCCGTGGCCATGGCCGCCGTGCCTGCCGCCACGATGGGCGCGGTGAGGCCTACCGTGGTGGCCTTGCCCGCGGCCTTGAGGGAGCCGGACAGCTTCTGGGCGGCGTCGTCGCCCTTCTTGATGCCGTCCCAGGAGACCCCGTCGAGGCTGTCCTTTATCCCCTTGACGCCCTTGGTCACGTCGGCGGTGTCCAGCACCGCCTTGATGATTACGGACCCGTCCATGCTCACCTCGCTGCGCGCTTGAGGGCGGCGAATGCGTCGCGCATCGCGCCGTCCGACTGTCCCTTCTCGCCAGCGCCGCGTGAGCTACGGCCCCTGAGCGCGAGAGCCCTGTGCAGGCGCTCCCACTCCTCGATTTCCTTGCGGTTCGCGTTCCTCTTCGTCGGCTTGGACCTCGTCCTCGGGTTGCGGTAGTGAATGGCCATGCCGAGCGGGGTGTCCCGCGGCACGCCGCCGACGAGGGCGACGAACTCGGCGAAGCTGACCTGGTCGCGCACCTCGTCCCAGTCGATGCCGTAGGCCTGCCTGAGGCTCGTGCGGATGATGGCCGCGTCCTCGACCGGGTCCCAGAGCGGCCGGTCGTGCTGCCTGTCGCCCCTGACGTCGAGCCCGCAGACGTCCCAGACGGCGTCCTCTATGAGGCGGCCGAGTCTGGCCGGGTCGTAGTCGCACGCCGCGTACGCGTCCCTCCAGTCATCGAAGAAGAGCCCCATGAACCTGCGCGACTTCTCCTCCGCGGGGGCGTCCTCGTCCCGGAGCAGGGAGATGCACTCGAGCACGGTCTCGGCGTCGTCCCTCACGAGGACGGTCTCGCCCTCCCACTCGTAGGGCAGTGCCCTGCCCCCGTCGGGCAGCTCGACGCGCCTCGTCGTGAGGTCGGTGGCTATCACTTGCGGCGCTTCTTCTTGCCGTCGCTCCCGCCGTTGGCGTCCTTGAACCGCTGGCGCCCGCCCCGGGTCGCGGCGCCGCTCCGGCGGTTCTGCTCGGTCAGGTAGAGGCCGCACTCCCGGAGCTGCTGGCTCGTCGCCTTCCGGGCCACCATGCTGAGGAGCGCCCCGTACACCTCCCCGATCTGGCGGATGTGCGTCTCGGGGTCGACGGCCTCGCCCCCGCCCATCCACTCGAGCACGGTCCGGTAGCCGTCCGCCCCGATGACCGCGGAGATGACGCGCCTCTGGTGGCGGGCCATCATGCGGCTGACCTCCGCGCGCTCCTCGTCGGTCTTCGCCTCGCGCTCCCTGCGGCTGATCTCCTTGGCGCGGTCGACGGCGTCCTTGATCTTGCCCAGCATCTCCTCGATGCTGCGGTCGTCGAGCCACACGCGGAAGCGCGGGGTGTCGGGGTTCTCCTCCGGGTCCTCGAGGTAGACGTCCTCGTAGGCCCTCGTCGCGTTGAGTACCGCCATGTCCTTCCTTTCTCTGCCCGTGAGCTAGGCATGAAGAAGGGGGCGCGGGCCGCTCACAAGCCCGCGCCCCCGTGCCTCGGAGGTTATGGAAGGTGTCGCTTTACTGGCTGGCGGCCGTGACGGTGACCTTGACGCTGGCCATGACGGACGGCTTGGAGGCGGCCCGCACGGTGACGGTGGCCTCGCCCTCGGAAACGCCCGTGACGTTGCCGTCGCTGTCGACGGTGGCCACGTCGGTGTTTCCGGACGCGAAGAAGCACTTGGGGTTGGCCTCGGCGGGCGTCACGGTGGTCTCGATGCGGACCTTCGCGCCGGCAGCGACGCTCACCGCCTCGGCCTCGACCCTCTCGGGGAGCTTGAGCTTGCCCGCGGGGGTGTAGGTCGGGGAGCCGGCCGTGGAGATGGTGCAGGAGAACGTGCCCATCGCGGACGCCTCGCCCTGCCCGGAGTTGGGGACGAGCTCGAGCAGCGTGCAGTCGCCCTCGATGACGTCGCCGTTCGCGGCGGTGTGGCGGAACTGCGTCTCGCGGCCCTCGCCGGTCTCGAGCGCGACGCTCGCGATGTAGTCCTGGGCGGGGTCGCCGTAGCATCGGTCGCCCTCGACCTCGTACTGGATCTGCGTGCTCTGCACGCACGTGGTGGGCACGCCGTACCCGTCGTAGTAGTCCTTGTCCTCGGTGCTCTCGTTGGGCGAGGGCGTGATGGACGTGATGCCGCGGGACAGGATGGCCCACGTGGGCGCCGCCTCCCCGGGCGTGATGTTGATCTCCAGGGCGTTCGCGTAGTTGCGCGCGAAGCCGAGGTCGCTCTTTGCCATTCTCTGGCTCCTCTCTAATAGCGGATGATTCTCACGAGCACGCGGGCGGCCCAGACGTGGCGCCTGTCGGTCCCGACGGCCAGCTCCTCGACGTCGCTGTCCCTCTCGGCCGGCTCGGCGGCGTCGGCGAGCTCGTAGGAGCCGTTGGCGCTCGAGAGGTCCGCGGCGCACAGTGCGTCCGCCGCCCGGTCGCACTCGTCCATCGCGGCGCCCGCGTCCTCCAGGCGCTTGGATATGACCTGCAGGGTGCAGTCGATGCGCCGCGAGCCGTCGAAGTACGTCGCCACGGTCCTGGGCGGCATCATGCGCACGACGGTGCCGTCCTTTCCCGTCAGCCGGTCGATGCGCCGCCCGAGCACCTCGATGCCGGCCGCGGCGAGCGCGCCCGCGGCGCGGTCCACGATGTCTATGGCGTCTGCCATGTCACCCCTCCATCAGCTTCCTCGCGAAGTCCTGCCAGGCGCCCAGCCTCTCGGACTTCGCCGCCTGCGGCCAGTGCGCGCGGGCGTTCGGGTTGATGGTCTTCCTGATGCTCGACTCGGGCATCCCCTCGACGATGGCGGCGTAGGGCGTGTTCCACTCGACCGTCCCGCCCTCGTAGTCGCTGCTGACCGGCTCGGACCCCTGCAGGGTGCCGCTCTCCACGGGCACGTAGTCCCTCGTCTCGAAGGCCACGCGCTCGGCGAAGGCCGCCTGCTTCTCGCTCAGGGCCCCCTCGCCGAGGCGCGCCTCGAGGCCGTGCAGGTCCACCCTGACGTCGACCCTGCTGCTCACCTGACGTCCGCCTCCCAGTGGTGCGCCGTGCCGTCGGGGTGGTCGCAGCGGTCCACGCTGGCCACGGCGTGCCACTCCCCGTCGAAGCCGACGAGGTCGCCCTCGAGGAGGTCGCCGTCGTACTCCGTCGCGTCGATGAAGACGCGGGCGGAGCACCCGGCGGTCAGCTGGTAGTCGTTGGGGGACAGGGCGGAGCTTCGGTCGATTCGGCACCGCTCCACGACGATGTGGACGGGCTCGCCGTATCCGGCGTCCTCCTGCCTCTTGATGACAACGGTCTCGCAGCGCAGCATGCGGGGTATCGGAGGGATGCGCACGCCGCTCACCCCAGCCCCATGAAGAGCAGGCCAGTGCCGACGAGCTCGCCGGAGACGGCCCGCGCCACGTCCGCGTCGTAGGCGGGGGCGCCGCCACCGCCGCCGAAGCTCATGGACACGGTCCCGGTCGTGATCGACGAGAGCCCGCCGGCGCCGCCGGTGCACCCGTAGGCGGCGTCGACGTCGGCGGCCGCGCACACGGCGCGCCGCCACGCCTCCTCCGCCCCCAGCGCGACGGGGTCGTTCGGCCACGTGAGCCTGCGGACCTCGGCGAGGGCGTGGGGGAGGGCGGCCGCGAAGCCGCCCTCGTCGAGCGTCCCACCGTAGGTGCCGGAGTAGTAGGCGTATGTCACCTCGGGGGCTGCCACGGCCTACCCCCTAGGCCGCCGCGGCGGTGTGGCAGTAGATGAGGCCCCTCTTGTTCTCGTACACGAGCAGGTCGTGGAAGAGGCGGAACTGCCACTTGTGGGCGTCCTTGTCCTGGTTCACGTCCGGCGCGAAGTAGCGGAGCTTCTTGTGGCGCTGGATCGCCGCGGCTGCGGAGGGGTGGACCACCATGAAGTTGATGGCCTTGCCGCCCTCGGCCTTCGCGAAGCCGCCGGCCTCCTGCCCGCCGGTCTTGCCGTCGTTGAGCGTCACCTTGCTGGCGAAGCGCGCGGAGGGCACGGTCACGATCTTCATCTCGTCCCACGTGAGGAACTTCTCGTTGGGGTTCTGCCCCTGCTCGAGGCGGTAGTTCTGCTTCTGGTTCTCGCGGAGCAGCCGCTTGACCGCGGAGGTGCAGTAGAGGATGCAGCGGGAGAGGTCCGCGCCCAGGTCCTCCATGGCCACCTCGGCCTCGGCGACGGCCTTGTAGGCCGCGTCCTGCGCGGTGAGGTCCGCCGCCACGGTGTTGCCCGCGTTCTCCGCCAGCGTCGCGAAGCGCACGGCGTCGACCTCGGGGATGACCTTGGTGCGCTCGAACTCCGCCATGACGTTCGCGGACACGATCGCCGCGCGCTCCTCGTCGTCGACGGCGTCGATGTCGAACTCGCGGCCGCGGTCGTGGCGGAGCTTGTAGGTCTCCCACCCGGTGGTGACGGAGCCCTTGACGAAGCCGGTCTCGCGGTCGTAGTTCGCGAGGCCGTCCATCGCGATGGTGGCCACCTTGATCTCGCCGGAGTCGCTGAACTCGCCAAGCAGGTCGCCGTTCATGTTGAGGTCGCTGGTCAGGGTCTCGCGCTCGATGATCTTGTCGAGCCGTTCGGTGTACTTGGTTACGTAGTCGCCCAGTGCCATTGGCTACTCCTTCGTCTTGATTCCCATGGCTCGGTCGAGCTTGGCGTCGATGCCGTCGACCTCGCCCCTCGGCCTGAGGCCGGTCGAGCCGGTCTGCTTCGTCTCGGAGAAGAGGTACGGGCAGGCCTCCTTGAGCTTGTCCACGTCGCCGTCGTAGTCATCGAGCAGGGCCTTGGCCGCCTTGGCGTTGCGGCACCCGGCCATCTCCAGCTTGTGCGTGACGCGCTCGTCCATCTGGTCGGCCTCGAGCTTGGCGATGCGCTCCTCGAGGGCCTTGCAGCCCTCCTCGGTCTTGGTCGCCTCGGCGACCTGCGCCCTGAGCTCGGCGATCTCCTTGTCCTTGGCCGCCATGTCGCGATGGTACTTCTCGCGGTTGATGCCGGGATGGCCGTGCTTGTCCTCGACCCCTCCCTCGCCTGCGGCTTGGCCTTCGCCGCCCTGCGCGGGCTCGATGGGCTCGGAGCCCTTTCCTTCCTCGCCCTGCTTGGGCTCGGTGGGCTCGTTCCCCTCGGTTACGGTCTTGGGCTCGTTGTCGACTGCCATGTCCTTCTCCTTCCCTGGGTTTGTTTGCGCCCTTCTCTGGGCGGGGCAGGTGGGCCTTTTGCGCATGCCCGGGCGATGGGGAGAAGGTACCGACGGTGTCGCCCGGCACGAAAAAAGCCGCCCGTGGGCGGCTTGTCGTAGCAGGTTCGGAGCGTTTCGGAGCTAGACGCAGATTCCCTCGGCCTCGGCCTCGGCCATCTCGCGGCGCCACTCGGCAAGCTCCTCCTTGAGCTCGTCGGGCGCCTCGTCGCGCAGGTGCCAGCCGTCCTCGTCGGCGTAGGCGTACTCGCTCGTCATGAAGTTCGGCATCGGTAGCATCTCAGACCCTCCTCATAGCGTCTTCTACCCATTTTAGCAGCTCCGTTGCGACCGGCCTCGGGCTGCTGCTGCACAGCGCCTCGCTCAGCGCCTCGGCGAACCACTCGGCGGCGCTGCTCGCCCCGTATCGGCTCACCGCCGCGGGGATGTCGGAGACCTTGAGCCCGCACCTCCGCATTATCTGGCCGCGTATCTTCGAGCTCACGTACCCGTTCGTCTGCGGCAGCTTCCCGCTCCTGGCCAGGAAGCCGTCGACGGCGTGGCAGAACTCGTGGACGAAGATCTGGCGCTCGTCGCATCCCGGCGGGTGGAAGCCCGCCGCGACGTCCCTCTGGTAGCTCGAGCGCAGCGACGCTGCGTCCCCGAAGTACCTCAGGTTCATCTGGATGCGGCCGCTCGCCGGGTAGCACCACGCGTAGGCGTTGGAGCAGCCCCTCGGCGTCGCGGCGGGGTCGCACGTCGAGACCTCGCTGATGTGGCCCGCCATCTTGGGGAACCTCCCGGCCAGCATCTCCGCTGAGTCCGCGACCTGCCGCTCCAGCTCGCCGGGCAGCCCCGACAGGTCGACGTTGCCGGCTGCCATGCCGAGCGCGCTCTCGACCCTGGCGGATGCCGTCGCCGGCGACTTCGCCTTCCTCGGCGGCCTGAACCTCGCCAAGACTCTCTGGAAGATGCCCTGCTGGCTCGACCTGCTCAGGTACTCCCAGCTCCTCCCGTCGAGTCCCTGCGCCCTCAGCTCCTCCGAGAGCGCCCTGCGCACCGCGCTCTCGCTCGCGCCCCTCGCCCTGAGCGCCCTCCTCACCCCGTCGCTCTCCATGAACTCCCTCATGGTGCGGCGGCTCGCGTCGCCCTTTCGTATCTTGGGCATGTCCCCGGCCCACTCGCGGCTCGGGGCGCGCTGCAGCACCGGGGCGGACCCGCGGGCGTTGGCCTCGTCTATGTAGCGCCTCAGGCCCTCCTGCTGGTCGCGCAGCCTCGCCTTTAGCCTCTCGACCTCCGCCACGTTCGCGAGGCTCGCGTCCCGGTCCGCCACGAGCTGGGCGCCCGCGAGCTCGCGCTTGGTCTGGCGGATGTCCCTCTCGCGCCGCCTCTGACCCTGCGTGAGCCTGTAGACCTCATCCGACGGCAGCCTGCTCGGGTTCCCCGGCTCGGGGTCGTACTTGCGCGGGGTGCCGGGCAGCCACGGGCCGAAGCTGTGGCGGCAGTTCGCGCCGCCCAGCCCGTCCACCCTGCCGTACCCCGTCTCGCTGTAGAAGTCCCCGTAGGTCACGCCGTCTATGGTCACCTCGCCGTTGAGCGAGTAGACGCGCCCCTGCCACCTCGCGTGGCTCGGGCGCGCGCCCCCGTGGCTGGAGACCTCGACGAGGCGTATCCCGGCGCCCCTGCACACGTCGAGCGTCCGGCGCATGCCGTCCTGGGCGAGCTGGGTGCGCACGTGGCGCCTCACGGCGACGTCGACGCGGTTCGTCACGGTGTGCCGCCCGGTCTCCGGGTCGCGGTAGGTGACCGTGGAGATGCCCTGGCGCATCATCTCGCGCACGGCCTCGTGCAGGGCGCGCTCGGCCGTGGCGGCGCCCGTGTTCACCTTGGTCACGGCCCGCGCCACGGTGCGGTTCCACAGGTCGAGGGCGCCCTGGGCCATGTCCACGTTGTCGCGCGCCAGCACCTCGGCTATGCCCTGCGCCGTCATGCGGGCCTGCCTCGGGTACTCCCCGGCCATGCCCGACTCGAGCCACGCGTCGGCTCCGATGCGGTCGGCGTCCTCGCGGTCGCTCCTGCGGATGGCGTCCTCGACGGTGCGCGCCACGGCCTCGCTCACCTCGTCGCGGTGAGAGTCGATGACGCCCATGAGGTACGGCCCCTGGGTCTGCGCGAGCAGCATGAGCGCGGTCGTCCCGCGCTGTCCCAGCGCCCCGGCGCCCTGGTCGAGCAGCAGGCGGCAAAGGTGCTCCAGCATCTCGCTCTCTATCTGGTCGTAGACCGTGGCGACCATGTCGCCCGCCCGGTCCAGGTACTCCGGGTCGAGCATGGCCTAGAACCCCACGTCGAGCACGGTCCGCTCGGGGGCGGCGGCGCGCGCCTCCTCCTCGCTCATGCCGTAGAAGCGCGCCAGGTAGGCCCACCTCGGCACCACGCCCGCGGCGATCTCCGCGAGCATCTGGGTCTTCTCTGCCTGCGTGTCCGTGATGATGGAGTCGTCCCACGCCACGGTCACGGGCTCCGCGCCCTCCTCGACGGGCGCTCCGCAGTGCACGCGCGCGCACTCGACGAGCGACGTGAGCAGGCGCCCCAGCTCCTTGCCGAGCGCGTTCTCGTGGTTGCGGATGTTGCGCATCAGCGCGGAGTTGTCGGCCGAGACCTCCGTGGCAGTCTTGAGGCCGCCGGACTTGTCAGGGCGGAAGTACTGCGAGCCGAACCCGCACTCGTCGCCCAGGGCGGCGCAGGCGTCGGCGTAGACCTCGTGGATGCTCTGGGTGCGCATGGACGGAGCGAAGGCGAACGGCTTGCCCGCGTCTGTGACGGGGGAGTCCGTGAGGCGGTACAGCCTCTGCTCGCGCTCGCCGAACGGCACGGCGCGCCGCCTCCCGCCCTCGTCGGTCTCGACGCTGATCATGGAGTCCGGGAGCATGAGCACGGCGCGCAGCAGGTCGGTCTCGTCGTAGAGCGCCGTCCAAGCGGTGTCGAGCATGCGCATGGCGTCCACCGCGTCGTTGAACACGCTCACCCCGTAGGGGCTCGTGTCCTGCACCGTGTTGTCAATGGCGGGGGAGAGCAGGCAGAAGGTCGGCGTCCGGCACAGCGTGTCGAAGTCCTCGATGATGCCCAGCGACTCGGGCGCCATCGGCCTGCCCTCGCGCCACACCTTGGTCACGACGTGGTAGGTGCGCGTCCCGGCGTCGAGCACGTGCATCTGGAGCTGCACGGCCTGCCTGCCCCTCGCGGTCACGCGCGTGCAGAACGCGCACTCCGTGGTGCCGTCCTCGTCCCACGTGAGCGGTATGACCATCTTGGCGTCGTACCTGCGCACGCGGATGGCCGTCCCCTCGTCCCGGACGTCGAACCACAGGGCCATGGCCCCCGTGCCCATCGCGAAGGCGCGCTCGATGCCGCGCTGGAAGAGCGCGTAGAGGCCGGTGTCCTCGCAGTAGCCGCGCACCCACTCGTTGGCCATGGGGCTCTCGCTCTGCGCCTGCATCTCGTTGGCGATGAGCGAGGCCCACTCGCGGCACACACGGCGGGCCGGCCTGAGCGAGAGCTTCTGGCGCTTGTGGCTGCGCCCGTCGACGCCCACGTACTGCTCGGTGTAGAACTGGTGCGTGGCCGTGTACCACTGGTACCAGGCCTCGATGTGCGCGCTCATGTCCGGGGGCATCGAGTAGCCCCGGCTCGTGATCTCACTTTGGACGAAGGCCGGCACCTCGAACTGGTTGTCCGCCATGGTCTAGTCCCTCCTCGCGTGCTTGTACGCCCCGCGCCTCGTCACGACGTCCATGAGGGCGTAGCGGGTCGCGTCTATCCAGTGGTCGTTCCCGTCGGGGTAGTCCCCGGAGTACTCGCCCGTGGCCTCGTCCATCTCGAACTCGGCGGCTCTCACCTCGCGTGCGAGGTTCGGGCACCGCCCGGGGTCGATGACCCACGTCACGGACTGCAGGAAGCGGTAGCTCATGTCGCGCAGCCCGCCCTTGCCGGCGGCCTCGGCGCGCACGCCCTCGTCGCGCTGGGCGCGTATCTGCTCCGGCGCCGCGTCGTCGGACAGCACCCTGAGGCGGTGGTACGCCGGCGCGCGCCCCTCCCCGTCGGGCCATGTCAGCGCCTCGCGGATGCGCCGCGCGGCCTCGTTGGGCAGGACCTTGTTGCCGCCCAGCTCGAGGAACGTCACGACCGTGTGCCGCCCGGGCTGCCACTCGGAGAGCGTGAAGGCCCACGGGTCGGGGAACCACCCGAAGTCCTGCCCCGCGTGAAGGCGCTCGAAGGTCGCTATCTCGGCGTCGGTCACCTCTCGGAACTCGACTCGGTCGAACACCTGCCCGCCGTAGCCCACGGGCTCGCCCAGGTACTCGTGGCGGTACGCGTCCTCGTCGGCCTCCCTCAGCGCCTCGGCGTCCTCCACGAACTGGGCGCCCAGCCACTCGACGGGTGCGTCGATGTAGCAGCTGTCGAAGACCTCCTCGCCCGCGTCCCTGCGGCGGTCCGCCTCCCTGTTCGCCCAGTTGTCGCGCGTCCTGGGCGGGTTGTACGTGAACACGCGCACGGTGCGGTCGCCGCCTCGCGCGACGGACTGCATGACCGTGCGGATCTCCGCCATGCCGCGGAACTGGTCGCACTCCTCGAACCACACGAAGCCGATGTGCCCGAAGGGCGGCTTGAGGCCCTTGCTCTTGTGCGGGTCGTCGCAGCCGGCGAAGAAGATGACCTGCCCGGTGGCCTTCCTGCGTATCTTGAGCGTGGAGACGGGCATCTCGTACTCGTCGTCGAGCCCGAGCTCGTGGATGGCCCAGACCACCTGGGCGTACACCGCGTCGCGCAGGCTCACCTTGCGCTTCATGACTGCCGCGGCGTGCTCGTCCGGGTGGGTCTCGACGTGGTTGACGAGCTCTATGGAGGCCCAAGAGCTCTTGAGCGAGCCGCGCCCGCCCTTGCACCAGAACTCGGTCTGCAGCTCTCGCGCGATGAGCATGTGCGGGCGGAAGAAGTCGCGGCCGATGAGTAGCGCGAAGTCCCGCGTGAACTCGCCGCGGGTCGCGCGCCCCTCCTCGGGCAGCGCGTCGAGGAGCGTCTTGCCGAGCTGCGTCACGGCGTTCACGGCGGCGTAGTCGAGCGGCTTCCCGTCGCCCGCCCCGCGGACGCGCCTCACGCCAGCCTCGAAGGTCTCGCTCATGCCCGCCAGCACCTCGGCGCGCGTCGTGGTGGCCCTCTCGGCGGCCATGCGCTTGAGGGCGGCTATCCTCCCCTTGACCTTCCCGTCGGCCTCGAGCTCGCAGGCGCGCTTGTCCACCGTCTCCGGCTTCCAGCGCGCGCGGTCGGGCCACGCGGCGAGCATGGCCTGCCTCTGCGTCATGCCCTCGACGCGCCTCTGGCAGTAGAACTCGTGGCGCGGGTTCGCCAGCGGTATGTCCTCGGTGGCGCCTGTCACGCCCCCCCCCTCGTCAGCCGAGCCCGCCCACCACCGCGCGCTCGCGGTCGGACAGGCGGAACGTCACGCGCTCGCGCCCATGCGGGCGGTCTCCTCCCGCTCCCGGTCCGAGAGCGGCCACGCCGTCACGGGTTTGTGACCTGCCCCCCCCCCTCAGCGACGCGAGCCTGTCGGCCTCCTCCCTCCGGCGGAGGGCGTCCCCGCCTATGAGGTAGCCGCTCCCGTAGATTCCCTTCCCGACGGCCCTCTGTGCGTCCAGGGCGCGCGTGAACGAGCACTCCGACGGCTCCGCCCCGAAGTCGACGCCCCACCTGCTCATGTTCGCGAGCATGGGGGCGGTCACGAGCTCCGGCGGGTACGCGTACGACGGCGGCTGCGCCGCCCCGCTCGCCTGCGCCTCCTCGGCCGCCCTGCGCAGCGCCGGTGCGCTCCTGATCTCGCAGCGGTCCATGTTCGTCACGAACGACGTGTTCACCTTGGCGCCGTTCTCATAGGTCACGCCGGCGCCCGTCACGACCTTGCTGCACCTCCGGATGCCCATGCACGTGAGCGTGGGGGCGAAGAGCAGGAAGCGCACGCCACGGTCCTGGTAGAACGCGACGATCACGGAGAGGATGCTGAACGGCGGGTTGTCCACCACGACGCAGCCCGGCGGGTACTCCGCCGCCTCGTAGTCGCCGCCGGGCCAGAACGGGCGCACCACTCGCGAGGGGTCCACGCCGTACTCGGAGCACGCCCACCCGAGAACCGCGTCGAACACCTCGGGCGGCGTGTAGCAGTCGTCGGTCGTCCTCTTCGGCTCGAACTTGGCAGTGAACTCCTCGTAGGTCTCGCCCTTGGCCATCCGTCCCCTTCCGACGTGGCGGGGGCCGCCCCGCAGGACGGCCCCCTGACAGCTTGCGGAGGCTAACCGCAAGCAGATGGTTTCCCACGTGTCGCCCGGGGCTCCTCGCGCAGCCACGCCTCGTGGCGGCACTCGCGCTCCCAGAGGCACCCGGAGCACTCGCCCTCGCGGTGGCCGCCCAGGCACCTCGGGGCGTCCCTATTCGAGGGCATCGCAGGCCCTCCCGACGAGCGCGGCGAGGGCGAGGAGCGGTACGAGCGCGAGGGCCACGGGGACGGTCAGCGCGACGGCCACGCCCCAGTGCCAGGGCCTGCCGTCCACGAGCGGGTCCGGAGACCTCACAGCCGCCCCCTCTCCCTGTTCCGGCACTCGCAGCGGTACATGGGCACGGTGAGGTCGGTCACGCCGGCCGCCGCGCAGAGGTTCACCGCCGCCTGGATGACGTCGCAGCACTCGTCGACGAGGGCGCGCTGCGCCGTCTCGAGCATGATCTCGTTCGCGGCGCGCTCCCGCTCGGTCGTGGCCAGCGTCTCGCGCCCCACGGCCTCCCTGCACGCGTCCCACGCCTGCCACGCCGCGAAGGCCTCGGCGGCCTCCTCGAGCGGCTTCACGGCCTGCGCCTTGTCCGGGACGAGGTCCCGGAACGCGGCCACGCGGCCCACCCTAACGGTCGCCATGGCGCGCCTCCCTGATGGCCGGCATCACGTCCGCGGCCATGTCCAGGGCGACCCGGGCCGCCACCCAGTCCGGCTCGGGGACGCTCAGCGCCCTCATCGCCTCGTCGAGGTGGCGCCTCGACGCCTCCACCCTGATGCGCGCGGCGCGCGCCCTGTCCCTATCGGTCATGCCCACTCCCTTCCCTCGAACCACTCGCACGCCGGCCGCGTGGGGCCGACCTCGCGCCTCTCCCCGTCGAGCTCGCACCAGGACTCCAGCACCTCTCCGCACGACCCCACGACCTGCCCGAAGCGGGCGCACTCGCAGCACGCCCTCCCGACCCACGAGTCGGGCTCGTTCCAGGGGGCGCGCGGGTCTGCGTCCCACGTCCCCGGCGGGTAGTTCCCCGTCACGTCCGCGAGCATCCGTACCTCCTCACGTACCGGCGGGCCGCCCGCTCGTCGAGGCCCAGCCTCTCGGCTATCTGCGGGGCCGTGAGGCCCCTGCGGGCGAGCTCCCGCGCCCGCTCCGCGCGCCACCTGCGCTCCTCGCGCTCGAACTGGTCCACCGTCACGCACAGCACCGGCGCCACCCCCTCAGGGGCCTCCAGCCGCCTATCTCGAGCGCGTCGGAGTAGCTCGTGGGCTCGGGGAGGACGATGTACTCCCAGTGGCCCGCCCCCTGCGGCGTCGGGCGGTTGAACCTCTCCGCCGGCCTCACCCAGCGGAAGTGCAGGCGGTTGGCGTGCGCCAGCCCGTGGCAGAAGGGGCGCCCGTCGGCGTCCGCCAGGTTGTTCCCGAGGCCGCACAGCACGATGGTGGGCTTGGGCACCTCGACTCCGTCCCGGTAGAGCCTCCCTGCGGACCTGCGCACGACGTGGTGGCGGTTGAGCGGCGCGGGCCTGCCGCACACGGCGCAGACCGGCGTCTCGACGCTCGGGCCGTCCATGAGGGGCGCGAGGATCGCCGGGAGCGTGGTCACCCTAGCCATGGAGCCTCCTCCCGTCCTCGCCGGCCACCTCGATGCGCTCGCACATCCCGGCGATGCGGGACGCGGCCCGCGCCCCTCCGAGCCCGCCCCAGAGGTCGCGCAGGGCGCCCAGGCTGAGGTTGCTCGTGACCACCGTCGGGAGGCCCGCCGCGTAGCGGGCGTCGAGCAGGGCGGTCAGGGTCTCCACGGAGAAGGGCGTCGGGGTCTCCGCCCCGAGGTCGTCGAGGGCGAGCACGGGCACGCGCTCGACGCGCGCCAGGGCGCCCCGGTCCCCGCCGTTGAAGCCGTCGCGGACCATGTCGAGCAGCGCCTTGGCGGTCACGAGCCTGGCGGGCACGCGGCCGTGCGGCGCGGAGCCCTCGACCACCTCGCGCACGACGTGCGCCGCCGCCCAGGTCTTGCCGCGGCCGGGGAGGCCCCAGAGGTAGGCCCCGGACCCCGACCGCACGAGGGCGAGGACGCGCTCGCCCAGGTCGCTCCGGGCCGAGGCGTAGCGCCCCACGAGCCCGGCCTTGCGCAGCCTCGAGGCCATGGCCTGCGCCAGGGCGGCCTCGAGCTCAGAGTCGGCTGTACTCGTCACCTGCGGCACCTCCCCTCGCGGGGGACGAGGGCCGGTTCAGGTAGCCCTCGAACTTCGGGCCGAACAGGGTCTCCGGCCGCAGGTACTGGGCCATCTTGGGGTCGCCGGACCACGCCGCGGCCATCGTGTCGACCACCCGCTCGAAGTCGGGGAGGCGGAATCCCTCCGACCACCTGGCGCGGATGAGCTGCCGCGTCTTGCGGGTCGTGTGGCGGTAGGACGCCCCGGTCGCCCCGTTGAGTCGGGCCACGATGGCCTCGTAGGGGATTCCCTCGTCCCCCTCCCCGCACCCCTCCCCCTTGGAGGGGGAATCAGGAGTATAGGAAGAGGAATATATATCGCTTGCGCGTTTGCTTTGCGTTTTGCTTGGTCGTTTGCTTGTGACTTCGCTTTCCATTTCGGTTGAGCCTCCGCTTGCCTCTTTGCTGCCAGTCTTGCCTTCCCGTCTGCTTGACGCCTTGCTCTCGCCACCGCCTCGGCTCCCGCCCTCGCGCCCCGCCACGATGCGCGCCCGGCTCTTCTCGAGCACGGGGCGCACCATGGTGAGGGCCATCCGCTGCGCGTCCGTGCGGGGCTCGGGCTCGGCGCCCGTGCGGAGGTACCGCACGATGGCGCCTATGAGCTCGTTGCCCTCCCGGACGTTGGACAGCTCGAGCGGACCGTCGATGAGAGAGTCCAGGACCTGCACGACCGCCCCGCTAAAACGGGATGTCTTCGTCGTACATGTCACCGCAGGTGTCTCCCGCGGGCGCCTGCCGGTATCCCTGCGGCGCGTACGCGGGCTGCTGCGGGGCCGGGGCGGGCGCCGGGGCCCTCTGCGCCGCCGG
>CASEQJ010000021.1 GCA_949290055.1 uncultured Olsenella sp. | reverse complement strand
GCCGAAGCCTCGCGTTGCGGGGCGAGAGGAGGAACGGCTATGGAAAACGTGATCGATCGGCCGATGCCGTCTGCGGGGATGGCGCCCTCGGGACGCCGCCGGGCGGTGGCGGCACTCCAGGTGTTCGCGGGCGGCGCCTGCTATGGGGCGATGGCGACCACCTACAAGCTCGCCTACGCGGCGGGCTTCACCTCCGCGCAGGTGGTTGCAAGCCAGGCGTGGTTCGGCTTCCTGTTCTTCGGGCTCGCGGTGCTTCTCGGCCGTCTGCGCGGTGTGCGGTGGCAGCGTCTTTCCGGCAAGCAGGTGCTCAAACTCATGGGGCTCGGTGCCCTCACCTGCACGACCTCAATTCTGTACTGCTACGCCATGAGCGTGCTGCCCGCACCGGTTGCCCTCACGCTGCTCTTCCAGTTCACGTGGATGGGGCTCGTCTGGCAGACCATCATGACGCGCCGAGCTCCGCGCTTCGTGGAGGTCGCCTCGGCGGCGGTCATCGTGTTCGGCACCGTGTTCGCGAGCGGCGTCTACAGGACGGGGCTTGCGGGCTACGACCCGGTGGCCCTCCTCTGCGCGCTCGGCGCCGCCGTGACCTGCTCGCTCTTCGTGACGCTCTCCGGTAAGGTGAAGGCCCTCTGCTCCAACGAGCAGCGCGGCCTCGTCGTGTGCCTGGGGGCGGGCGTCATGTCGCTCACCGTGTGCCCGGACTACCTGGTGTCGGGCGTCGTCTTCCGGGGCATCCTGCCCTTTGCCGCGGTCGCGGGCTTCTTCGGCCTCATGTGCCCCGTGCTGCTCTTTGGCCTGGGGTCGCCACACCTGCCCGCCGGCCTCTCAACCGTCATGGCCGCTGCGGAGCTTCCCGCGGGATTGTTCATCGCCATGGTCGTGCTCGGCGAGCCGCTCGGCGTCGTCGAGTGGCTGGGCGTGGTGGTGATTCTCGCGGGCGTGTGCCTCGCACAGGCTCCGAGCCTTCTCTCACGGCATACAATGCGGTGAGGCCATGCCGGAGGGCCCCGAGCGCGATGCCGTGGGGTTCCGTCGGTGGCCCGATCTGCCGGGAGAGCTGCGGGCGCCCGCTTACGCGCAGACCGGCTCCGCGAGCACCGTCCCCTCAGGGAACGCGCGGCGGAAGACCCAGCGCGAGAGCGGGCCCGCCACCAGCAGGTTCCACGGCAGCGCGGCGACGAAGTTCCACGGGATGTTCGCGATCCACGTGGGCAGGATCATGGCCGGGTCGCCCACGTGCGTGAATGCCTCGAGCGCGCCGTAGAGCGACTTGAAGAGCACCATGGGGAAGACCATCATCGTGCTGATGGCCAGCGTGATGGCAAGGCGGCTGCTCTTGCCCGGCGTCACCAGGAAGCGGAACGCAAACCACTTGGCAAACCGGCTGGCGAGAAGAACGTCCAGCAGCATCGCCACCACGTAGGCCGGCGGGAAGCCGAGCCATGCGTCGGCCAGCGTTCCGGAGCCGAAGTTCCAGCCACGCACGCGAGCGACGTTGTAGACGGACATCCAGAGCACCATGCAGAAGCACATGATGATCGTAAAGATGAGGCTCTCGCGCTTGTTGGTGGGCATGTAGGGCAAACCTTTCTCGACGGGACCCGCGGGGCGGGCGAATGCGAGGAGCTACCCTACCAACTTTTCACGTCGCGCGTAAGCGGTGATTATGTGGCGGACGCCCCTGCGCGACGGATGTTCCGGAGGGTTCTGTCGCACGCGGCTTGCGTCACGCCCACCCCAGGAGGTCGCGAATCACGCGGCTGGCGAGCATCTGGCCCATGATGGGGGGCAGGTAGCTCATCGTGCCCAGGAGCGACCCCTCGCGCAGCCACTGCTCGTCTGAGATGCGCTCCATGCGGACCGGCTCCTCGTCCGAGAAGAGCACGCGCAGGCCGCGGATGCCGCGACGGCGGCACTCCTTTCGCATGACGCGTGCGAGCGGGCAGTTGACGGTGTCCTCGATGGCGGCGAAGTGCAGGCGACAGGGGTCGAGCTTGTTGGCCCCGCCCATCGCGGAGAGCTCGGGGACGCCGCGCTCCTGGCACCACTGCGCCAGGCGGAGCTTCTGTGCCACGGTATCGATGGCGTCCACCACGTAGTCGAGGTGCCCGAGAGCGTCCATCTGCTGGGGGAGCGCGTCCTTGTCGAGAAACGCCGTCACGGCGGTGACGTCGGCCTCGGGGTTGATGTCGAGCGCCATGGCGCGCATGACCTCGGCCTTGGGTCGGCCAATGGTGCTTGTGAACGCGAGCGCCTGACGGTTGATGTTGCTCGGCGCCACCACGTCACGGTCCAGGAGTACGAGGTGTCCCACGCCGCCTCGGACCAGCGCCTCCGCGCAGGAGGATCCCACGCCGCCGAGACCGATCACGGCCACGCGGGCCTCGCCCAGCCGCGCCAGCCCCTCGTCGCCGATGACGAGCCTCAGCCTGTCCGTCGCCGTCTCTGCCACGCGTACCCCGTTCTTCTCGTCCTCATACCGTCCTACGTTACCGGTTTGCGACGGGTCGGCCAAGGCCCGCTTTGCTCTGCTAGAGTGCGGCGCAGCGAGGGAGGTCAGCATGCACAGAGAATTCCTGATGGGCAACGAGGCCATGGCCCTGGGCGCGCTCGCTGCGGGCGTGAACGTGGTGGCCGGCTACCCGGGCACGCCGTCGACCGAGGTCCTGGAGACCGTGGCGCGCCGCCGGGGCGAGGGCGTCTACGTGGAGTGGTCCGTGAACGAGAAGGCCGCGCTCGAGGTGGCGGCCGGCGCGGCGTACGCCGGGGCCCGGGCGCTCGTCACCATGAAGCAGGTGGGCCTGAACGTCGCCTCCGACCCGCTCATGAGCCTCTCCTACATCGGCGTCAAGGGCGGCCTGGTGGTCCTCGTGGCCGACGACCCCGGTCCCATCTCGTCCCAGACCGAGCAGGACACGCGCACCTTTGCTGCCTACGCCAAGCTGCCGATCCTCGACCCCTCCAGCCCGAGCGAGGCCTACCAGATGATGGGGGAGGCCTTCGACCTCTCCGAGGAGCTGGGCTGTCCCGTGATCGTGCGGCCTACCACGCGCGTGGACCACGGCTACGAGGACGTCGAGGTGGCTGACGCGTGCGAGTGGGTGCGCCACGACCCCGAGGGCTTCGTCCGCGACCCGTCCCGCTGGGTCATCTTCCCCGCGCTCTCCGTGCGCGCCCACGCCGCCATCGAGGCACGTGACGCCGCGCTCGCCGAGCGCCTCTCCAGCTACGCGAGAAACGCCATCCACCAGACGGCCGGTCCGGGCGCCCACCCGCGCCTCGGCATCGCCACGCATGGCATCAGCGCCACCTACGTCGCGGAGAACCTGAGCGAGAAGGACGACGTCCGCGTCCTGCGCGTGGCGGCCCCGTACCCGTTCCCCGAGCCCCTGGCGGCCGACTTCCTCGACGGCCTCGACGAGGTCCTCTGCGTCGAGGAGCTCGACCCCGTGATCGAGCGCTCCCTGGTGGCGACCTGCGGCCGTCGCGGCCTCAACGTGCGTATCCGCGGCAAGCTCACCGGTGACATCCAACCCTCCGGAGAGAACACCGTCGAGTCGGTTGGAATGGCGCTTGATTGCTTCCTCGGTAGGGAGGTCGTCGACGAGGGCGAGGCGCCGGGCATTTCCCCGCGCGCAGTTCTGCAGGCCGAAGGCCGAAGCTGTTTGAGCACGGGGAATTGCCCGGCGCCCCCCACGCTGCCGGTCCGCCCGCCCGTCCTTTGCGCCGGCTGCCCGCACCGGGCGAGCTTCTATGCCGTCAAGCGCGCCATGCGCGGCCGCAAGACGCTCTTCTGCGGCGACATCGGCTGCTACACGCTCGGCAACGCCAAGCCGCTCGACATGGTGGACACGTGCCTGTGCATGGGCGCGGGCATCAACATCGCGCAGGGCGTGACGCACGTGGAGCCGGACACCGCGGCCTTTGCCTTCGTCGGCGACTCCACGTTCTTCGCCTCGGGCATCACCGGCGTGGTCAACGCCTTCTACAACCAGGCCAACATGACGCTCGTCGTCCTGGACAACTCCACCACGGCCATGACCGGCCACCAGCCGCACCCGGGCACGGGGCGCACGATGATGGGCCAGGTCGTGGAGAGGGTCAGCATCGAGCGCGTGCTGCGCGCCATCGGCCTCACGGTCGTCGAGACCGTCGACCCGCTCGACCACGAGCGCGCCGTCGAGACCGTCCGTCGCGTTGCCGACGAGCCGGGCGTCAAGGCGATCATCTTCCGGAGCCCGTGCGTGGTGCTCGCCAAGCCGCAGGCGAGAAGCACGGTGGACGCCGAGAAGTGCGTCGGCTGCCAGCGCTGCGTCCGCGAGCTGGGATGCCCCGCCCTCGTGCCTGACGCCGCCACCGGCAAGGTGGCGATCGACCCCGCGCAGTGCACCGGCTGCACCCTCTGCGAGCAGATCTGTCCCACGCGCGCCATCTCGGGAGGTGAGCGCCTGTGAGCACCAATGTCATCCTCGCCGGCGTGGGCGGACAGGGTGCCGTCCTCGCCTCCAGGCTCCTCGCCCGCGCCGCGATGGGGCGCGGCCTCCCCGTCAAGACCGCCGAGACCATCGGCATGGCGCAGCGCGGCGGCTCCGTGTTCAGTCACGTGCGGATGGGGGAGGGCACCCACTCGCCGCTCATCGGGCGGGGGCGCGCGGACGCGATCGTGGCCTTCGAGCCGGCGGAGGCTGTGCGTCAGCTGCCGTTTCTGCGCCCCGGTTGCATGGTCGTCACGAGTGACGTCCCTGTCGTCCCCGTCTCGGCAGCCACGGGCGGCCCGGCGTACGACCTGCCCGCGATCATGTCCTACCTACAGGAGCGCGTGGGCGAGAAGAACCTCGTCGTCGTCGACGCCGCAGCGGCGGCCGACGCCCTTGGCACCGCCAAGGCCCTGAACGTCGTCCTGCTCGGGGCCGCGGCCCGCGCCGGCGCCCTCGGCCCGGTCACCGTGGACGATCTCGTCTCCGCCGTGCATGCCCTCGTCAAACCCGCCTTCGTCGACCTCGACCTCGCCGCCCTGCAAATTGGGGACAGTCCCCAATTCACATAAATCGTTTCTGCAAATTGGGGACTGTCCCCAATTAACAGAGGAGTCAAGCATGCACATTAGCGAGTCCCAGCTCAAGCTCGTGAACGATCAGGTCCGCCGCCTCGTGGCGTCGGGCAACTACTTTGGCAAGCGCCTCCAGGAGGCGGGCGTGACCGAGGTCCTCACCGAGGAGGACTTCCTCGCGCTGCCCTTCTCCGAGAAGGAGGACCTGCGCAACTGCTACCCGCTCGGCGTCAGCGCCGTGGACGAGCGCGAGATCGTGCGCATTCACTCAAGCTCGGGCACCACGGGCACGCCGGTGATCATTCCCTACACCGCCAAGGACATAGACGACTGGGCCGAGCAGTTCAGGCGCTGCTACGAGCTCGCCGGCATCACCGCCGAGGATCGCATCCAGATTACGCCCGGCTACGGCCTCTGGACCGCGGGCATCGGCTTCCAGGCGGGCGCCGAGAAGCTCGGCGCCATGGTCGTGCCCATGGGTCCCGGCAACACCGAGAAGCAGCTGCAGTTCATGGTCGACCTCCAGACCACGGTGATCGGTGCCACGTCGAGCTATGCGCTCCTGCTTGCCGAGGAGATCGAGAAGCGCGGCATGAAGGACCAGATTGCCCTGCGCAAGGGCGTGATCGGCTCCGAGCGCTGGGGCAAGAAGATGCGCGACCGCGTCAAGGCCGGTCTTGGCATTCAGGTCTACGACATCTACGGCCTCACCGAGGTCTACGGCCCCGGCATAGGCATATCCTGCGACGCCGAGGACGGCATGCACTACTGGGACGACTACCTCTACATAGAGATCGTCGATCCTGCGACGGGCGAGCCGCTCCCGGACGGCGAGTGGGGCGAGATCGTCATAACCACGCTCGTCAAGGAGGGCGCGCCGCTCATTCGCTTCCGCACGCACGACCTCTCCCGCATCATCCCCGGCGCCTGCCCCTGCGGCAGCCCCTTCCCGCGCATAGACGCGCTCCAGGGCCGCTCCGACGACATGGTCAAGATTCACGGCGTCAACGTCTTCCCGCGTCAGATCGAGGAGATCCTCCAGACCTTCCCGGCGCTCTCGAGCGAGTACCAGATTCGCCTCTCGCACCTCGAGGGCCGCGACACCATGCGAATCTACGTCGAGACCGACGGCACGCAGGACTTCCTGGACACTGCGGACGCCGTCGCGCACGCGGTCAAGCGCCGCATAGGGTTCACGCCGCTCGTCAAGGTCGTCGAGCTCGGCGTTCTGCCGAGAAGCGAGAAGAAGACCCGCCGCGTCTTCGACGAGCGCTACGAGTAGCCGGACTGGGAGGGGGCGACGGGCGCCCCCTCCGGGCTAGCGCACCGAGAAGCGGTAGACGATCGTCGCCGAATACGGGTGGTCCGGCTCGCACACGGGCTGGGGCCAGTCGGCGTGGTGAACGGCGTCGGGGTAGAACTCCGGCTCGAAGGCCACGCCGTAGCGCGGCAGGTAGGTCGCGCCGCCCTTGACCCCCTCCGCGTTGTCGAGCCAGTTTCCGGTGTAGAGGTGGGCCCCGGGCATGGTGACAAGGACGTCGAGGACGCGTCCGCTCACGGGGTCTTCAAGGTGCATCGCGGGACGCGGGGAGCCGTCGGGCTCATAGCCGCGCACGCAGAAGCAGTGGTCGTACCCGCGGGCACGCCGCAGCTGCTCGCAGTCCTCGTCAATGTCGGCGCCCAGCGCCTTGGGGGAGCGGAAGTCGAAGGGGGTTCCCGCGACGTCTCTGACCTCGCCCTCGGACACCGAGTCGGGGCGCAGGGGGAGAAACGCGTCGGCCTCAATGGTCGCGACGTGGTCAAGAACGCTGCCCGCGCCGTGCCCCGCGAGGTTCACGTAGGCGTGGCTCGTCATGTTCACGAAGGTCTTGGCGTCGGTCGTGCAGCCGAAGGTCATGGTGAGCTGGGCCACGCCCTCCTCGGGCTCGGTGAGCGCGTAGTCGGCGGTGAAGGTGCGGTTCCCGGGAAGGCCGAGCTCGCCGTCGGCCAGCGCGAGGCTGAACCTGACCGCGCCGGCGCCCTCGTCGGCCTCGGCCTCCCAGAGGCGCTTGTGCAGCCCGTGGAGAAGGTCGGAGTGGAGGTTGTTCTCGCCCTTCTCGCCGTCGTTGCCAAGAAGGTGGTAGACCGTGCCGTCAATGGGGACCTCGGCGCGGTCGGTGCGGTTTGCCATGGGGCCGATCACGCCGCCGTAGCAGGCGCCGGTCTCGCGGACGTATCCCTCGACGGACGAGAAGCCCAGGACGACGTCGGACATTCTCCCGTTGCGGTCGGGCACCTCCGCGCCGAGCAGCGTCGCGCCGTAGTCGCAGACGCGCACGCGCGCGTGGTCGGTCGAGAGCTCGTAGGCATGCGCCTCGCGGCCGTCGGGCAGGGTGCCGAACGAAGTGATCTCCATGAGGGGGCTCCTCTCTCGCCTTCGCGAACCATAACCGGATGGTACCGCAGACGCCCGCGCTCCGGGGCGCACGCCGCCGCTCCGCGCTATAGTAGAGGTCCGCAGGCGTATGAGAGGGAGCGAACATGGCCGAGTACAAGTCCGACATTCAGATCGCCCAGGAGGCGAAGATGCTGCCCATAACCGAGGTCGCCGCGCGCGCGGGCCTCAGCGAGGACATGCTCGAGCCCTACGGCCGCACCAAGGCGAAGGTCGACATTCACTCGCTCGCGGACCGGCCGAGCAAGGGGAAGCTCGTCCTCGTGACGGCCATCAACCCCACGCCCGCCGGCGAGGGGAAGACCACCACGTCCGTCGGCCTTGCCGACGCCATGAACCGCCTCGGCCACCAGACCATGCTCTGCCTGCGCGAGCCCTCGCTTGGTCCCGTCTTCGGGATCAAGGGCGGTGCCGCGGGCGGCGGCTACGCGCAGGTCGTCCCCATGGAGGACATCAACCTTCACTTCACGGGCGACTTCCACGCCATAGGGGCCGCCAACAACCTCTGTGCCGCCATGCTCGACAACCACATAAAGCAGGGCAACGAGCTCGGGATCGACCCGCGGCGGATCGTCTGGAAGCGCTGCGTGGACATGAACGACCGCCAGCTGCGCAACGTGGTCGACGGCCTTGGCGGCGTGGCCGACGGCATGCCGCGCCAGGACGGCTTTGACATAACCGTCGCCTCCGAGGTCATGGCCGTCTTCTGCCTCGCCACGGACCTCGCCGACCTCAAGGCGCGCCTCGGCCGCATGGTGATTGCCTACACCTACGACAGAAGGCCCGTCACCGTCTCCGACATTCACGCCGAGGGCGCCATGACGGCGCTGCTCAAGGACGCGATCAAGCCCAACCTCGTGCAGACCCTCGAGGGCAACCCCGCCTTCGTCCACGGTGGCCCCTTCGCCAACATTGCCCACGGCTGCAACTCCGTGGAGGCCACCACGACGGCGCTCAAGCTCGCCGACTACGTGGTCACCGAGGCGGGCTTCGGCGCCGACCTGGGCGCCGAGAAGTTCCTCGACATTAAGTGCCGCGCCACGGGTCTCGCGCCCTCCGCGGTCGTGCTCGTGGCAACCGTGCGCGCCCTCAAGTACAACGGCGGCGTGCCCAAGGCCGCCCTCACCGAGGAGAACCTCGACGCGCTCGAGGCGGGCCTGCCCAACCTCCTGCGCCACGTCTCCAACATAAAGGACGTCTGGGGCCTGCCCGTCGTCGTTGCCATTAACGCCTTCCCCACGGACACCGCCGCCGAGCTCGCGCTCGTCGAGCGCCGCTGCAACGAGCTCGGCGTCAATGTCGCGCTCTCCGAGGTCTGGGCCAAGGGCGGCGAGGGCGGCGAGGCGCTCGCCCGCGAGGTCGTGCGCCTCTGCGAGGAGCCCTCGGACTTCCGCTATGCCTACGAGCTCGAGGGTGGCATTGCCGAGAAGGTCGAGGCCATTGCCACCAAGGTCTACCACGCTGACGGCGTGGACTTCACCGGTCCGGCAAAGCGCCAGCTCGCACAGCTCGAGGAGCTTGGCTACGGCGGTCTGCCGATCTGCATGGCCAAGACCCAGTACTCCTTCACCGACGACCAGACCAAGCTCGGCGCGCCCGAGGGCTTCCGCATTACGGTGCGCAACCTTCGCGTCTCGGCCGGCGCCGGCTTCATTGTCGCTCTCACCGGTGACATCATGACCATGCCGGGCCTGCCCAAGGTGCCCGCCGCCGAGAAGATCGACGTCACGCCTGACGGCCGTATCGTCGGCCTGTTCTAGTCCTTTCGAGAGGGGCGAGCGTGGAGGAGAGACTGACGGAGTTGAGCTGCGAGGAGTTTGCCGACCGGCTCGCCTCGCGGGAGGGCGTCCCCGGCGGCGGCGGCGCGGCGGCGCTCGTGGGAGCGCTTGCGGCCGCGCTGTGCTCAATGGCGGGCGCGCTGACGGTCGGCAAGCCCCGCTATGCCGACGTCGAGCCGGAGGTCCTCGAGATCATGGAGGACGTCGAGGACGTCCGGTTCCGCCTGATCGAGCTCGTCGAGGACGACGCCGCCGGCTTCTCCCCGCTCCTCGAGGCGTATGCCCTCGAGCGCGACGACCCCCGTCGCGCCGCCGCAATCGAGGGGGCGACCAAGGGCGCGTGCATGGCGCCGCTTGCCATTATGGGGGAGTGCTGCCGCGCGGTCGTGCTGCTCGAGGAGATGGCCGGGAGGTGCTCGCGCCTCCTGCTCTCGGACGTCGCCTGCGGGGCGCTGCTCGCTGCCGCGGCGCTCCAGGCGGCGAGCGTCAACGTCTTCGTCAACACGGCGACGCTGCCCGGCGACGACACCACTGCGAGCGTAGAGTCCGCGTGCGCGGAGATGCTTGACGAGTTCGTGCCGCGCTCGCGCGCCCTTGCCCGGCGCCTCGCGGAGAGGTCGGTCCGCTAATGACGAGGCTGCTTCGCGGCGCGCCCGTCGCCGACGGGCTGAGCGAGAGGCTCGCCGCGCGCGTCCGCTCGCTCGCCGAGCGGGGCGTGACCCCGACGCTTGCGATCGTGCGCGTCGGGGAGCGCGAGGACGACCTTGCCTATGAGCGCGGAGCGCTGAAGCGCTGCGAGCGCGTCGGCGTCGACGTGCGCCGCGTGACGCTTCCCGCCGACTGTGGGCAGGACGTCCTTCTCGACGCAATCGACTCTCTCAACCGTGACGACTCCGTTCACGGCTGCCTCCTGCTGCGCCCGCTCCCGCCGTCCCTGGACGAGTCTGCGGCCTGCGCGGCCATTGCGAGCGAGAAGGACGTCGACTGCGCGACCGACGCTTCGCTCGCCGGCGTCTTCTCCGGCCGGCCCGTCGGGTTCCCTCCGTGCACGGCCGAGGCTGCCCTCGAGCTTCTCGACCACTACGGCGTTCGCCTCGAGGGGAGCCGGGCGTGCGTGGTGGGGCGCTCCCTCGTGATCGGGAGGCCCGTCGCCCTCATGCTCCTGGCGAGAAACGCGACGGTGACGGTGTGCCATACGCGCACGCGCGACCTCGCCGACGAGTGCCGTCGCGCCGACGTCGTGATTGCCTGCGCCGGTCACCCGGGCGTCGTCGGAGCGGGTGCCGTCCGCGAGGGGCAGGTCGTGGTCGACGTTGGCATAAACTGGGACGCCGCGAGCGGAAGGCTCGTCGGCGACGTCGATTTGGACGCCGTCGCCCCGATTGTCGACGCCGTCACCCCCGTGCCCGGAGGTGTCGGCTCCGTGACCACCGCGGTTCTCGCCAAGCACGTGGTCGAGGCCGCCGAAAGGAGCTGCCGATGAGGCTCACCGAGAAGCCGTCCTCGTCTTACAGCGGGGCAATGACGCCCGCGTCGATGGAGCTCAAGAACGAGCGCGTCGCCGAGACGAAGGCGGGGACCGACGTCGTGAGCGCACTCGTCCTCTCCATGCTGGCGGGCGTCTTCATTTCCATGGGCGCGACGTTCATGCTCGTCGTGAAGTCCGACGCGACGCTGCCCTTCGCGGCGACGCAGCTCCTCGGAGGGTTCTCCTTCGCGCTGGGGCTCTTCCTGATCCTCGCGGCGGGCGCGGAGCTCTTCACGGGGAACTGCCTCATGGTCATGGGGCCGCTCGCGGGGCGGTTCTCCTGGGGGAGGCTGCTCACGAGCTGGGCCGTCGTCCTTCTCGGCAACCTGCTGGGAAGCGTGCTCGCCGCAGACGTCGCCTCGGCCAACGGCGGCGCGCTCGGCGAGGCCGCGGTCGCCGTCGCGGAGGGGAAGGTCGCGCTCGAGTGGGGCGTCGCCTTCTTCCGCGCCGTCCTGTGCAACCTGCTCGTCTGCCTCGCCGTCTGGGTGGGCCACTCTGCCAACTCCGTCACCGACAAGTTCTTCTCGGCGCTCCTGCCCGTCATGGCCTTCATGGCCGCGGGCTTTGAGCACTGCGTCGCCAACATGTTCTTCCTGCCCTACGCCCTCATGTTGCAGGCGACGGGCGTCGCCTCGGGGGCGGTCGACCTCGCGGGGGCGCTGCACAACCTGAGCGCGGCGACGCTGGGCAACCTCGTGGGCGGCGTCGTGCTCGTCGGGGCGTCGTACTGGTTCGTCTACGGGCGCTCGCGCGCCGAGGGAGGGAAGCGTGGCTGACGATCGTCGCGGTCTCATGAGCGAGGCCAATGCCCAGGGGTTTCGCCCCATTGACAAGGCGCGCGTCGAGGCGGCCGTCCGCGAGCTTCTGCTCGCGATCGGAGAGGACCCCGACCGCGAGGGCCTGCTTGGCACGCCCGATCGCGTGGCGCGCGCCTGCGAGGAGGTTCTCGGCGGCATGCAGGAGGACCCCGGGGCGCACCTGTGCAAGCAGTTCCACGAGCCGGGCAACCAGGAGATGGTGATCGTCAAGGACATTCCGTTCTCGTCTCTGTGCGAGCACCACATTCTGCCCTTCACCGGCCGCGCCCATGTCTGCTACATTCCGCGCGACGGGCGCATAACGGGCCTCTCCAAGATCGCGCGCTGCGTCTCGGGCTACGCGCGGCGCCTCCAGGTCCAGGAGCGCCTTACGGGCCAGATTGCGGACGCCATGGTGCGCGAGCTCGACCCGCTTGGCGTGCTCGTCGTGCTCGAGGCGGAGCACACCTGCATGACCATGCGCGGGATCCGCGCCGCCGGCGCGCTCACCACGACCTCCGCGGTGCGCGGCTGCCTGCGCGACCTCAAGACCCGCCAGGAGGCCCTGCGCCTGCTCGGGCTGTAGGGGTCGCGCCGTCCCGCAGCGCTGCGAGCCTCACGTCCTTCTCGTCCTCTTTCGCCGTTTTGGGCAACAACTTTGATGCGCTTGGCGGTCGTGCTTCAAAAGCTTATTCAAAACGTGCGAGGGAGTGGCCGTTTGGCGCCTTTTGGGGTGGAAAGGCCAAGTGCTCGCGGGCGTTGGATAAAACCTGTTGCCCAAAACCAGGTGTTTAGCAAAGAAACGCCGCATGCGAGAAGCACAGAAGGGCGAGAAACCCAAAAGGGTTCGAATCGTGGCATGCGCGTCCCGCTTGCCGCGGCGCGCGGTTCGCTCGCCGCGTCGCGGGCAAGCTGCTATTCTGTGTGACGCCGCACGTCGCGGGACGTGCGAGACCGATTATGAGGAAACGGAGCCGTTCCATGTACAAGCTGCCGTTCGAGGTTCCGGCAATGACGTATGCGGAGGCGCTCGCGCACGTGCGCGGGGCGCTTCGCTTTGGAATCGAGCCCCTGCTCGAGACCGTCGAGGACATGCTCGCCGAGCTCGGCGACCCTGACCTCGCGTTCGAGTGCGTGCAGGTCGCCGGCACCAACGGCAAGACGTCGACCGCCCGCTACACGGCCGCCATCCTCTCCGGCGAGGGTCTGGGCGTCGCGCTCTACACGTCCCCCGAGCTCGTGAGCTACACGGAGCGCTTGGAGGTGCGCGGCGCGCCCGTCTCGCAGGAGGCGTTCTCGCACGGCGTCTCTGCGGCCAAGGTCGCGGGCGAGCGCGTGAACAAGCGCCGCGCGGCAGCCGGCGAGCGGCCCTACGACATAACCGAGTTCGACACGCTCACGGTCGCGGCCATGGTGGTCTTTGCCGAGGCCGGCGTGGACGTCGCGGTGCTCGAGTGCGGCATGGGCGGTCGCTGGGACGCGACCTCGGCCGCCAAGTCCATACGCTCGGTCGCCGTGACCGGAATCGGCCTCGACCACATGCGGATTCTCGGTGACACCCTCGAGGAGATCGCCGGCGAGAAGGCGGCAATCATAAAGCCCGGCCGCACCTGCGTGCTCGGCGCCGGGACGGCGAGTCCCGCCACGGTCGAGCGGGTCTTCCTCGACCAGGCGCGAGCTGCGGGCGTCGAGCCGGTGAGACCTGAGTTCCAGATCACCAAGCGCCCGCACCGCCTCGGCGCCCCGCTCGAGCTTGACGTTGCGACGCCGCGGAAGACCTATGCCGAGCTGGCTGCCCTGAAGCCCGCCTACCAGGCCCAGAACATTGCCTGCGCCGTCGCCCTCTGCGAATGCTACCTCGGTCGGACCCTGAACGAGGACGCGCTCTTCACCTCGGTCGTCCAGTGCCCGACCCCGGGGCGCTTTCAGCTGCTGCGCCCCGATCCCCCCGTCCTCATTGACGCCTGTCACAACCCGCAGTCGGTCGAGGCGTTCCTCTCCGCGCTGTCCGACGTCGCGCCAAACCGCGCCGAGCGCCCCGTCCTTCTCGCTGCGGTCCTCTCCGACAAGGACGTCAACGGAATCGTGTCCCTGCTTGCCGCCGCGTTCCCGCGCGTCGCGGTGACGCAGACCGCGAGCCCGCGCGCCCTCCCGGCCCCCGAGCTCGCCCGCGCCTTTGCCGCGGCGGGCTCCGAGCTGGCCGGGACGTACCCCACGGTTGAGGCCGCCGCGTCGGCATTGTGTGGAGAATCGTACGTGGCGTGCGGCTCCATCACGCTCGCGGGGGAGCTTGCGGGCCTTTTCCGCTAGCTTTTGCTACAATCTCGCTTGTATGTGGCGGCGCGGCGTCGCGCCAAGTCCGAAGGAGTCCCCGACATGCAAGAACTTCTCGACCAGCTCATAACCCCCGAGGTCCGCATGGTCCTCTACCTCATGGTCGTGTGCGTCGTCATGCTCTACATTCTCTCAATCGTCTACGTGATTCGTGACGCCCAGCGTCGCGGCGCGGAGCCCTGGTGGATGTGGGCCATTATCTCGGTGATCCCCATCGTGGGCCTGCTCGCCTACGTGATTCTTCGTCCGAGCTCCTACCTGATCGACCGCGAGGAGCAGGACCTCGACATTGCCCTGCGCGAGCACCAGCTCTCCCACTACGGAATCTGCCCGAAGTGCGGCGCGCCGATCGATCGCGACTTCGTTGTCTGCCCGATCTGCAACACGCAGGTTCGCAACGTCTGCCCCACCTGCCACCGGCCGCTGAACGCGGACTGGAAGGTCTGCCCCTACTGCCGCACCCGCATTCAGCAGTAGCCTCGCACCTTTTTTCCAGTGAATCGAACGGCCCCGCTTCGGCGGGGCTTTTTTTGGCGCGCCCTGTGTCACGTAGAGCCTCATGTGAGTGGATTATTCTGACCTTGGTACGCATGAAGTGAGGCTCGCAGCAAGAACCACCAGTTGGTTTCTAGACATTATGCTCCTGAGCAGAGGCAATCACCTCATGTGGGCCCCAAAGTGACACAGCGCCTCTCTGATTTCGCCTCAGGCGGCTCACGGGAGCCAGCGTGTCGCCCTCGCGTCTGCGCCCGTGCCCTCGTGTATGCGAGGAGCCGACTTGTGGTAAACCTATACAGGACCGATTACGAAAGGCAGCACGCACATGCAGCGCTTCGCCGCACATAGCTCCCGAACGCAGACTATCTAGGCGTCTGTCCATCCCGGCCGGCAGGCCCCGGGCAGGCGCCGCATACCGCTCGACGTCGCAGTAGCGACGTGCGGGCGTTTTTCATGTTCACACCACACTAGAAAGGTGCATCCCATGAAGGTCCTGTACAACGACGGCCACGTTGACGAGTGCCCCGCCGACGAGGTCACCCACGTCGTCCGCCACAGCGCCGCGCACATTATGGCGCAGGCGATCAAGCGCCTCTATCCTGAGGCTGACTTCGCCTACGGCCCCGCCACCGACAACGGCTTCTACTACGACATCGACCTCCCCGAGGGCCAGAAGATCTCCGAGGAGGACTTCCCGGCAATTGAGGCGGAAATGAAGAAGATCGTGAAGGAGAACCTCAAGTTTACCGTCTTCGAGCTCCCGCGCGAGGAGGCCATTGCCCTCATGGAGGAGCGCGGCGAGAAGTACAAGGTCGAGCATATCGGCGACCTCGCAGACGACGCCCGCATAACCTTCTACCAGCAGGGCGAGTACATTGACATGTGCGTGGGCCCGCACCTCACCTACACCAAGGCGCTCAAGGCCTTCAAGCTCACGGGCGTCTCGGGCGCCTACTGGAAGGGCGACAAGGACAACAAAATGCTCATTCGCGTCAACGGCACCGCCTTTGCCACGAAGGAGGAGCTCGACGAGCACCTGCGCCTGCTCGAGGAGGCCAAGAAGCGCGACCACCGCAAGATCGGCCGCGAGATGGACATCTTCATGATGCGTGACGAGGCCCCCGGCTTCCCGTTCTTCCTGCCCAACGGCATGACGCTCAAAAACGAGCTGCTCCAGTACTGGCGCGAGATCCACCGCGCGGCCGGCTACGTTGAGATCTCCACGCCCATGATCATGAGCAAGGAGCTCTGGAAGACCTCGGGCCACTGGGACCACTACAAGGACAACATGTACTCCACGATCATCGACGACGAGGAGTACTGCGTGAAGCCCATGAACTGCCCGGGCGGCGTGCTCGTGTACTCCTCCAAGCCGCACAGTTACCGCGAGCTGCCCATTCGCGCCGGCGAGATCGGTCTGGTCCACCGCCACGAAATGCGCGGCGCGCTGCACGGCCTCTTCCGCGTGCGCTGCTTCAACCAGGACGACGCCCACCTCTTCGTGCGCCCGGACCAGCTCACCGACGAGATCGTGGGCGTGGTGAACCTCATCGACTCTGTGTACCAGAAGTTCGGCTTCACCTACCACCTCGAGCTCTCCACGCGTCCCGAGGACTCCATGGGCTCCGACGAGGATTGGGCGCGCGCTGAGGAGGCCCTGCGTGTGGCGCTCGAGAAGCTCGGCAAGGACTACGTGGTCAACGAGGGCGACGGTGCCTTCTACGGCCCCAAGATCGACTTCCACCTGGAGGACTCGCTCGGCCGCACCTGGCAGTGCGGTACGGTCCAGCTGGACTTCCAGATGCCGATCAACTTCGACCTGGAATACACGGACGCCGACGGCTCCAAGAAGCGTCCGATCATGCTGCACCGCGTGTGCTTTGGCTCCATCGAGCGCTTCATCGGCATCCTGATCGAGCACTTCGCCGGCAAGTTCCCCACCTGGCTCGCCCCCTGCCAGGTGAAGGTCCTGCCCGTCTCCGAGAAGAGCCGCGACTACGCGCGCGCCGTCACGGAGAAGCTCGAGGCCGCCGGCATTCGCGCGGTCCTCGACGAGCGCGACGAGAAGATCGGCTACAAGATTCGCGAGGCGCGCTCCGTGGACCGTCCTCCCTACATGCTCATTCTCGGCGAGAAGGAGGTCGAGGCCGGCACCATCTCCGTCCGCGACCGCTCCAACGAGACCGTCACGCGCGACCTCGACGAGTTCGTCGCCGACGTCTGCGACGAGATCGCCGAGCGCCGCTAGGCCCTGCCGCGGTGGGCGAGAAGAACCTCGATCTTGCGACCCTTCAGACGCTCTCGTCCGAGCTTGGACGGGAGCGCTGGAGGGTTCTTTCGGACGCGGCACAGGTCGTGGCCAACTACCTCGTGTGTCACCCGCGCGTGGAGGCCGTGCGCTACCCGGGCCTCAAGACCGACCCAGACTTTCCGCGGGCTGCAAACGAGCTCGTGGGTGGCTTCGGGCCCTATGTGCGCTATCTGGCGGCGGGGGAGTGGCGCCTCTGGGAGGCCGACGAGCGCGACCCTCGAGACCAGGTCATGGAGCTGGAGCGCGCCCTCGGCGCCTCGCTCGCTCGGTAAACGACCGCGCTCGGCCGGCCACGGCCGAGCGCGCGGCAGCGTCATGCTATACTCAACCATGTATGCGCCCTATGCGCATGCAGGTCCGAACCACCACGCTTTACCTTGTCCTTTGTACGACCGGGTCGCGATGCGTCGCCGTCCGGTCCGAGAAATAGGAGGAACGCATGGCAGACATCGTCAGGACCCCGATTGACAGCGTCGAGGCGCTGCAGGAGCGCATTCAGGAGATGCGCGCCGCGCAGGCCGAGTTCGCGAAGTTCACCCAGGAGCAGGTGGACAAGATCTTCTATGAGGCCGCCATGGCCGCCAACAAGGCCCGCATTCCGCTGGCCAAGATGGCTGTCGAGGAGACCGGCTACGGCGTCATGGAGGACAAGGTCATTAAGAACCACTACGCCTCCGAGTACATTTACAACAAGTACAAGGACATGAAGACGTGCGACGTCATTTCTGACGACCCCGCCTTTGGCTACAAGCAGATTGCCGAGCCGCTCGGCCTCGTCGCCGCCGTCATTCCGACGACCAACCCCACGTCCACGGCGATCTTCAAGACGCTCATCTGCCTGAAGACCCGCAACGCCATTCTCATTTCCCCGCACCCGCGTGCCGGCAAGTGCACCGCCGAGGCCGCCCGCATCGTCCGCGAGGCCGCCGAGGCTGCCGGTGCCCCCAAGGGCATTATCGACTGGGTCGACGTGCCGTCCCTCGACATGACCTCCGAGCTCATGCGCTCCGCCGACATTATTCTCGCCACCGGTGGTCCGGGCATGGTCAACGCCGCCTACTCCTCCGGCAAGCCGGCCCTCGGCGTCGGCCCGGGCAACAACCCCGCGATCATTGACGACACCGCTGACATTGAGCTCTCCGTCAACTCGATCATTCACTCCAAGACCTTCGACTACGGCATGATCTGCGCGACCGAGCAGAACGTGATCGTCCTCGACAAGGTCTACAACAAGGTGAAGGCCGAGTTCCAGAAGCGCGGCTGCTACTTCCTCCAGGGCGACGAGATTGCCAAGGTCGGCAACACCGTCATCGTCAACGGCGGCGTGAACGCGAAGATGGTCGGTCAGCCCGCCCCCAAGATCGCCGAGGCCGCCGGCGTCACCGTCCCCGCCAGCACCAAGGTGCTCATTGGCGAGGTCGAGTCCGTCGAGCCGTCCGAGCCGTGGGCGCACGAGAAGCTCACCACGATCCTCGGCATGTATCGCGCCAAGAACTGGGAGGACGCCCTCTCCAAGGCTGAGCGCCTCATTGCCGACGGCGGCTACGGCCACACGAGCTCGCTGTTCATTGACACGCGCGAGACCGAGAAGATGGCGGAGCACGCCAAGCGCATGAAGACCTGCCGCATTCTGATCAACACCCCGGCCGCCCAGGGCGGCATCGGCGACATCTACAACTTTAAGATGCCGCCGTCGCTGACGCTCGGCTGCGGCTCTTGGGGCGGCAACTCCGTCTCGGGCAACGTCGGCCCCCAGCACCTGCTCAACATTAAGTCCGTCGCAGAGAGGCGTGAGAACATGCTGTGGTTCCGTGTTCCCGAGAAGGTCTTCTTCAAGAAGGGCTGCATGCCCGTGGCGCTGCGCGAGCTCTCCGAGGTCTACGGCAAGAAGCGCGCCTTCATCGTCACCGACTCCTTCCTCTACAAGAGCGGCTTCACCAAGAAGATCGAGGCCTCCCTTGACGAGCAGGGCATTGTCTACTCCAGCTTCTGGTCGATCTCCCCTGACCCCAAGCTCCAGGACTGCGAGCGCGGCCTCGAGCAGGTCAAGGCCTTCGAGCCCGACTGCATTATCGCCATTGGCGGCGGCTCGGCCATGGACGCCGGCAAGATTATGTGGATGATGTACGAGCACCCCGAGGCCAAGTTCGAGGACATGGCCATGGACTTCATGGACATCCGCAAGCGCGTCTACACGTTCCCGCAGATGGGCGAGAAGGCCTTCTTCGTGGCCATTCCCACCTCCTCCGGCACCGGCTCCGAGGTGACGCCCTTCTCGATCATTACCGACGCCAACACCGGCACCAAGTGGCCGATCGCCGACTACCAGCTCCTGCCCAACATGGCTATCGTCGACACCGACAACATGATGACCCAGCCCAAGGGCCTGACCGCCGCCTCCGGCGTCGACGTCCTCACCCACGCCCTCGAGGCCTACGTCTCGATCATGGCGTCCGACTACACCGACGGCCTCGCCCTGCGCGCCATGAAGCTCGTGCTCACCTACCTTGAGCGCGCCTATGACGACGGCACCGACGTCGAGGCTCGTGACCACATGGCCAATGCCTCCTGCCTCGCCGGCATGGCCTTTGCCAACGCCTTCCTCGGCGTGAACCACTCCATGGCCCACAAGCTCGGCGCCTATCACCACATTGCCCACGGTATGGCCAACGCCGTCATTCTCACCCGCGTCATGCGCTACAACGCCGCCGAGCGTCCGGTGAAGATGGGCACCTTCCCGCAGTACGACCACCCCAAGACCCTCGCGCGCTACGCTGAGGCCGGTCGCTTCTGCGGCATTAAGGGTCGCAACGACCAGGAGGTCTTCGAGAACTTCATCGCCCGCATCGAGGAGCTCAAGGCTCACGTGGGCGTGCCCGAGACGATCGCCGGCTTTGGCGTCACCGAGGAGGACTTCCTCGCCACGCTCGACGAGATGTCCGAGAACGCGTTCAACGACCAGTGCACCGGCGCCAACCCGCGCTACCCGCTCGTGTCCGAGATCAAGGAGCTCTACCTCGACGCCTTCTACGGCCGCGAGCCCAGCTCCTACGAGGACTAGTCCGCACACGTTCTTCTCGTTGCCCAGAAGGAGGCAGCAATGGAACTTTCTGACAGCAAGCAGGTCATCGTCGAGCGCCACAACAAGGTCGTCTACGTTGACGGCGGTCGCATCGTCAAGGTCTTCAAGGCCACCAAGCCCGCGTCCGACGTCTTCAACGAGGCCCTGAACATCGCCCGTGTCATCGAGGCCGGCGTCCGCGTGCCGAAGGTCCTCGAGGTCTCCCAGGTCGCCGACGGCTCCTGGGCCCTCTCCACGGAGTACGTCGAGGGCGTCACCATGCGTTCGCTGATGGACGCCGCCGAGGGCACCCCCGAGTACGACAAGCTCCTCGAGCAGTTCGTCGACTTCCAGATTGAGATTCAGGGCATCCACGGCTCCGAGCTCATGAAGGACCAGAAGACCAAGATCGCCGGCATGGTGGGCAAGGCCCCCGAGCTCGATCCGTCCGTGCGCTACGACCTCCAGATGAGGGCAGACCGCATGGCACCGGGCCGCAGCATCTGCCACTGCGACTTCAACCCGTCCAACGTGATCGTCGCCGAGGACGGCACGCTCTACGCCTGCGACTGGACCCACGTCACCCGTGGCCTGCCCGAGGCCGACGCCGCGATGACTTACATCCTCTTCAAGATGTATCACCCCGGCCACGCCGAGGCCTACCTCGACCTCTTCTCCAAGAAGGCCGACATCGCCAAGCAGAAGGTGCACTACTGGGTGCCCGTCATGGCCGCCGCCGAGCTCTCCCGCGGCCGCAAGGACGCCGAGGAGTTCCTCCGCAGCCAGGTCGACGCCGCGGTCGACACCGACTAGCGTCCGCCGCATAGTGCGACTTCGGGCCCGTCAGCCTCTCGGCTGGCGGGCCCTTTTTGTCGTCACTGCGCGTCTTGCTTCGTCGAGGCGGAGGATTTGCAGAAATAGCTCTAGAAATCTGCCCTGTTTTCTGCAAACGCTCCGTTTCGGTTGGCTAGCGGCGTCCGTAGGTCACGAAGTCAAAGGGGACGCCCTCGGGCGTGACGCCGCCCTCGCGAACCTCGGCAATCTCCCAGGCCGGGTCGGCGTCGAGGTCGGGGAAGCGCGTGTCGCAGGGGCGCACGCAGTGGTTGCGCGTCACGACGGCGCGCTGGCAGTGGGGGAGGAGCAGCTCGTAGACCTGCCCGCCGCCAATGACCCACGCCTCGTCCTCGTCGGACACCGCCGCGAGCGCCTCCTCGGCGGAGTGCGCCACCTCGACGCCCTCGGGCGAGAAGGACGCGTCGCGCGTGAGGACCACGTTGCGGCGGTTCTTGAGCGGTCGACCGCCCGGGAAGCTCTCGAGCGTCTTTCGTCCCATTATGACCGGGTGACCTGTCGTGCAGGCCACGAAGTGTCGCATGTCCTCGCGGTTCTCGACGACCATTCCGCCGTCGAGCCCGATCCCCCAGTCGTCGCACACCGCCACGATCGCACTCAGCTTGCAGCTCATATCTCATACCTTTCTGTGGGTCATGGCCCGGCACAATGCCCCGTGCTCAAACAGCTTCGGCGCAAAGGGCGCGCCTGCAGAACTGCGCGCGGGACAATGTGCCGGGCCACGGGCTCGAGAAACGCAGGCGAGTGGGCGAGAAGGACATTGTTCCGCCGCGAGTTCTTGCCGCGTTCTTTGCGGCAAGCTGTCCGAGCGCCGGGGCAATGTCCTTCTCGCCCACTCGCCGGGCGGTCAGACCGCGATCGGGATGTTCTTGACCTGCGGGCCGTGCTCGTAGTTCTCGACGATCAGGTCGTCGGTCGTGAAGTCGTAGAAGTCCGTGACCTCGGGGTTCAGGCGGACGGTGGGCGCCGGGTGCGTGGGCCGCGAAATGAGCTCGCGCACGACGTCCACGTGACGGTCGTAGATGTGGGCGTCGGCGATCATGTGGACGAGCTCGCCGGCGTTCATGCCCGAGACCTGCGCCACCATCATAAGCAGGATCGCGTACTGGCACACGTTCCAGTTGTTGGCGGCGAGCACGTCCTGGCTGCGCTGGACGAGCAGCATGTTGAGGGTGGGTCGGTCGTCGCCCGGCTCCTGTGTCACGTTGTAGATCGCATTGAAGGCGCAGGGGTAGAGGTTCATTTCGGAGAGGTCGGCAAAGGTGTAGAGGTTGGTCATGATCCTGCGGGAGTAGGGGTTCTCGCGCAGGTCCTTGAGGACGCGGTCCATTTGGTCGAAGTCGCCGTCGGGGTAGTGGGACTTCACGCCGACCTGGTAGCCGTAGGCCTTGCCGATCGAGCCCGTCTCGTCGGCCCACTCGTCCCAAATGTGGGGCTTCAGGTCGTGAATGTTGTTGGACTTGCGCTGGTAGATCCACAGCACCTCGTCCATGGCGGACTTGAGGGCGGTGCGTCGAAGGGTCAGCGCCGGGAACTCCTCGCGCAGGTCGTAGCGGTTGCACACGCCAAAGCGCTTGATCGTGTAGGCGGGCGATCCGTCCTCCCAGTGCGGGCGGACCCTCTGGCCCTCGGTGGTCGTGCCGTGCTCGATTATGTCGGAGCACATTGCGACGAATATGTCGTCTGCCTTGCTCATGGTGACCCCCTGCGTCAGGCCCGCGAGAGCGGCTCGTGGTGCGACCACCCGTAGTCGTCCGTGAGCTCCTCCTCGAGCCAGTCGAGGTCGTCCGAGTCTCCCATGTCGACGACGTGCTCGTCGTAGCTGCTCGAGACGACGGCTCCCAGGGTGCTCACGCAGCTCGTGACGCTGAGGAGCAAAAGGGCGAGAAGACCGACGGCAATCGCAAAGATCACGTAGGCTCCCACGCCGGAGTGCCGGTTGTTCGGGTCGGTCGTTCCGCTCGGGCTCTCTATGACGGGCACGTGGCTCTGGTGCTCGGGAAGGTTTTCTGGTGTCATGCGGGCTCCTCTCGTTCGGACCATGATACCAATCCGTCAGAGGAGCTGGTCGGAGAAGGCCTCGTCCCAGTAGTAGGCCAGGGAGCGCATGAGCGAGACGTCGGCGGGCAGCCACTCGACGTCAAAGAGCTCCTCGCGCGCCAGCCACCGCAGCTCCGAGTGGACCCCCTCGCGCGCTGTCGGCTCCGCGCCGGGCGCGAGCGTGCTGACGAAGCAGTCCATGGTGAGGTGAAAGTCGGGGTAGTCGTGCTCCACGGTGTCGTAGAGCCAGGCGGAGGCGAGCTCGCAGCCAAGCTCCTCGGCAATCTCGCGGCCGAGCGCCTCGACGGGCTTCTCGCCCTCTCGGACCTTGCCCCCGGGCAGCTCCCACAGCCCCGCCTGGTCGCCCGCGGCCCTTCGGGCGGCGAGAAGACGGCCGTCGCGGTTGATCAGTGCGGCAGAGACGCGCACGTTCATGCTTCCTCCTGTCGGTGGTCGAATCGAACGAGCGCGTAGGTCGTGCCCGACTCGCTCGTGAGGTCAACGTCACAGCCGTCCGCCCGCTCGTGCACGACGGGCACCACCACGTCGCCGAGCAGCGCCATCTTCTTGTAGATCACCGAGACGCTCGCCGGACGCGCGGCGCACCCGAGCTCCTCGAGCGCGTCGTGGGCGAGCAGGACGTACTGCGCGTTGTTCATGTGGCGGTTCGTGTCGAGGTTGTGCGCCCGGACGAGGGCGGGGGAGGCGGGCGTGCCGGGGCCCTCGAAGCGCAGGCGGCGCTCGAGCGGCGCCATGTCGCCGCGCGGCTCGTCGCTGAGGTATATGCGCTGGTCGTCGGGGACGCGCGTCACGTGGCCGGAGGCCGTGTCAAGAACGAACCACTGCGAGTCGGCGCGCACGATCTCGCGGCCGGAGGCGTCGCGAATCGCGAAGCGGCGCAGCGCGTGCGAGCGTGTCATTTCGTAGCACCAGGTCGAGACCACGATCTGCTCGCCGAGGCGCGGGAGGTCGCCGACTTCTATGCGCCAGTTCGCGAGGATCCACGCAATGCTCCGCTCGCGCAGGCTCGCGAAGCTGCGGTCTAGCTCCTCCGACTGGAACGTCGAGGCGTCCTGCAGGTAGTTCACGGCCGCCACGAGCGAGAGGCGGCCCGTCTCGTCGCACTCGCTGTAGCGCACCCGGCTCTGGAAAGCGTACATGTCACCCGTCCTTCTCGTCTGACGACAAAACCTTACCAGTCTGCGAGCGGCCGCACGATAAAAGCACGGTGCTAGAATCAACTGACACCGACGAAAGGGGAGCGTCATGGGTACGGTCAGGTTCGCGACCATAGGCACGAGCGGGATCTGCGAACGCTTTCTCGAGGCGCTCGCCGAGGCAGAGGGCGTCGAGTACGTGGGCACGTACTCCCGTGACCTCGCCCACGCGCGCTCCTTTGGCGAGCGCTACGGCGCCCGGCTCTTCTTCGACGACCTCGCTGCGCTCGCGGCGTGCGACGAGGTCGACGCCGTCTACGTGGCGAGCCCCAACGGCGCGCACGCCGCGCAGGCGCTCGAGCTGATCGCGGGCGGAAAGCACGTGTTCGTCGAGAAGTCGCTCGCGTCGAACGAGCGCGAGGCCAAGGAGGTCTTCGAGGCGGCCCGCGAGCGCGGCGTCGTCGTCATGGAGGCCATGCGCAACCTTCACGTCCCCACCTTTGCCGAGATCGAGCGCGTGGTCGCGTCCCAGCTCGGGGCCGTCCGCCTCGCCACGCTGCGCTTCTCGAAGGTCACCTCGCGCATGGCGCGTCTGCGCGCGGGGGAGCGGCTGAACGTCTTTGATCCGGCGCTCGCCGGCGGCGCGCTCATGGACATTGGCGTCTACTGCGTCGAGCCCGCCGTCGCGCTCTTTGGCCGGCCCGAGACCGTGCGCGCCCTGGCCGTGACGACGAAGGTTCCCGGCTGTGAGGAGGGGGACCTCTGCGACACGGTTGACCTCGCCGGTGAGGCGATTCTTGGCTACGGCGACAAGCTCGTGAGCCTCTCCTATGGAAAAATGAGCGACGACCTTCTGCCCTCCCAGGTGGAGGGCGAGGAGGGCACGCTCCTGTGGGACCAGACGTCGTGTCCGGTGAACCCGCGCCTGCACACCCACGAGGACAAGGGGCTCATATTCCGCATGGAGGGCATGGAGGCCACGCCCATTCCCGTGGAGGTCCCCGACAACGACATGCTCTGCGAGATTGACGACTTCTGTGCCGCCGTGCGCGGAGAGGAGGGGGCGCTTCTCGCCCGCGATCGCTTTGAGCGCGTGACGCTCGACTCCCTTGCCGTCATGGACGAGATTCGCCGCCAGGCCGGCGTCCGCTTCCCGGCCGACTCGGTTGCCTAGCACGCGCATGCGCGAGGACCTCGCTCCGGCGCTGCGCGCGGCGCTTCCCGTCATGCTCGGCTACGTCACGATCGGGGTTCCGTGCGGCGTCATGGCCGCCGAGGTGGGCTTGGGCCCGCTTGTGGCCTTCCTGCTCTCCGCGACGTTCTACTCGGGGGCGGGGCAGTTCATGATGGCCTCTCTCGCGCTTGCGGGGACGCCCGTCCTGTCCATGGTCGCGAGCGTCGCGCTCGTGAGCACGCGTCAGATCCTCTACTCGGCGGCGCTCTCTCCGTACCTCGCCCGCGCGCCGCGCCCGCTCGCGGCCCTCTTCGCGGCGACGGTGACCGACGAGAGCTTTGGCGTGAACCTGGCGCGCTTCGCCGGCGACGGCACCTGGACGCCCGAGCGGGCCACGCTCGTCAACCTCTGCAGCATGTTCTCCTGGGCGCTTGCCAACGCGCTCGGCGCGGCCGTGGGCCCCGCGCTCGCCATACCCACGGCGGTCATGTCGTTTGCCATGACGTCGATCTTCGTATGCCTGCTCGTCACGCAGAGCTGGTCGCTCGTGACGGCCGTCGTCGTGGCCGCCTCGGCCGCCTCGGTCGTTCTGCTCAAGGCGCTCGGGCTCGGCTCGCTCTCGGTGCTACTCGGCGCGCTCGCGGGGGTTGCCGCCGGCCTCGTTGCCGGGGGCGTCCGCAGAGAGGGGGAGCCTCGTGAGCGAGCGTGACTTCCTCGTATTCTACGTGTGCGTGCTCGCCGCCATTCTCGCGTGTCGCTGCGTTCCGCTCCTCGCGCTCAAGGGGCGCGAGCTCTCGCCGCGCGTGAGCGAGGCGCTCGGGCTCATTCCGCCCGCGGCGTTTGCCGCGCTCGTGGCCAACGACCTCTTCGACCCGGCGGCCGGGCTCTCCTGGACGGCGCTTCTTGCCGCCGCGCTCGTCGTCGTGGTGGCGAGAAGGACCGGCTCGCTGATCTGGTGCGCCCTCGTCGGCATGGCGGGCTATGCCCTGCTGACGCTCGTGCCGTGAGCGCTCGGGGCTACTTGGGGTAGGCGATGACGTCGGAGCCGCCGAAGCGAGACGAGCCGTCGTCCTCGCTGCCGTAGGGGCTCAGGGGGTCAACGACGAGGTGCGCCGCCCGGGGGAGCACGCGCACCGAGTAGGAGCTGACGAGCCCCGGCGCCACGTCCCCGTCGACCTCGAGCGGCACGGGCACGGAGGACTCGACGCGAATCTCTCGTCCGCGGAACGACTCTATGTGCGGGCGGCCCACGGCGTGCCCGCTGCGGTCGAGCAGGCCGAACGCGAGCGGCTTCAGGAGCTGGGCGGTGTCGGAGGTCTCGACGACGATGACGTCGAGAAGCCCGTCGTCCATGCGACAGTCCGGGACGATCTCTATGTCCCCCTGGATCATGGCGGTGTTCGCGACCAGGCAGGCGATTCCGTCGCGCTCCTCGGTCCTTCCGTCGACGGTGATCGAGAAGTGCGAGACGGTCGGGCGCGGGTTGGCGAGCGCGGCGGCGAAGTAGGCCGCCTGCCCCATGATCGCCTTGTTGGGAAGCGCCGCCTCCATGATCTGCGCGTCAAACCCCGTCCCCGACATGAGGGCGAACCCGCGCCGCTCGCTCGTGCCGGCGTCGCTTGTCCAGGAGATCTCGCCGAGGTCGAGGTCGGCGGTCTTGCCGATCCTGCAGGCCCGCGCGAGCGCCGCGGGCTCGGGGGCGTTGCCGAGGTTGGCGCAGAGCAGGTTGGCCGTCCCCGAGGGGAAGACGCAGACCGGCACGTCGACGTCTCTCAGCTGGTAGAGCAGAGAGGAGATCGTGCCGTCGCCGCCGGAGAGGACCACCATGTCGAACGCGGCGGCGCCCTCGCACGCCTCGCTCGCCACGAAGTCGTCGTCCAGGACGCGCATGAGGCACTCGTCGCCCGCGTGCACAAGGGCGCGCTCGAACTGGAATATGGCGTCCGAGCCAAAGCCGGAGCGAGGGTTGTGAATGACGAGCGTTCGCACGAATATCCTCCTGAGGGCGTGGCCGCCGATTGGTTATCATAGGTCAGCGGTCCGTAAGGTCCGCGTCATTCCAGTGTAGCCAAACCCCGTCCGGGAGAATCGAGCGTTTTGTACCTCTCCACCAAGTCTGAGCTTGAGAGCTTCTGCGAGCTCGCCTCCGCGGCGAAGGTGATCGCCGTCGACACCGAGTTCCTCCGCGAGAGGACCTACTTCCCGAAGCTCTGTCTCGTGCAGGTCGCCGCCGGCGAGCACATTGCGGCGATAGACCCGATTCTGATCGAGGACCTGTCGCCCCTCGCCGCTCTTCTCGCCGACCCCACGCTGACCAAGGTCTTCCACGCCTGCGGGCAGGACCTCGAGGTTCTGCTCGACGGCATGGGCGTCTCCTGCGCGCCCGTCTTCGACACGCAGCTCGCCGCCGCGTTTCTCGGCCTTCGCCAGCAGATCAGCTACGCCTCGCTCGTGGAGGCCTACTGCGGGGTCCGCCTGCCAAAGGCGGAGTCGCTCACCGACTGGTCGCGCCGCCCGCTCGACCCCGAGCAGCTCACCTATGCCGAGGACGACGTTCGCTATCTGCCCGGGATATACGAGCGTATGATGGCGGAGCTCGTCGAGAAGGACCGCCTCTCGTGGGTCGTTCCCGAAATGGAGCAGCTCTGCGACCCCGCGCGCGTCCGGCGCGACCCTCGCGAGGCGTACCAGCGCCTGCGTCGCGCCGGCTCGCTCACGAGGCGCCAGCTCGCCATAGCCCGCGAGGTGTGCGCCTGGCGCGAGGAGACGGCGGCCCGTCGCGACCTGCCGCGCAAGTGGGTGGCCTCCGACGAGGTGATCGTCGAGGTGTGCAAGCGCACGCCGGGCAACCTCGACCGCCTGAGGAAGATTCGCGGCACCGACCAGATCTCCGAGCGCGACGCGCGCTCCCTGGTAGAGGCGGTCTCCCGCGGGGCGGCGTGCCCTGCCGACCAGTGCCCCAAGATCTCCCGGCACACGCGTCCCTCGGCCGAGACCGAGAGCGTGATCGACCTCATGTACGCCGTGCTCAGGCTGGTCTCCGAGCAGAGCGGCGTCGCCACGCAGCTCATTGCGACGCGCGACGACCTCCTCGAGTTCGTGCAGGACCGTGGGCGCTCTCCGCTCTCCTCGGGCTGGAGGCACGAGCTCGCGGGCAAGACGCTCGACCGGCTCCTTGCCGGCGAGGTCGGCCTGACGGTGCGCGACGGCAGGATCGAGCTGCTGTAGCGCGCCCGGTGATTCGTGTCCGGTCGTGCGGGTAGAATGGAGCAGAGTCCCGACGATTGGAGACAGCATGCCCCTCTACTTTGGCTACGGCGTCGACGCCGGCTACCTTGTCGTCGTCCTGGTGGCGCTCGTCCTGGGGACGGCCGCCCAGGCCTACATACGAAGCACCTACCGCAAGTGGTCCCAGGTCGACGCCGGCATTCCGGGCACGGGCGCCGAGGTCGCGCGCGTCATGCTCGCTGACGGCGGGGCCTCCGGCGTGGGGATCGCGCGCGTCGCCGGCTCGCTCACCGACCACTACGACCCGCGCGACAACAAGCTGCACCTCTCCGAGGACAACTACCGCGGCGCCTCCGTCGCCTCGCTCGCCGTTGCCTGCCATGAGGCGGGCCACGCCATTCAGGCGGCTCAGGGGTTCTTCCCCTACCGCCTGCGCACCATGCTCGTGCCCGCCGTCACCATAGCCGAGAACTCCTGGATCCTCGTGCTTTTGGCCGGCGTCCTGCTCAACCTCGGCGGCCTCATGCAGCTCGCTATCGTCCTCTTCGCCGTTGCGGTGGTCTTCCAGATCGTGACGCTGCCCGTCGAGATCGACGCCTCGCGGCGCGCCGTCGCGTTTCTCTCCTCGCGCGGCTCCGGCCTTGACGAGAAGGGCGCCCGCTCCGTGCTCACCGCGGCCGCCCTCACCTACGTCGCGGCTGCGCTGACCTCGGTCATGCAGCTCGTGTACCTGCTCGGTCGCTACGGCGGAAGGAGCAACGACTGATGCCCGCGGCCGCGAACCAGCCCATTTCCGTCACCGACGCCGTGACCCTTGCCAAGGGCGCGGTCTCGTCGTGGCCGACGCTCGTGGTGAACGGCGAGGTCTCCGGCTTCCGGGGTCCCAACGCCCGCTCGGGCCACTGCTACTTCGACGTCAAGGACGACGGTGCCTCCATGAGCGTCATCGTGTGGCGCGGGACGGCGGCGAAGCTCGCCTTCCAGTTGCGCGACGGTCTCGCGGTGCAGCTGACGGGCAAGTTCGACGTCTACAAGGCGTCGGGCAAGCTCTCGTTCGTGGCGAGCCGCGTCGAGGCGGCGGGGGAGGGGCTCCTGCGCCAGCAGGTCGCCGAGCTCGCCCGCGCGCTCGAGCGCGAGGGTCTCATGGACCCCGCGAGAAAGCGTCACGTCCCGGCGTTCTGCTCGCGCGTCTGCGTCGTGACCTCGCTCTCCGGCAGCGTCATAGAGGACGTGAAGCGCACCCTCGCGCGCCGCAACCCGCTCGTCGAGATTGACGTGGTCGGCTGCTCGGTGCAGGGCGCGGACGCCCCGAAGACCATAGTCCGTGCGCTTTCGACCGCCGCCGCCTCACGCCCCGACGCCATACTGCTCGTTCGCGGCGGCGGCTCGTTCGAGGACCTCATGTGCTTCAACGACGAGGGGCTCGCCCGCGCGATCGCGGCCTGCCCGGTTCCCGTGGTCACCGGAATCGGCCACGAGCCGGACACGACGATCGCCGACATGGTGGCGGACCGCCGCGCCTCGACGCCCACCGCCGCCGCCGAGTCGGTCGCGCCCGCCATTGACGAGGTGGAGCGGCAGATGATTCAGCGCCAGGTGCGGCTCGGCCGCGCCATGGCCTCCGCGCTCGACGTGTGCCGTCAGCGCGTCGAGGCCCAGGGGCGGCTCATGACGGGGAGCGTCGAGTCCTCGCTCTCGCGCCGCCGCGTCGCCCTCGAGGCGCTCGGCAGCCGGCGCTGCCTCGTCGACCCCGCCGCCCCGATTCGCGACCGGGCCAGCGAGCTCCTGCAGACCGAGCAGCGCCTCCATGACGCCATTCCCCGCTCGCTCGCGCTCAACGAGCGGCGGTGCGAGGAGGCCGCGGCGCGCCTGCGTGACTCCGGCGGGCGCATGCTGCGTCCCGGCGAGGCAACGCTCGCGCGTCTCGCCGCTTCGCTCGAGGCGCTCTCGCCGCTCTCCGTCCTCTCGCGTGGCTATGCCATAGCGCGCGACGACGCCGGTCGCGTGGTGAGGGACGCCCGCGAGCTCACGCAGGGCGAGCGGGTGCGCGTTATGGTCGGGAGCGGCTCCTTTGACGCAACGGTAGACGAAACCCACGAAGGTCGGGCGTGAGCCCGGAAGGGAGAGACATGGCAGACGAGGTCAAGAAGATTGAGGACATGACGTTCAAGGAGGCGTCCGTCGAGCTCGAGCAGATCGTGCGCTCGCTCGAGTCGGGCGATCTCGAGCTCGAGGAGTCGCTCGAGCGCTATGGCCGAGGCGTCGAGCTCCTGAAAAGTCTGCGCGAGCGCCTCTCGAGCGCCGAGCAGCGCGTGCGCGTCCTTCTCGACGCCACCGACGAGAACGCCGCGACGACGGACACCGCGTCCGCGCCGAGCACCGCCTATCTCAACGAGTAGAGGGGAGCCCACCCATGTCCGACTGCGTCTTCTGCAAGATCGCCAACGGCGAGATTCCGAGCGAGTTCCTCTACGAGGACGACAACGTGGTCGCGTTCAACGACCTCAACCCGCAGGCTCCCGTCCACGTTCTCGTGGTGCCCAAGGCACACCACGACAACTTCGTCGACGACGTCCCCGCCGAGACGCTTGCCTCCATGGAGCGCGCGGTCAAGGCGGTTGCCGAGAAGACCGGCGTCGCGGAGTCCGGCTTTCGCTGCATTATGAACACCGGTGCGGCGGCCGGGCAGACGGTCATGCACCTGCACATGCACGTCCTCGGCGGCAAGCCCCTCGGCGAGGGCCTCATTCCCGCCTAGACCAGCTGTCCGGCGGTCGGGTCTTCCTACGGAAAGTGCGCTTCGCGAAACTTTCCTCCGGAAGACCCGACCGCCTGTCGTTGCCCAGGGCCGGGCGTGGTTCTCGGAGGGAAGTTTCGCGTCAGCGCACTTCCCGGAGAGAACCACGCCCGGCCCGTTCGGCGACGTGAGGCGAACTTCGGCCCTTTTCGGGCGTATCATGTGAGTGCTGTGTTTCAACGCCGAGTGGGGGAGACCCCGCGGGAGGAGAGTCATGAACGTACTCGTTATCAACGCCGGCAGCTCGTCGCTCAAGTACCAGCTTCTTGACGTCGACACGCGCGAGGTCTATGCGAAGGGCAACTGCGAGCGCATCGGCATCGACGGCTCGTTCGTCGGCCATGAGGAGATGGGTGGCGAGAAGCAGAAGCTCGAGGTCGCGCTCCCCGACCACAAGACCGCTATCAAGTACGTCTTTGACATTCTCAAGACGGTCGACAAGCCCATTGGCGGCATTGGCCACCGCGTGGTTCAGGGCGGCTGGTACTTCCCCGAGTCCGCCGTCGTGACCGACGAGACGCTCGCCCAGGTTCGCGAGGTCGCCCCGCTGGCTCCGCTGCACAACTACGCCGAGGCCGACGTCATTGAGATCTGCCGCGACATGTTTCCCGAGATCGGCAACGTGATCGTGCCGGATACTGCCTTCCACTACCACATGCCCGAGCACGCCTGGCGCTACGCCCTTCCGCGCGACGTGGTGGACACCTATCACGTCCGCAAGTACGGCGCCCACGGCACGAGCCACCGCTTCATTTGGCGCACCGTCCACCAGATCATGGGCGACAAGACCCACAAGCTCGTGAGCTGCCACCTTGGCTCGGGCGCGTCGCTGTGCGCCATTCAGGACGGAAAGTGCATGGACACCACCATGGGCCTCACGCCGCTCGACGGCCTGATCATGGGCACCCGCTGCGGCACGCTCGACCCCGCCACGGTCTTCTACCTCAGCCGCGAGGCGCACATGAGCGTCGACGAGATCGATACGATGATGAACAAGAAGTCCGGTCTTCTCGCCGTCTCCGAGGTCTCCTCCGACTCCCGCGACATCGAGGCCGGCGCCGCCAACGGCGACGAGAAGTGCCAGATGGCCCTCGACATGTTCAACTACCGCGTCTCCCAGCTCTTTGCCGAGATGGCCGCCTCCATGCAGGGCGTGGACACCATGGTCTTCACCGCCGGCATCGGCGAGAACGCGCCCGAGATTCGCGCCGGTATCTGCGAGCTGCTCGGCTGGATGGGCGTCAAGATCGACGCCGAGAAGAACGCGCCGCGCTCCGACGAGCCGCGCGTGATCTCCACGCCCGACTCCGCGATCACCGTCATGGTGGTTCCCACCAACGAGGAGTACATGATCGCGCTCGACGTCGAGGAGCTGCTCGGGTAGCGCCACGGGCACTTCCCTCCGCACGTGCTTTTGAGAGGCCCGGCCCCTGGGAGCCGGGCCTCTCTCTGACAAAGGGCGCTAATACGCAACTTCCAACGTTATTGGGGCCTAAAACGATGGAAATCGCGTATTGGCTTACTGATATATACGACCTCCAACGTTTTGCCGTCGCGGCGCTGCAGGTCTTCTCGGGTCGAGGTTACGGGGAGGTGACGGGCGAGCGGTTGAGGGGATTTAATTCCTAGTGTGTTGGGTACAATTTTGAGACGTGTACGGAGACCCTATCGGAAGGAAGTCCCCATGTCGCTCAACGACCTCATGCTCAACCGCCGCCAGGCGCTTGGCCTCGGCGCCGCCGCCCTTGCCTCGCTCGGTCTCGTCGCCTGCAGCGACGCGGAGGCGCCCGCCCCCGAGACGGACGAGGAGGCCACCGAGGAGACCAAGCTTGACGCAACCGCCTATGACGAGCTCATTGCTTCGGGCGCCGTTGCCACAGACGACGAGATTGCCGCGTCGGCCTGGGCGTCCAAGGTCAAAGAGGCCGGCAAGCTGCGCGTGGGCGGCGTCCAGACCTCGCTGCTCTTCTCGTCTCTGAACGAGCAGGACGGCAAGACCCGCGGCTTCGACGCCGGTCTCTCCCAGCTGCTCACGCGCTACATTCTGGGTGACGAGTCCAAGCAGGAGATCACCCAGGTCACCTCTGACACGCGTGAGTCCGTGCTGCAGAACGACCAGGTCGACGTCGTCTTTGCCACCTACTCGATCAATGACGACCGCAAGAAGGTCATTTCCTTCGCTGGTCCCTACTACACCACGCAGCAGTCCATTCTCGTCATGGCGGACAACTCCGACATTAACTCCGTCGAGGACCTCGCGGGTAAGAACGTCGCCGCGCAGTCCGGCTCCACCGGCCCCGCGATTCTGGAGGAGTACGCGCCCGACGCCAGCGTGCAGGAGTTCAAGACCGACGAGGAGGCGCGCACGGCGCTCTCCCAGGGTCGCGTCGACGCCTACGTGATCGACACGGCCATGCAGATGGGTTCCATGACGCGCAACCCCGGGCGCTACCGCCTCGCCGGCGAGGAGTTTGGCCCCGTCGACGCCTACGGCATAGGAATGCCGCTCGACTCCGACGGCGTCGCCTTCGTGAACGCCTGGCTCCAGCAGATTGAGGACGAGGGCGTCTGGGAGGAGCTCTGGCAGCTCTGCATTGGCGACCGCGCCGGAATCGACACGGTTCCCGAGCCGCCCGCCATCGGCGCGTAGGACACGCGGGGGAGTCGCATGAGCCTCGCTGAGCTTCTCGGGACATACGGGCAGAACTACCTCGACGGCCTGCTCGCGACGTGGTCCATGACGGCGGTCTCGTTCGTCTTCGTCATGGTGCTCGCCGTGCTCGTGACGGTCGCGCGCGTGAGCCCCGTCGCTCCGCTGCGCGGCCTCGGCGAGCTCTATGTCCAGGTGTTCCGCAACATTCCCGGCGTCGCGCTGCTCATTCTCATAGCCTACGCCCTGCCGCAGCTGCGCGTGGTTCTCGACTGGCGGACCTGCGTCATTGTCACGGTGGTGCTGCTCGGCTCGGCTTTTGGCTCCGAGAACTTCATGAGCGGCATCAACACGATCGGCGTCGGCCAGATCGAGGCGGCGCGCTCCGTCGGGCTCACGTTCACGCAGATCCTGCGGCACATTGTGATCCCGCAGGCGCTGCGCACCACGGTGCTGCCCATGACGAACCTGCTCATTGCCGTCATGCTCACCACCGCGCTCGGCTCCCAGGTGCCGCTCTCGCCCCAGGAGCTCACGGGCGTGGTCTCCTACGTCAACACGCGCGCCACGGGCGGCATTCTTGCCTTCCTGATCTCGGCGCTCGGGTACGTGCTCACCGCCTTTGTCATATCCTTCGCGGGCAACCGCCTCGACAAGAGGGTGAGGATTCTCAGATGAGCGGACGCACCCAAAGCGCGCCCAGTGTGCGCGCCGCCCTCTACGAGGCGCCCGGTCCGCGCGCCCGACGCCGCATCGCGATCGGCACGGCAGTCTCCGCCGTCCTTCTCGCCCTGCTCGCGTTTGTCGTGGTCCGGCAGTTCTACGTGACGGGGCAGCTCGCGCCGCGCTACTGGTCGTTTCTGCTCGAGTGGCCCACGTGGCGCTTTCTGCTGCGGGGCTTCGTCGGCACCGTGGAGGTCGCGCTCACGGCCGGCGCCATAGCCCTCATGCTGGGCCTTGCGCTCATGCTGGGGCGCACGAGCGGGATCGCCCCGCTCGCGGCCGTCTGCCGCGTGGTCACCGACTTCTTCCGCGGCGTGCCGAGCCTGCTTCTGATTTACTTCTTCTTCCTCGTGGTGCCGCAGTACGGAATCCAGATGCCTGCCTTCTGGATGCTCACGCTGCCGGTGGCGCTCGCCGCCTCGGGCGTGCTCGCGGAGGTCTTCCGCGCGGGCGTGAACGCCGTGCCCAAGGGACAGGTCGAGGCCGCGCTCTCAATCGGCCTCAGCCCCGCCAAGACCATGAGAAAGATCGTGCTGCCCCAGGCGGTTCGCTACGTCATACCCTCGCTCATTGCCCAGCTCGTCGTCGTGGTCAAGGACACGACGGTCGCCTACGTGGTGAGCTACCCCGACCTCATGCAGAACGCGCGCGTGCTGATTACCAACTACGACGCGCTGCTCTCCATGTACCTGGTCGTCGCCGTCATTTACGTCCTGATCAACTTCGCCATAAACAAGGCCTCGGTCTACGTCGCCCGTCGCACGGGCGTCAAGATCATTCGCTAGGAACGGAATCGCCATGAGCCAAGACAGCACAGCCGAGAAGAACGTGCCGGTGATAGAGCTTCGCCATGTGGACAAGCACTACGGCGACCTCCACGTCCTGCGCGACGTGAACCTGACCGTGAACAAGGGCGAGGTGCTCGTCGTGATCGGCCCCTCCGGCTCCGGCAAGTCGACCATGTGCCGCACGATCAACCGGCTCGAGACGATCGACTCCGGTGAGATCTTGATCGAGGGCGAGCCGCTCCCGCAGGAGGGGCGCGACCTTGCCCGCATGCGCGCCGAGCTCGGCATGGTCTTTCAGCAGTTCAACCTCTTCGCGCACATGAGCATTCTCGACAACGTGACGCTCGGGCCGCGCGAGGTCCTGGGGCAGGGCAAGGAGGAGGCCGAGAAGCGCGCCATGGAGCTCCTCGAGCGCGTCGGCGTGGCCGAGCAGGCACACAAGGTACCAGCCCAGCTCTCCGGCGGACAGCAGCAGCGCGCGGCCATCGCGCGCTCGCTCGCCATGCAACCGAAGGCCATGATGTTCGACGAGCCCACGAGCGCGCTGGACCCCGAGATGATCAACGAGGTGCTCGACGTCATGGTCGAGCTTGCGCGCGGCGGCATGACCATGGTGGTGGTGACGCACGAAATGAGCTTCGCGCGGCGCGTGGCCGACCGCGTGGTCTTCATGGCCGACGGGCAGATCGTGGAGGAGGGTGCTCCCGACGAGTTCTTCGACCACCCCAAGACGCAGCGCGCCCGCGACTTCCTCGACTCGATCAAGGGGCACTAGGCATGGCGAGAAGACCGGTCGTTCTTGTCGCGCCTCGCTGGGAGGCGCCCGTCGTGGAGGGCTCGGAGACGATCGCCCCCCAGGAGGCCATAGCTGACTGCTTCGTCGACGCGATTCTCGCCGCGGGCGGCCTGCCGCTCATGATGGCGCTCACCGAGGACGAGGACGTCATTGCGGAGTACGTGGAGCGTGCCGACGGCGTTGCGGTGCCGGGAGGGCCCGACGTGTCCCCCGCGCTCTGGGGCGACGAGCGCCCCTACGACCCGACGCTGCTCTGTCCCCAGCGCGACGCCTTCGAACTGCCGCTTCTGCGCGCCGTCGTTGCCGCGGACAAGCCCCTGCTCACCACCTGCCGGGGGACGCAGCTGCTGAACGTCGCGCTCGGTGGGACGCTCTGCATGGACGTGCCGAGCCTCGGCGCGCGCGAGGGCATGGTCCAGTGGCGCCACACCGGCATTCTGAACACCGTCTGCCACCCCGTGGAGGTGGAGGAGGGCTCCCTTCTGTCACGCGCGCTCGGCGGCGCCGCGCTCGTGCAGACGAACTCCGCGCACCACTGCTGCGTCGACCGCCTCGGCGAGGGCGTGAGACTCGTCGCGCGCGCGACCGACGGCGTCCCCGAGGGTATCGAGGTTGTCGGCAGGCGCTTCTGCGTCGGCGTCCAGTGGCACCCCGAGTACACGTGGCGCACCGTCGAGACCGACCTCGCGCTCTGGAAGAGCTTCGTCGACGCGTGCCGCTGACCGCGGGCCCTCCGCCTGTT
>CASEQJ010000020.1:36951-37393 GCA_949290055.1 uncultured Olsenella sp. | reverse complement strand
TTCTCTTCCGGGCGCGCGGGCCGAGTCGCCGTGCCCGCGCGCCGTCCCTTCGGGTTCACCATCCATGGTGGGGCGCGTTTCTAACGAAGCCGTAACGGCCGTTGGGCTCTTTTGGCGCCGGGGCTTCTCGACCCGTACGCCGCCCTTGCCCTTCGCGGAGCGCTCGACACGCGGCCTCGGTCTGCTAGACTGAGCGCATACAGCAAAACCTCCTCTGAGGTTTTTACGGGGCGGGAGTGCGAAAGCGCTTCTGCCCCGGTTTTATATCGAGAACTCGCGGTACCATGTCCCACCATTGCCTGCGAATCGTCGATAGCCGTGCTATGCCCGCCCGCCTCCGCTTCGCCCGCGCGGTCATGAACGCGTGGATGCCCCACTCGAAGGAGGGCGACGTCCGCATCTACTCCGAGGCCGAGATGCGGAGCATCCTCGGCACCTGGTT
>CASEQJ010000020.1:0-36942 GCA_949290055.1 uncultured Olsenella sp. | reverse complement strand
CATCTACTCCGAGGCCGAGATGCGGAGCATCCTCGGCACCTGGTTCAGCGACGTGTCCTGGCGCCGCGTGGGCCAGACCGCCTGCGTCGCCGTCGCGCGCAAGGGTGCCTGATTGCCCTGTCAGTATGATCGCTCATGGCAATCGCGCAAGCGCAAAAGCTTTGCTTAGACAAGCATATGTTTCTGTTATAGACTACTACAGAATCAACTCTTTCTGTTAGGAGTGTTATGGCGGGAAGAACCCCCATACCGGTGGCGCATGCAATGCGTACCATTGCGGCCAATCTCAACCTGGCACGCCGCCAGCAGCGCATCACGCTTGAGCTGCTCGCCGAGCGTGCGAACCTCTCCGTCCCCACGGTTCGTCGCCTTTTGAACGAGGGTGCGGGCACGTTCGAGAACTTCCTGCGCGTCGCTCGCATTCTGGGTTTGCTGCAGGGCGTCGAGGACGCAACCGACCCGCTGAACACGCCTATCGGCCGCGCACGGGCGGAGCAGGACGTGCCCAAGCGCGTGAGGAGGTGAGGGTATGCAGCTCGACGTTACCGTTCAGATCGAGGGCGAGGACGTCCTGGCGGGAAGGCTGTATCAAAACGTTCGTCACGGCGATGAGACGGCGACCTTCTCTTATGCGACCTCTCATCTGGATGACGCCCGCGCCTTCACCCTGGCGCCGGACATGCCGCTCGGCCCGGGGACTTTTCACTCCGGGAGACGTCCGGCTGGAGGCTCTCGCCCGCATTCGACGTGAACCCCACGCCAGGCTCCGAGCCCAAGTTCCTCGCGACTGGCCTCGAGTTCGGCGCTCGTGAAGCAGAACCGGAGCTGGCGTTCGAGGTTCTCGACTTCTTCCGTCTGAGTCTCGCCGAGGTGCGTGACGTCGCGTCCCGTATGGCGTCGGTCCTCTCTGGTTGGCGCAGGCAGGCCCGAGCGGACGGCATATCCGAGGCATCCATCGACTACATGGCAGACTGCTTCGAGGCCGGTGTTCGAAAGCTGAGGGAACTCTCTCGGTAGGCGCCACTACCTCACGGAAGTCTGAGGGCAAGAGCCATCGCGGCGAACATGATCGTGAACACGAGGTTGCTCCACCCGCCAAAGAGGACGCAGCGCGCCGGCTGCGGCACGCGCATCCACGCAAGGCCGAGAAAGCTCGTGACCAGCGGCGTGAGGACGACAAACCACGCGGGAAAGACCGTCTGCCCCAGCACTATGGCAACGCCGAGAACAACAAAGCCCAGGTACATGGGAACGGTGGCAAACCGCATGACAAACATGATGTTGCCCGCGACCTCATCGTACAGCTCTTCTCGCCCCGCCTTGGCGATGACGGAGAGATAGACGTACTGTGCGTGGTAGGCGCCGCCGCAGATGAGTGCGAAGGCAAGGAGTGCCGCTGCAAGCCAGACGAGCCAGCCCATCTCGCCGCGCGCCGTGAGCGCAAGCCCGGCAAAGCCGAGCACATAGAAGAACGCAGAGACCGGCCCCAGCGCCCCTCCCACGCGCACGCGGCCGGCGGGCACGTCGCGCATGATGCGCATATACGGCCTGAGCGTCCCGTCCATGTCGTAGGCGCCGGGCGTGAAGTAGAGCAGCATGTCCCCGGCAAACATGAGAATCGAGCCCAGGAGTCCCAGGGCGAGAAGTACGAGCGTCAACGGCATGGCGCCTCCCATCCAACGTGACAAAGGGACTGTCCCTTTGTCACAGCGTCCAATCGGCGCTCTCGGTTTGCAGGCGGACCATGCGGGCGAAGAGGCCGTCTGCGGCGAGCAGCTCTTCCGGCGAGCCCTGCTCCGCCACGCGGCCGTCCTCGAGCACCACGATCTTGTCCGCGCTCATGACGGTGCGCATGCGGTGGGCGATCACGATGACGGTCTTGCCGGCGAGCAGGCGCGAGAGCGCCTCCTGGACCTGCGTCTCGTTCTCGACGTCGAGGCTCGCGGTGGCCTCGTCCAAAAGCACGACCGGCGCGTCCTTGAGCAGGGCGCGGGCGATGGAGATGCGCTGGCGCTCGCCGCCGGAGAGGCGCGCGCCGTTCTCGCCGATCATCGTGTCGTAGCCCTGCGGCAGACGGCTCACGAACTCGTCGCAGTTGGCCGCGCGCGCCGCGGCGAGCACCTCCTCGTCGGTGGCGCCGCGCCTACCGAGGTGGATGTTGCCCATTACTGTGTCGTCAAAGAGCAGCACGTCCTGGAAGACCACGGAGAAGTCGCCGAGAAGGACCTCGGGGTCCACGGCTGCCACGTCCACGCCGCCCACGGTGACGCGCCCCGCGTCGGCATCCCACAGGCGCGCTGCCAGACGGGCGCAGGTGGACTTGCCGGAGCCGGACGGTCCTACGAGCGCCGTGACCTCGCCCTCGCGTGCCGTGAACGTCACGCCGTCCAGGACCTTCTCGCCACGGTCGTAGGAGAAGGACACGTCCTCGAAGGCGACGTCGTGTCCTACAGGCTCGTACGTCTCGCCTCCCTGCGCGAGCGGCTCCTCGTAGAAGCCCTTCATGCGCGCCGCGGCGGTCTTGGCCGAGAAGAGCTCGGCGATGAGCATGAGGCACTGGTCGAAGGGTGCGTAGATGCGGCTCACCACCACAAGGAACGCGAAGAGCGTCATGAACGTGCACGACCCTTCCAGGATGAGCGCCGCGCCCACGAGCACCGTGGTGGCAAGGCCCAGGCGCAGCACGATCTGGGCGCCGTTGACGGCAATGCCGCAGGCGATCTCCGAGCGGGCGGCCTGGCGCTCCGCGGCGTCCACATCGGCGTGGATGTGCTCGAGGTAGCGCTCCTCCTGGTTGGTCGCGCGCACCTCGCGCACGCACTCGAGCGCCTCCTGGATGTCCTCCGAGGTTGCAAGGCCGCGCATGCGCGTGGCCTCCATCATGGGCTGGAGGGCGCGGCGCGCGCCGAAGAGGATCGCGAGCCCCACCGGGCAGCTCCAGAGCGACGCGAGCGCGAGCCGCCAGTCAAAGGAGAACAGGCAAACGGCCGCCACAACGAGCGTGATGTAGGCGCCGTAGAGCTCGGGCAGCACGTGGCTGTAGGCATGCTCGGTGGTCTTGACGTCGGTCATGAGGGTCTCGGTGAGGTCGGCCAGGTCGCGGCGGCCGAAGAAGCCCAGGGGCAGCTTGCGCAGGCGCTCAGCGAGGCCGATGCGCTGCCGGCCGCTCTCCTTGTAGATGACGCCGTACTGGTAGTAGTAGGCCCAGTACTCCGCCACGAAGAGCGCTACGACAAAGGCGGCGAGGCCCGCTGCGTACGGGAGGAGGTTCGGCAGCGGCGCGCCCTCGGTGAGATGCCCCACGAGCTCGCCCATGAGCAGGTAGAGGGCGCCCACGCCGCCAAAGACCACGAGGTTTACCGCAGCCGTCCACACGGCGCCGAGCTTGACGTTGCGCAGGCCCTCGTCGGTGAGGGCGTACTTCTCCTGGATGCTCATCTACTCCACCTCCGGCGAGACAAAGGGGACAGGTTCTTTTGTCTCATCACCTTCGTCTGGTGGCTGGCATGCCGATGAGACAAAAGAACCTGTCCCCTTTGTCTCGCCGCTCGTGATGCGCCAGCTCACGGACTTCTCGTAGTCGGCCCACATGCGGGCGTAAAGGCCGCCCGCTGCCAGAAGCTCGTCGTGCGTGCCCTGCTCGGCAACGCGCCCGGCGTCGAGCACCACGATCTTGTCGGCATTCCGCACCGTGGAGAGGCGGTGCGCGATCGTGAGAACGGTGCGCGCCGAGCCGTCGCGCCCGTGGGCGAGGCGCTTGAAGGCTGCCTGGATCTTGACCTCGTTCTCTGGGTCGGCGAAGGCCGTCGCCTCGTCGAGCACCACCACCGGAGCGTCCTTCAAGATTGCGCGGGCAATCATGAGGCGCTGCACCTCGCCGCCAGAGAGGTGAGTGCCGCCCGTCCCCACGAGCGTGTCGGCACCCTGGGGGAGCTTCTCCAGGATGTCGGCGCACTGGGCGGCCTCGAGGGCGGCGAGCGCCTCCTCGCGGGTGGCCTCGGGGCGCGCGGCGCGCACATTCTCCAGGATCGTCTGGCGGAAGGGCCGATTGGCCTGGAAGACAAAGGCCACGCGGTCCATGAGGTCGTGCGGGTCCATCTCGCGCACGTCCACGCCGCCGAGCGTCACGCGTCCGGCATCCACGTCCCAGAAGCGCGGCACGAGGCTCGCCGCCGTGGTCTTGCCGCCGCCGGAGGGGCCCACGAGCGCCACCGTCGCACCGGCTGGCACCTCAAAGCTCACGTGGTCAAGCGCCGGCGCGTCTGCGCCCTCGTAGGTGAAAGTCACGTCCTCGAAGCGGATGGCGTTGCCCTCGGGCGTGCGCGGTGCGGTGGGAGCGGAGATGACGGGTGCGGCCAGCACCTCCTCCACGCGCGAAACCGCGTCAGCGGCGGACTGGAACGCCTCGGACATGAACATCACGCGCGTCATGGCGGTGGGAATCACCGCCGAGAAGATCGCGTAGAACGCGAAGTTGGCCAGGAAGCGCGAGAAGTCCCCCTCGCCGGGCGCGACGAGGATCGCTACCGGCACGAGGAAGATCGCGACGCCGTTGATGATGGTGAGCGAGAGCGACTGCGGCGTCTGGCACCACTTGACGGCGTAGTCCTGCGCGAGCCGCGTGAACTCCTCGATGGCGTCGTGGAACGCGCGGAAGCTGTAGACCGTCTGCTGGAAGACCTTGACCACGGGAATGCCGCGCACGTACTCGGTGCCGGTCTTGTTCATCTTGACGAGCGACTCCATGTAGCGCGTCATGAAGTCCATACCGCGCCCGCCCATCATGTAGAACATGCAGCCGAGCGAGATGATCACCGCGACAAGGCACGCGAGGCCGAGCCGCCAGTCAAAGACGAAGAACAGCACCAGCATGCCGACGATCATGGCAATGCTGCCCGCGGTGTCAGGGAGCTTATGGGCGAGAAGCCCCTCGGTCTCGGCGGCGCAGCCGTCCACGACGCGGCGAAGCGCGCCGCTCGCGTGCGTGTCGAAGTAGCCGAGACTCGCGTGCATGAGGTGGTCGGTGGTGCGCTTGCGCATGTTGGACGCGCAGCGGAAGGCCGCGAGGTGCGTGCACATGAGGCCGGCGAAGTAGATGAGGATGCTCGCGGCCGCAAGGCCGAACGCCCACCAGCCGTACGCAGCGATTCCGGTGGCCGCGCCCCAGTCGGGGGCCACGGCGATGAGGTCACGCGCCACGAGCCAGACGCAGACGTACGGGCCAAAGCTCACGAGCATAGAGACGGCCGAGAGCGCGCAGCCCAGGTACGTGAGGGCCTTGCGCGGACCGGCGAAGGCGAGCAGGCGGCTCACGGCGCCCTTGCCGCGGGCGTCGCTCTCCCTGGTTGCTTGAGATTCAGACATCGAAACCTCCTGCCTGTGGAGACCTTGTTTGACGTTCCGTCGCACCGTATCATTGGAACGGTTACTTGTTAGCTATGGTTAACTAACCTTGGACGATTCCTCAAGGGAGATGGACGAACCCTCAAGATGACGGGCATGGGTGACATTCCCCGCGAGCTCGTCGCGCTCTTCGAGCCGCAGGTCGAGCAGCTCGGTGTGCGCCTCGAGCGTCGGGGCGGCATCTGGGTGGGGGAGGCGCGGGGCTCCGTGGCGACAGGCTCGATGTGGCTCTGCGCGCCTATGCCGTACTGCCTCGTGCTCTGTCACGACGTCACTCCGCTTGAGGACATGCCGCTCTTCGAGGGGTCGCTCGGGCCGTATGCCTGCGCCTGCACGATGGGGGACGATGCGGTTTCGTGCTCGCGGGACTGCGGACTTCCGATCAGGTTCGTCGGCGCCGGGGGCGGCGCGCGCCGTCCGCATGACGAAGTGGCCACGTTCGTCGAGCGCGGCCCCCGCTCGCTCTCAAGTCGCCTGCTCGCCGGCCACGTCTACCGCTCTCGCTCAGTCATCTGTCTGCCCGACTTCTTCGACGAGCTGGACCGTAGCTATCCGGGGGAGTTCGGTGGGCTCTTCTCGGCGTTCGACGGTGCCTGGGGACCCGAGGCCAAGGGAGCGATTCGTCATGCGCTCGGCACCATACCCGCGGGTCCACCGCTCGGTCCCGGCGGGTCGCTCGGACTTCTCTCGACCGTCACCTCCCTCATGGCGTCCCTGGCGGCGGACGGGAGGGGCGCCGAGCAAGATGAGGACGCGCTGGTGAGCAACGCGAGGAGGCTCTTGTCAGCTGCCGTCGAGGAGGGCGGAGCGCCGCCTTCTATCGACGAACTAGCCCGTAGGCTCTACGTGAGTCGCTCACGGCTCTGTGACGCGTTCAGGCGCGAGACGGGGCAGAGCGTGGGGGCGTACGCGCGCCAGCTGCGGATGGAGCGCGCGTGCCGTCTCCTCGAGGACGGGGATTGTACCGTCTCCGAGATTGCCGTCCTTCTCGGCTATCCAAGCCCCTCGGCCTTCTGCCACGCCTTCTCCGACTTCACGGGAATGTCCCCGCGAGCGTGGATGATTCAAAAGGGGACAGGCCCCTTTTGAATCCATGCGACAGGCATGGCAGGCGCGTCTTTTTTATCGACTACAACCGATGAAATCTCTCAACACGCGGTCTCTGTCGGTTACAGTCGATAAAACTATGATTGCTCATCAAGAATGCCCGGAAAGGCATTGGCGGCGTAGAGCGGTACGTTTACCAGCCAGTCCTGCTCCTTCAGCCCGCGGAGCGAGAAGCGAACGGCACGCTCGAGCCCATAGTCGCGTACGAACGCGGCGAGACTTCCTCCGGCGACGTTCTCGTTTGCCTTGACCTCAACGGGAACGGGGCGTCCGGCAACCTCGAGCAAGAAGTCGACCTCTCCCTTTTTCTGCTTGCCGTCTGCCGACCAGTAATACGGTGCCAGGCCACCCGCCACGAGCTGCTGGCACACGAACTGCTCGGCGTAGGCTCCCTTGTACTCGGTAAAGAGACGGTCTCCCTCCACGAGCACGCGTGGCTCAAGTCCTGTTGTCGCGCCCAAGAGCCCGACGTCGAGTAGGTAGAGCTTGAAGTACGTCTCGTCGGCATATCCTTTGAGCGGGATTCCCGGCTTGGTCACGCGAGGGACCTTTGTGACCAGGCCCGCATCAACAAGCCACGCGACGGCATCCCGATAGTCGCGCCCGCGCCCGCCCTCCCGGACGGAGGCGTAGCTAAATCTGCGAAGATCGTTCTCGCGCGCAAGCTGAACGGGTACCGACCTCCACGTCTGGCGGATGCGCTCCACTTCTGCAGCGCTTGCAACGTGCTTCGAGAAGTCATGCTCGTAATCTGTGAGCAGTGCTCGCTGCACTGATCGAGCCGCCGCAAAGTCCCCGGTCTCGCTGTAGCGTCTGACCGCCTCGGGCATGCCCCCTACGTAGTAATAGGTGCGCAGGAGATCGGTCAGGCGCTCGGAGAAGACGCTGATGAGATCGGCGTCGCCCTGGGAGAGCGCATCCGCAAGCGCCGGGTTGCCAACCTCGCGCACGAACTCGTCAAACGAGAGAGGGTGCAGGTCAAGATAGTCGACCTTCCCAACGGGCCATGACGTGCCGGTGCCGTCCCTCCCGCGTTTACGGCTGAGGGCCACGCCAAGAAGGGATCCCGCCGCGACCACGGGCACGTCGGGACGCTGCTCGCAGAACATCTTGAGGGCGGTGATGGCGCGCGGGCACTCCTGGATCTCATCGAGGAATACCAGCGTCCTGCCGTCGCGGGGATTCGTCCCCGTTGCCGCGCCAATGATAGTGAGCAGGCGCTCCGCATCAAGGCTTCCCTCGAAGGCCCGCTTCATGTCCTCGTTGTCCAGGAACACGATATGGGCCACGGAATCGTAGCGGTCTTCTCCGAACGCGAGGACAAGCCACGTCTTTCCCACCTGACGGGCACCGTTGACGATGAGCGGCTTGCGACTGGGGCTGTCGCTCCACGAGAGGAGTTTTGCCATGGCGTTGCGATACATTCCCGACCTCATTTCTGGCGGAAACCGACTTCGGCATCGACCATATTTTGGCGGAAACCGATTTCGTCATCAACCATCTTATGGCGGAAACCGAAGTCGGCATCCGCCAACGATGATACGAAGGGACAGTCCCTTCGTATCATCTCGCAGAGTACGCGGACGAGGGGCTTGTTGGCCTCGAGGATGGCGCCTTTGCCCGGGCGATGGAGGTTAAGCATGGAAGCCCTGCTTGATGCCAACGCCGTGCTGTGCTACCTGCTTGACGAGGTCACGTGCCGACGCAAGAACGTGGCTGCGGCGGCGCTCGGGCTCTACAGCGGCGGCTCGTTCGACTTCGTCGACTGCGTGCTGGCCGCAGAGCGCCAGGAGCTCGGCCGCGACGTCGTGACGTTTGACAAGAGGTTCGTCGTGCTGCTGGGCAAGGTGGGGGACTAGCTGTTCAGTGCCAAGACGTTGTTTACGCCCCGAGGGTGACAAACAGGGAGGGCTCCCGCATGCTGTGGATTGCCTAGATCTGCAGCCGAGGGGAGCCCTCCCATGTCACAGCATCCTAACGCAAGGCTCACGCCCAGGGGGCGGGAGCTGCTCGCCTCCCGGGTCGCCGGGGGCGAGCGCGTGTCCGCCGTCGCCCGCCAGATGGGCGTGAGCAGGCAGACCGCGAGCAAGTGGCTCTCCCGCGCGCGGCGCGGCGAGCCGCTGTCCGACCGGCCGAGCAGGCCGCGCAGGCTCGCCAGGTCCACCCCTCCCGAGGTCGAGGAGGCGGTCTGCGAGGCGCGCTCGTCCATGCTCCTCCCCCCGCTCGCGCTCGCCGCCGTGACGGGCGTGCCGGCGAGGACGTGCGCGCGGATCGTCGCGAGGAGGGGGCTTCCGAGGCTCGCCGACGTCGACCGCGTCACGGGCGAGGCCCGTCGCCGCGGGCCCGTCACGCCCGTGCGCTACGAGCGCGAGAGGCCCGGCGAGCTCCTCCACGTGGACGTGAAGAAGGTCGCCCGCATCCCCGACGGCGGCGGGTGGAGGGCGCGCGGCGCCTCGGAGCTCGACCACGGCAGGGGCTCCGGCGGGCGGCGCGTGGCCTGCCTGCACGTCGCGGTCGACGACTTCTCCCGTGTGGCCTACGCCGAGCTCCTCCCCGACGAGCGCAGGGGCACCTGCTCGGCGTTCATGGCACGGTGCCTTGCCTTCTTCGCCGGCCTCGGGGTCGCGGTCGAGCGGGTCATGACGGACAACGGGCCGGGGTACCGCAGCCGCGAGCTCAACGCCCTGCTCGCCGCCGAGGGCGTACGCCACATATACACCAGGCCGTACAGCCCGTGGCAGAACGGCAAGGTCGAGCGCATGAACCGGGCGCTCGCGCAGGAGTGGCAGTACGGGCGGGCGTGGGACGGCGAGGCCGAGAGGGCGGACGCCCTCCCGGCCTACCTCGAGCACTACAATTGGAGCCGTCCGCACAGCGCGTGCGGGGGCCTGCCGCCCATGTCGCGCATCGTCGGCGTAAACAACCTATTGGCACACAACAGCTAGCGGCTATCGTCACCTGCCTCTATTTCTATTCCGAGATGAGAACCGCCCGAGAGGCGACGCAGGCGAATGGGTTCATGAGGCGCGAGACGTTTGACCTGACGGACAAGGCCGACGTCTTCACGTCCACGAGCGTGACGAGGCGTAGGATCGAGAGGACCGACAAGTAGAGGCGGCGTCTCGGTCGGTGCCAGAGCGAGGCCGTCCCGCCACCGGAGGAGTTGGTGGGCGGGACGGCCTCGAACTGACCAGGGTTTGCTGGAAGATGGAACCGGGCGCCCTTCCGGATGCCTTGCTACTGGAAGGGCGCCCAGACCGATGCGGGCTTCAGGCGCGCGTATGGAAGGCCGTATGCCAGCGCCTATGCGGCGAACGGGTACGTCGCGATGGTCTCGTAGGTGTTCGCGTCATAGACCTCAAGCTCGCCCTCAACGGAAACGAGGGACGCGAGGTCGGGGACGTCGCTCTGTCCGAACCACATGAATGTCTCGACGTTGCAGCCGGGCTTGATGGTCTCGCTCAGCACCGGGTCGGCCATGGTGCCGTTTACGGAGAAGGTGCCCCACGAGGCGTCTACCGAGATGTCAGAGGCGGAGTTGTTGGTAATCCTCAGGGTGTAGCCGGAGTCGCCCGCCCAGTCGGTCTTCTTGTTTACGATCTCGATAGTGCAGGTGTCATCGTTCACGATCTGCTGGTTGACCTCCTCGACGATCTCCTCGTCGTCACCCCAGGAGCTCCCGGCGTCCCCTCCTTCCTCGGACTCCGCGAGCCAATCGAGGGCACTCGCGGCGTCTTCCTTGAGCTTGGTCGCGTCTTCGTCGCTGAGCTTCTTGAAGGACATCACCTCACCGTCCATGTCGAGACTGAGAAGGTCGTCCTCCAGAGTGGCTGTGGCGGTCTCGCCCTCGAAGGTGATGTCGCACTCGCTCGCGCTCTTCGCCTCCCACGTGCCTTCGAGAGGCTCTCCCATGAGATTGAGCTCTGCCTTGCCCTCATCCTGCAGGTCAACGTAGCAATAGATGCCGAACGCCTTCATGAGGTCGATGTCTTCTGAGGTAAGATCCGGGGCTTCGGCCAAGTCCCAGGTACCTAGGAAAGCCTTTGTCGGGTCCCCGCCCCCGCCGCTTCCGCTGCAGCCCACCAAGGCAAGACAAACCGCTACCACGGTGGCAAGCGCCAAGACAAACCGATTTCTCTTCATGATGCCCTCCTTGCTCGTACGCTACCGTCAAGAGCGCGGCCTTCCGCACTCCATGCAGAACTTGCCCGTGTTGGTGGCCCCGCAGCTGCATGTCCATTCGGCCGTCTCCGGTCTCGGGGACCCGCACTCGGGGCAGAAGCGGCCTGTGTTTACGGACCCGCAGCTACAGGTCCATGAGCCAGCGGGGCTCGGCTTGGGCGCCCCGCACTCCATGCAGAACTTGCCCACGTTGACTGCGCCGCAGCCGCAGGCCCAGGTGTTTGGTGAGGCAGGTGCGGCGTCAGGGGCGGGCGGGGTCGCCTGCTGCTGGGCTCCCATCTGAAATAGGTTGCCTGCTCCCATGCCGCCGGCCATGCCGGCGAGGCCCAGCCCCATGAATCCCGCCATGGCCCCTCCCTCGTTGGAGGCGGCGGCACGCATGGCATCGGACTGCGCGGCTGCCAGGTTCGCGGCTGCCATGGTGGGATCGCGCATGACCGCGGCCTTCTGCAGCTCCTTAATCATCGCCTCGTCCTCGGGCGACGCCGAGATGGTGTTTACCCCGAAGGCCGCGACCTGAATGCCGCGCGTCTCCGCCCAGCTGTCACTCAGAACCTCATTGAGGGCGCGAGAGAGCTCCATGGTGTGCCCGGGCACGGCGCTGTACCTGATGCCCATCTCCGAAATCTTCGCGAAGGCGGGCTGCAGGGCGGTGAGCAGCTCGCTCTTGAGCTGGGAGTCAATCCTGTCGCGGGTGTAGACGTCCTGGATGTTGCCGCACACGTTCTTGTAGAACAGCAGCGGGTCGACGAGGCGGTAGGAGTACTCGCCGTTGCAGCGCACCGCGATGTCCACGTCCAGGCCGATGTTTCTGTCGACCACGCGGAAGGGGACCGGGGATGCCGTACCGTACTTGTTGCCGACGATCTCCTTGGTGTTGAAGAAATAGATGCGCTGGTCACGGCCTGTGTCTCCGCCAAAGGTGAAGCGGCGGCCCAGCGTCTCGAACGAACGCCTGATGCTGTCGCCGAGGTTGCCGGCAAATACGCTCGGCTCGCTGGAGCTCTCGAAGACGAACTCGCCAGGCTCGGCGCAGGCCTCGACCACGGCACCCTGCTCGACGATGATCATGCACTGGCCCTCATTGACGGCGACGATTGACCCATCGGAGATGATGTTGTCCTCGCCCTTGGTATTTGAGCTGCGCCCGTCTGCTGAGGTCCTCTTCTGGCCCTTCGCGGCGAGGACGTTGGCGTCCAACGAGTCGCAGTAGAAGAACTCACGCCACTGATCGGCGAGAACGCCGCCGACGGCTCCGGTGCCAGCCTTGAGAAGTCCCATGGTTGCCTCCAATGACGGTGTCGGAAGGACGGGATGGTGAGTCTCGGCTGCCCCTAAGCCGAGCCCATGGCTCCTCCGCAGTACTCGCAGCGGCCATTGGCGTCGGGGAAGGTCGTGGCTCCACAGAACGGGCAGGTACGCGCCTCCTTGGGAGCGGCGGCGGCAACGGCCTCGTCGCGAACCGCGTCACGAGCGCCGAGGAGTGCCTCGCGAATCTCCTCGGCTATGCGCACGGCCTCGCGGTAGTCGGGGGAGCCCTGGGTCTCTATGCGAGAGGTGTTTGCCTTGACGGTGATCTCATCGAAATACGGGGCGTTGACCTGAACGATTGCGTATACGTCGTAGTCGATGTCGTAGCGCGGCGGGTCGTAGCTCACGCTCGTCCCATCCTCGAGTTCGCGCTCGATTTCGGTGCGCGTCTCTCGTACGTCGACGATGCAGCCTGTGACCTGGCTGAAGTCGATGATGTCGGGGTTGGCCTCGCGCCAACCGGACCCAGCGGGCACGACGGCAAATGCGCGCGCGTCATCATCGATGAGCACGCGGGTTCGCTGACCGAGCGTGCGCGTGGGCGTGAAGGAGGAGACGCGTGCCTTGTTTTCCTCGCGATAGGCAAGCTGCTCCCTGATGTCCTGTACCGTGGAGCTGCGGCGTTCGCTGAAGAAGGGGGAGAGCTTCCCGGCGCAGTCCTTGCAGAGATAGCCGTCCTCCAGCTTGCGCTTTCCCAGCAGGCCGAGCTCCTTGCCGCAGATGTCACATGACTTCTTCTCGAAGAGGCTTCCAAAGAGTCCCATGGCAATCCCTTCTCCTAGGGCGCCACCGATGCGCTGGCGCTTCGGCTTGCCGCCTTTGTGGCGTTGGCCTTACGATAGAGCGCGTCGCGTTTGCGGGCGATGCCCCTGCGGCCCAGGCTTGGCGGGTATTGCGCGCCTGATGTCCCATGTTCGGGGGGCGGTGTTGCGTACAATGGACTAGGATCGGGCCGAGCGGGGGTGTCGCGATGTCAGGGATTGCGTCGATGGTTCGAAAGGCCGCCGCACGCGTGCGAGCTGCCGACAGGCGTCAGGTCCTCGTCGCCTGCGCCGCATGTGCCCTTGCGATCATCGTGCTGCTGCTCTTGTCGGAGGGTCTTCTCGACCACGATATCTGGCGTTCGGCCGATCGGGACGCGTTCTATCCCCTTGGGCACTACAACACGACGCCCCACATGGCAGCGACGGTCGCCTTCCTGTCGATATGGGGTCCCTTTTCGTGCTGGCGGTGCTTCGATCCTCTGGTTCGTAGGTACATGGCCGGCTGCTTCATGTTGTTTGCCGGCTGGATGCTCGTCGTCATCGTTAAATACGCCGTGGTTTGGGACCCCGCCGTCGAGCTCCTGTGGTACTGCTTCTACGTTCCTATCCTGCTCGTCCCCATGCTGTGCGTGTTCGCGGCGTTTCGGGCTGCCGGCGTGGATGGCCGCCCTGCCGTCGTGAGGTGCAGGAGGGCACTCCTCGCGATCAACGCCTTGCTTCTGGTGGTGGTGTTCACCAACGGGATCCACCACGCGGTCTTCTCCTTTGATGCCACAGACCCCGACTGGTCTGAGAATTACGAGTAAGCGCCTCTGTACTACGTGGTGTATGCGATGGCCGTCGGTCAGTTCGTCGCGTTCTTTGCCTTGCTTCTTGCAAACGCGTATCGGCAGCTCAGGGGCGCGATCGTCACCGTGTCGCTCGTCTGCGCGCTGGCGGTCGTGTACGGATTGGCCTACGTGCTGCGCGTCCCGTTCTTCTTCTCGGGCAACTTCTCTCTCAGCTATACGTGGTTCGTATGCGTGGCAATCGAGCTGTGCTTCGACTTCGGCATCATTCCGGCCTTCGCTCACTACGGGCGCCTGTTCCAGACCCTCCCCATGGACGTGAAGGTGTTCTCCCTCTCTGCCGAGAGGGGGGATGGTCCCATCTACGCGACGTTTCAGGCCGGCCCCGTCTCGCCCCAGGGGCGGTCCTGCGTCGAGGCGTGCGCGACGGGGCCCGTACGGCTCATCTCTGACGTGACCCCCGATGTCGTGTATCACGCCCAGAGGGTCTCGGGCGGCATCACGCTGGTCACCGAGGACATCTCGGCCATCTCCTCGCGTCGACGCGTGCTCGAGCAACGGCACGCGGCCCTTCGCTCAAGCTGTGCGCTGCTCGAGCAGGAGCGCCTGATGCGCGAGCGCCTCCGCGAGCAGGAGAGCGAAAGGGCGCTCTACGACGAGGTCGACCAGTCCATCTCCGAGGCGCTTGGGAGGGCCCGGGAGCTCATGTGCCAGGTTGAGGGCCTGCCGGGTGACGAGGCGGTCTTCAAGCTGACGATTGCCAAGATGCTCATCTCGTATTGCAAGCGCAAGGGCGGCATCGTGCTCGCGCGTCGAAGCGACTGCGACTTCGAGCGCGAGAAGCTCCAACTCATCGTGGGTGAGCTCGTTACCGACCTCCAGACCGCGGGGGTGAGCTGCGGAGCGCTCGTCGAGACCGGCGAGATGATCCCGGTCGATGCCGTGAGCGTGCTGTACGACTGCCTGTACGACTTCTCGATCGCGTCGCTGTACTGCGTGGACCCCGTTCTCATGATGTACTTCTCCGACTACAGCGACGGCGCGATAGAGATGCGGCTCGCGCTCTCCACGGGGGAGCTTCGCAACCTCGCCGAATCCGAGGAGATGCAGGAGCTGCGCGTGTTGCTCGATGGGAGGGACGTGGCCTATCGCCTCACGGGGGAAGAGGGGTCGCTTGTGCTCGTTGTGGTCGTGAGAAAGGAGAGGTAGCGTGGAGGTCCTGTTTCACCTCAACGACGTCTCATTGCTGCTGCTGGGTACCGCCTGCCTCTCCGCAATGGCCTTGCAGGGGGCGCATCTCTTCGTTCTGGCGCTCTGGCGAGAGAGCCCGATGCACGTCGGCACGCTGGTGTACGAGGCCCTGCTGATGGTGCACCTGCTGCTCGCCTCTGTGATTCTTCGCGAGGCCTGCGCGAACTACGCCTACGTGTCGCTGTGGTCGCGCTCGTTTTGCGTGCCGGCGATCGATGCGAGCTGGGTGAACGTCGCGCCCGTTCTCTGGGGGACGATTCTGGTGCTCGTGGCGCGGCGCCCCATCATGGTCGCGGAGCTTGTGGTCATGGCATGCTGGCTCCCTCCCTTCGTATGGCTTCTCGGGAGTGCATGGCCCTGGGTCGTGGCGATTGGCGTGGCATTCATGACGTCTCGCTCGCTTGCCTGCGTCGCGCTTGACTACCGACGTGGTGGCGAGCTCGTCACGCGATTCTCGCTCGCCGAAGTCGTGAACACGGCTCAGGAGGGGATACTCTGCTACAAGGCGGATGGCAGGATTCTCGTGATGAACGACGCCATGCGCGGCCTTCTCGAGACGCTGGGGTGTCGGAGCGTGCTCGTCGACGCGTGCGAGGTGCGTCGGATATTGCTGTCAGATGCGCGAGAGATTCACGAGTGCATGCTGAATGCAAATGGTGACGTGGGCGAGGCGTGGATAACGGCCCCCAACTCGACCAGATGGCGTCTCGTGTTCGATGTGGTCCGGTTGGGGATGGGGCATTGCGGGCGCGTGATCGCGACGGACGTAACGGAGCTCATGAAGCTCAACGAGGAGCTTGACGCGACCAACGCCGAGCTTGCGCTCGTGGAGGACCACCTGCGCGCGTCTCTTGCGGTTGTCGATGCGACGACGGAGCTCGACGCGCTCGCCCACATGCGTGCGCGAGTGCATGACGTCATCGGACAGCGTCTGTCGATTCTTCACCGCGCGCTCGAAGACGGGGACCTCTCTCGTAGCCATCTGGGCAATCTCCGAGAGATGGTTGACACCATCATGGCCGACTTGGCCATGCGCGAGCAGGCCGACCCCAAGGCAGACCTGATGTCGGTCATCGAGGCGTTCGAGCTGATTGGTGTCGGCATAGACGTTTCCGGCTCTCTTCCCGACCGCGACGAGGTGGCGGATGCGTTTGTTCGCGTCGTGAGGGAGGCGGTGACGAACGCCGTGCGCCACGCGGACGCGACTTCGGTCGAGGTGAGGCTCGAATCGACGGACGAGGGTGCGGATTCGGGCGGGAGGGACGGGCAGCACGGGCGTCGGGCATGCTGGTCTCTGTCGATTTGCGACAACGGGACGCCGCTCAAAGCGGCCGAGGCGTGTGGGTCGGGCATCCCGGGCATGCGTCTGGCGGTGGAGGAGGTGGGCGGGGTCCTGTACGTGGAGCCGACCCCCACGTTTACGGTACGCGCGGTCGTGCCCCGCCACGCTTTTGGTGCCGTGGGCCAGGCCGTCGAGGAAGGAGAGCGATGAGGGTGATTCGCGTTGTGGTCGTGGAAGACCAGACCATGCTGAGGGACTCTTTGGTTGCCGCCATCAATCGCGAGCTCGACATGGAGGTCGTCGCCTCGCTCGCCGATGCGGCGGACGTGCTCGACCTCGATGCTGGCCGTGAGATTGACGTGGCGCTGCTCGACGTGTGCACGGAGAACAATTCGAGCGGCATCATTGCCGCGAGGAAGCTCAGGGAGGCTCGCCCGCAGGTGAAGACGGTCATCATGACGGGCATGTCGGACGTGACCTTTGTCCGCCAGGCGCGTGAGGCGGGCGTTGACAGCTTTATCTATAAGAACGTCAGGACGGACGATCTGCTGTCGGTGATTCGATCCACCGTAGAGGGGTACTCGACCTTTCCCTCATCTCGGAAGGGTGATGCCTCCGAAGTCGAGCTGCTGGACGAGCTCGAGCTCAAGATCTTGTATCTCACCTGTCAGGCGAAGAGCCGCAGGGAGATAGCGGCGGCGCTGTACATGAGCGAAGGCACGGTAAAGCGGCGCATTTCCGAGATGCTCGCGAAGACGGGCTATGACAACCTGCTCAAGCTGGCAGTTCGCGCGGTGTCAAGCGGAAGCATCGCGGTCAACGTCGAGCGCTGACCTGTCTTCCCGAAGACCCTACATTCAACCGACAAGCCCCCAACGGATTTGGGTTCGTCGTGAGGTCCTCTAGGAGCGAGCGATAAGAGCCCGCACGCGTACTGCCTGCGGAAACGCTGAAAGTGCTCTGCTGCGGAGACTCTTGAGGTCCCTGCAGCGAACCCAAATCCGAACAGGGCCGCGCGCTGGCGCCCGCGGGGGGGGGGGGAGCTACTCCGTGCGGAGGGCGTCGATGAGCGGTGCGGCCCGCAGGCGGCGCAGCGCGTGGGCGCAGCTGGCGAGAAGGGCGAGCGCCACCAGTGCCACGGCGCCTCGAGCCCCAGGCTCCGCATGGTGAGGCCGCCCTGCGTGCCGATCCAGGCGCCGAGCGCGAGCGCGGCGGCGAGTCCCAGCGCGAGGCCCCATGCTGCCGTGCGCGCGCACTCGAGCGCGGGCATCCTCCTCAGGTCGCGCTCGCCCATCCCGACGGAGCGCAGCACGGCGAAGTCGTGCGCGCGCAAAAGCACGCTCGCGGCCGAGGAGTTGAACGCGCTCGCCACGCCGACGGCGGCGGCAGCCACGCCAAAGGTCGACAGGAGCGCCCGTATGGCGCCGTAGAGCGCCTCAGACCGGTGCGCCTCGGCCCGCTCGTCGACGACGCCGTCCCAGGTGGCGAGCGCAGGGTTCTCCTCGAGAAGCCGATCCACGTCGGCCGCCGCCGCAGACGAGTCATCTGCCGTCGCGTAGAGCGTGGTCATGCCGTACCCGATGTCCTCCCGGTCGGCCCCCGCGACGGACGACGCCGGCGCGAGCACCGTGGGCAGCACGCTCTCCAGCTCGCCGCGAGAGAGCCAGAACCACCCCGGGACCTCGTCGAGAAGACCCACGACCTCCCACGAGACCTCCGTTCCGGAGAGGGACAGCCGCGTGCCGAGAAGCGCGTCCCCAAACGGCTGCTGCCCCTCGTGCCCGGAGTCGAGCACCTCGTTCACGACGACGCACCCCTGCGCGTCCTTCTCGGCCCCGGCCTCCCCGAGCAGGAGTTCCCACGTGACGTCGTCAACGTAGTAGACCGTGCCAAAGACGTCGTCCCCGGCGGCGTCAGGGAGATTGCCCTCCGGTCGCCAGAGTGACTCCTTCGCCCATGTCGCCACGGAGGAGTCGTCGAGGTCGAGCAGGGTTTGGGTCTTGGAGACGAACCCGGCGCTCCGTATTCCCGGCAGCGCGCGCAGCCGCTCGAGAAGTGCCGGCAGGTGTGGCAGCTCGCCCTCCGCCCCAGGCACGTTGGCGGTCCCCTCGGCGCTCACGCCCGGCTCACGTCCGCGGGCGTCCCCTCGAGGACGGAGACCCGGCCGAAGTACGCTCCCAGGACGCCGCCTCCCACCAGCAGCGCGACGGAGACGGCGAGCGCCGCGACCGTCGCCCGGTCGCGCCCGCGCCCCGCACGGTGAAAGCGGCTGGCGAGAAGGGCGGTCACGTCGCGACCGCCTGCCGTGCGACGGGGGAGAGGTGCCCCGGTACCCGGGCGGCCTCCGCGTGCCCCCGTGCTTCCGTCCCCGCGCATCGCCTCGACGGCGGGCAGGCGGCTCGCGCGCAGCGCGGGCGCAAGGCGCGCTAAGCAGGACCGTCGCCGCAGACACTGCCGCCGCGCCAAGCAGCGCCTCGGGATGGACGTCGAGCGCGACCGGCACGCCGCCCGTCACCCACGCCGTGCCGTCCGCCACGAGTGGCAGCGCCACGGCGTCCAGCGCGACGCCGAGCGCGAGCCCCGCCGGGATTCCCACCGCGCACAGGAGCGCCGCCTCCACGAGCACGGCGCGCACGAGCTGGCGACAGGACGCCCCCGCCGAGGAGAGCAGCCCGAACTGACGCACGCGCTCGGCGAGCGAGACGCGGAAGGTCCCCGAGACGAGCGTGACGGTCATGAGGCACGCCACGGCGGCGACGCCCGCGCACGCGAGCCCGAAGGCGGCGTCGAGGGCGTAGATATCGCTCAGGCCGAGGGCGCTGAGGAGGTGGTCGTGGAAGAAGTAGTACCCACCCCGTTCGCAGATGCCCTCGGCGGCGCGCTCGAGCTCGTCCGTCGCGAGGTCGGGCGCGGCCTTCGCGAGTGCATGACGAAGTACGCGAGCGTCTTCGCGAGCCCGCGCTACGGGCTCGTGGGGCTCGTCTCCTACACGTACTTCCTCGTCTACGAGCTTCTCTCGCCCTTCATCGAACTCTTCGGGCTCGCCACGATGGCGCTCGCCCTGGCGTTCGGCTTCATCAACGTGCCGTTCATGGTCATGTTCTTCCTCATCTACGCCCTGTTCGGCGCGACCATGTCGCTCACCGCGTTCATCTCCCGTGCCCAGACGCGCGACCTCACGCTCTCCGCGGCCGACGTGGCCCGGGCCGTGCTCCTCTCGGTCTTCGAGATCACCGTGCTGCGCTTCGTCCTCGACGTGACCCGCATGCGCGCGAGCCTCGTGCGCCGGGGCGCCCCGATGCACTGGGAGACCGTCACCCGCAAGAAGCTCTGACCCTGGGACACAGGGACGGAGGAGTTTGTCCCACCTGTGTCCCTGTGTCACATCGGGGCCTGCCCGTGCCTATGAGGGGGTACGCGTGCGACGGGGCGACGACCGACGTCTCGGAGGGCGACTCCGAGGCCTCCTCGGCCCTTCTCGGGATTGCCCGAGGGCGCCATAGGCTTCCGCTCGGGAGGCAATCGAGCCGAGTCTCCCGCGGGGCAGATTCGAGAGCCCTCTGTGGCAGATGAGGCCTCCGTTGTGTGCGTCTGGGAGGGTGAATTGGGGAGGGACCCCGTACGCGTGACCGAATCCTGCGGCTTTAGTTGCGTGAAAGGGGCGCTAAATCCCTCCTGCCACACAATGGAGCCGATATCTGACACACGCGGCTCTGTCTGACGCCTCGCGTCCCAGGGGCCCGTTCGGCTGACCACTGGGCAAGGCAAAGGGGCCCTTTAGGCAGGGCGCTTGCGGCGAGCGAGGCTGGCGCGCCGCCGGGCACCTATAATGTCCTCGTTGCCGCGCGGCCGACCGAGGGGGTGCCATGACGTATACCGTGCTCTATGGGGAGGACGTCGACGTCCCCTTCCTCGACCGCCTCGTGGCCGTGGACCACGCCTGCTACGAGCCCGCCTACTGGGGCGACCCCGCCAACACGGTCGCCCGCTACGAGCGGAACCGCCGCTCGTTCGTGTTCGTCGTCGACGACGAGAGCGGGCGTCTCGCCGGCTACGTCAACTTCTTCCCCTGCGAGCTGGGCCTCCACCAGGACAACGTCTCGCGCAGCCCCGTCATCCGTGACGACGACATCGCCCCCGACGAGGTCGCGCAGTACCGTACCGACGAGAACCACCTCTTCGTGCTCTCCATCGCCGTCCACCCCGCCTATCAGGACGGGGAGGTCATCCGGCTGCTCACCGACGGCTTCGTCGGCTACCTGCGGCGCCTGCGCGACGAGGGCCTGCCCGTCACGAGCGTCGTCGCCACCGCCGTCTCGGGCGACGGCACGAAGGTCCTGCGCAGCCTCCTGTTCCACGAGCTCCGTCACCTGGAGGACGGCAACACGGTCTTCGTCTGCGACGGCCCGCGGCTCGACCGCCTGCTCGCGGGAAGGGCCCACTTCGCGACCTACCGCAGCGACCTCTGGCTGCTGCTCCCGCTCGCCGAGCACGAGGCGAACCTGCGCGTCGACAACCTGCTCGAGGACCGTGCCAGAGGCGTCCCCGCCGAGCCCGCCACCGCCGACGACCGCGCGCTCGCCGAGCACGTCATCTCGGAGCTCGTCGAGTACCTCTCCTACGAGTGCAGCAACGAGGTGGTGCGCGACCTCGAGCTCGCCCACCTCGGGAGCTTCGACTTCCTCCACACCACCGACGACTACCCGGCGCGCGATGCCGGCGAGGAGATCGTCATGGGCACCGCGCGCGGGCACGCCGTCCTCGTCTGCCACCGCCGGACGCACATGTTCGTGCTCGCCGTGCTCCTTTCGGCGTATCCCTTCTCCGTCACGCAGATGGAGGACCAGGTCTCCTACGACTACCTCAAGATACGCAGCCCGGAGGGCCCCGACCGCTTCGTCTCCCTCTACGACTACCTGCTCGAGACGTTCGGACTGCACCGCTGCGGGCGCGCGAAGTGCGCGCTGTTCCTCTCGGAGCGCCCGGACAACGACCGCGAGCTGCAGGACATGCTCGCCGCCGAGACGTACGACAACTACGGGCGCGAGTACCGCATCGACAGCACCGAGGTCCGCGCGATGAGCCTCGACAACCGCGCGCAGTTCGACGACTACGAGCTCTACCTCTCGAGCAGAGCCGTCGTCTACGTGGCGAAGAGCTTTCGCGACCTCCCCATGGACCGCGTGAGCGACTTCGCGAACTACCTCTTCATCGTGGTGCTCGTCCTTTTTCAGAACACCGCGCTCGAGAAGGTCAACACGCGCGTGACGAGGGTCCTCGAGGCGAACCACGACATCTCGCCGAAGGCCAAGCTCGCGATCGACCGGGAGTACGGCAGGACGGTGCGCTTCTGGGAGACGCAGAACTTCAAGTACCTCTCGTCCCAGATCGAGGCCACCTGCCTGCGCGAGGCGTTTCTCAACCAGGAGCTGCATGACGTCTACACCGAGCACCAGGAGTACCTCGAGCACCTCGTCTCGGTGAAGAGCGCCATCGTCGAGGGGCGCACGGGCATGGTCATCAACGTGGCCGCCGTCATCCTCGCGATCATCCAGCTGCAGCCCTTCTTCGCCGACCTCCTCCGGGACGTGTACGAGGGGCTCGGGATCGAGGCCACATACGCGGAGACCACCACGTACTGCGGCCTGTTCGGCGGGGTTGCCATTTACGTGCTCGTGGTTGTCATCAACCAGCGGCGTCGCCGGCACCAGCAGAGAAGCCGGATCTAGGGGGTGCGCATGGGAGGGCGAGGGTCCAAAGGGGGCGCGCGGGGCGACGGCCGCCGCGTCTATCGGCGTGAGCCGGGCGACTGGCTCTGGGCGAACCGCGCGTTCTGGACCGTCGCGCTTCTCGCCCTATCCGCGCTGCTCTCGGCGTTTCGGTTCGTGACGCTTCCGCAGGGCGGCTCGGTCACGTTCCTGAGCCTGCTGCCGCTGTGGCTCGTCACGTACTTCTACGGCCCGCGCCATGGCTGCGTGGCCGGCGCGGTCTTCGGGTTCACCCGACTTGTGGTCATCTTCGGCGTGGGCGAGTGGGTGAACTTCTCGCCGGGCGCCATCGTGCTCGAGTACCCGGTCGCGTGCGGGGCCGTGGCGGTGGGAGGCCTGCTCCTGCGCGGGTTCGGGCCGAGGCGCGGCCGCGAGTGCGGTTGCGGGCGCGGGGCGGGGCGTGGAAGCGGCGCCCGTGACGAGGGCGAGGAAGACGATGACGTTAGGGGCGACGTGCTCGTCCTTCGTGTGGGCTACCTCGTCGGCGTGCTCGCGATGGGGGTGTGCTACGTCGTCTCGGCGCTGCTCTTCTACCCGCCCGAGGCCGAGGGCCTGCTTCCCAACCTCCTCGCGTGCGTCGCGTATGACATGAGCTACCTCCTCATCGAGGCGGTGCTCACCGAGCTGCTCCTGTTGCTGCCGCCCATGCTTGACGCCATACTCTACCTGCGCTTTGTTGCCACCACCGAGAAGGGCGACCCCACCCTCCGCTCGTTCTGACTCGCGAGCGGCAGGCGTGTGACAAAGTGACAAAGGGGACGGAGGCTTTTGTCACACCGGAGGCGTGTGACAAAAGCCTCCGTCCCCTCTGTCACACGCCCCCGTCCTACGGGTTCGGCATCACATTCCGGCTTGGTCGAGGAAGCGCCGCACGAGGTAGGTCGTGATCGCCGAGCGGGAGGCGATTCCCACCACCTGGCCGTCGGAGACCACGGGGATCTTCTTCACGCCCGACTCGCTAAGGAGCCGGCAGATGTCCTCGAACGAGGTGCTGACCGGGATGGTGACGGGGTGGTTGGACCCCACGTCGAGGGCCAGCTGGTCCATGATTGACGTCAGCCTCGCCTCGAACTTCGAGCCGCTCTCGCGGAGGCAGTCCAACAGGAGTGCGGGCGCCCCGACCGCCGGCACGTTGTGCCCCACGGACCTCAGGTAGCGCATGACGTCCCCGTCGCTCAGGTAGCCCACGACGGCGCCCTCGGGGGAGACGATGGGCGCTCCGCTGATCTTCCTCTCTGCGAAGTACGCGAGGGCCTCGCGGACGGTCGCGTTTGCAGGCAGCATGAAGACGTCGCGCTCCATGTACTTGGCGAGGGACGCCTCGTCGGCGGGCGCCTCGTCGGCAAGGGCGCGCTGACTCTGGTAGTAGCCCTCGGTGTAGGCGACGTAGATGACGCCGCGGTGGGCGACACCGGGCCCCGCAGAGCCATGTCGTGCTGTCAAATGTTCCTTACATGGTTGCTGATCTGCGTATATGCACTGCAACGCATTGAACGCCGAATTGGCTCAGCGTCGTGCCGTGAGCTGGGTTTGCGACTGATTTTGGAATGACCTGCCTTCAAAACCGACTTCTGAATAGATTTCTGGAGCGAGAAAGCTCTGCGTGGCTCGTTGGCGAAAGAAGCCCCAGTTGAGATTCGTCTCATGGAGCCCCTTTGGGATATGCCGCGTAGAAAACTATTCAGAAGTCGGTCTAGAAGGCAGAAGTCCCTCTAGTTACTGCGTCGAACTTCGTTGACTGCGCGCTTTTGGGCAAGGCAGTGGGCTAGCTACCACGTGCGCATCCGCTACAATAGCTGGGCTCAAACGTCTGCAACGGAGGAAACGCATGCCAAGCCTTGAGGAGGAGATCTCTTCTCGCCGCACCTTTGCCATCATCTCGCACCCGGACGCGGGCAAGACCACGCTCACGGAGAAGCTCCTGCTCTACACCGGCACCATCCAGAGCGCCGGCTCGGTCAAGGGCAAGGCCAGCGCCAAGCACGCGGTCTCCGACTGGATGGACATCGAGAAGGCGCGCGGCATCTCCGTCACGTCCTCCGTATTGCAGTTCACCTACGAGGGCCACTGCGTGAACATCCTGGACACCCCCGGCCACCAGGACTTCTCCGAGGACACCTACCGCACGCTCATGGCCGCCGACTCCGCCGTCATGGTGATCGACGGCGCCAAGGGCGTGGAGGCCCAGACCGTCAAGCTCTTCAAGGTGTGCGCGCTGCGCGGGATTCCCATCTTCACCTTTGTGAACAAGCTCGACCACGAGACGCGCGACCCCTTCGACCTCATGGAGGAGATTGAGAACGTTCTGGGCATCGGGACGTATCCCATGAACTGGCCGATCGGCAACGGGCGCACGTTCCGCGGCGTCTTTGACCGCGCGAGCCGCCACGTGCTCGCCTTCGAGGGCGACGGCCGCGCCAACGCCACCAAGCGCGTGGCCGAGGTGGAGGCGTCACTTGGCGACGCCGCTCTCGACGAGCTCATTGGCGAGGAGAACCACCGCACGCTCATGGACGACATCGAGCTTCTCGACGGCGCGGACCACGAGTTCGACCTCGAGGCCGTGCGCACGGGCAAGCTCACGCCGGTCTTCTTTGGCTCGGCGCTCACCAACTTTGGCGTGGAGCCGTTCCTGCGCGACTTCCTGCGCATGGCGCCCGCCCCGGGCCCGCACACGGACGCCCTCACGGGCGAGGAAGTCCCCGCGACCGACCCGTCCTTCTCGGGCTTTGTCTTCAAGATCCAGGCCAACATGGACAAGAACCACCGTGACCGCGTGGCGTTTTTGCGCGTGTGCTCGGGGCGCTTCGAGCGCGGCATGGACGCCTACCACGTGCAGGGCGATCGCAAGATCAAGCTGGCCACGGGCACGGCGATGATGGCCGACGACCGCGCTACGGTGGACGAGGCGTGTGCCGGCGACATCGTGGGCCTCTTCGACCCGGGGATCTTCTCGATCGGCGACACGCTCTGCGTGCCCGGGCGCCGCGTGCGCTACGCCGGCATCCCCACCTTCGCGCCGGAGCACTTCGCGCGCGTCTCGCAGGTGGACACGCTCAAGCGCAAGCAGTTCGTGAAGGGCATGGAGGAGCTCGCCCAGGAGGGCGCCATCCAGATCTTCCGTGAGCTGGGCGCCGGCATGGAGAGCGTGATCGTGGGCGTCGTGGGCGTGCTGCAGTTCGAGGTGCTCGAGCAGCGCCTCAAGAGCGAGTACCACGTGGACGTCTACCGTCAGGCGCTGCCCTACACCGAGGTCCGCTGGATCGACAACTCGCCCGACGAGCTGGACGTGCGCTCGCTCAACCTCACACGCGACACCCTGCGCGTCGAGGACATGCGCGGCGGGCGCCTGCTCCTGTTCACGAGCCCGTGGAACCTGGACTGGGCCACGGAGCGCAACCCCGACCTGCGGCTCTCGGAGTTTGGCAACGTCACGTTCTAGCGGGTCCTTCTCGCCCGCCCGCTGCGCCTCTTGCCGACACTCATACGTGCCGGCAAGGAGTGTCGGCCTAGTTGACAGATTATGCGCAGGAGTGTCGGCTTCTTCTTGGCGTTTGCGCTCAAGTGTCGGCATCGCGGCGTCCCCCGGCCGACACTCATGAGTGTCGGCCGGGGGGACGAGAAGAACGTGTGGCTGAAATGTTACGGGGGTCCCTCGCATCATTTGGCGGTGGCGCAGCCGATGGCGAGGCCAATCGCGGCGGGGATGAGGCCGTACATGAAGACGGCCAGGTTGGCCGGTGCGATGTTGGTGAAGCCGAGGGCGTTCGAGAGGCTGAACGTCGCCATGGTGTGAAGCACGTAGAGGACGGCGATTGCAATCAGCGCAGCAAGGCGCCACCACCCGAGGTCAGCCACACGGCCAATGAGAAACGCCGAGACGATGCCCGCAATCGGGAGGACAATGTGGAGCGCCAGAATCACGTAGCCCATGATGCCCCCGCCGCCGAGAGCGCCCGTCGCGAGGGACCCCCAGTACAGGGCAAGGCAGGCGAACCAGACCACGCCGTAGATGATGGCGGGCTTGACGAGGTGTCTCTTCTCCATGGGGCACCTCCTCGTTCGTGCTGATGCAATTAGTCTACCCAGGAGAAAAGTAGTCCTTTCCTAGCTTGTTAGCGTCTGAGCAGCCAGTCGATTGCGCTCAGCACCTTGATTCCGTCGCTGGTGGTCCCGAGGCCGTATCGATCGAGGGTAATCACGCGCTTGGGGAATGCGTCGGTGATGGAGCGGAGCGGACCCAGTTCGTGTTCGCGTGTGGCGGGGTCGACCATCGTTTCGCAAACCTGGACGTAGACGGTCTCGTCGGCCCTTCTCGCCACAAAATCGACCTCGCCCGCTCTGAGCGTCCCCACCTCGACGGAATAGTCCCGTCGAACGAGCTCGTTGTGGACGACGTTTTCCAGCTGGAAGCCGGTGTTGTCCGCTGAGAAGCGCGTCACGAGGTTCCTAAGGCCCTGGCCAACGGGATAGAATAACCTTCTTGAACCATTCGAGTTTCAGTTATATCTGAAAGAAACCGGGACGCCCTGCCACTCATCAATGATATGGGACAGCTGTCCCCCAAGGGCAAGGGTTATATCGAGCTGCGCCATTTGCCGCATGCTTACGTAAAGAGGCTCGCATGGCAACCTCAGGAGTTTTCGGACGCGCGAACGAGAAGTTCCGCCAGTGCGCGTGACGCTTCTCTACTCCGTCTCGGGACCCATGAGGCGGCGCTTGTAGACGAACCTCACGACCAGCAGCGCCGTGCACAGGAAGAGCAGCGTGCCCACGGCGGAGAGCATGGCCTCGCGTCCAACAAGGGCGGTTATGACCACGATGACGGCGGAGAGCGGCGGAATGAGGTGGACGAAGGTCCGGGCGACCTCGCGCGCTAGGTACGCCTCGAGCTCATCGTTCTCTGTAGCAAGAAGGTCGCGCAGTGCGGCGTCATCTGCGAGGGCGCTCCGGAGCTTGCGAATCTGCTTTACGGTAAAGCCCGCGGCAAAAGCGAGAAGCCCGATCAGGAAGCCCGCGACAAAGCTCGTGACGAAGTCGCTTCCCCCGGCGGGTAATATGTTGGCTACGGCCATGACGACGATAATAACCATCGCGCCTAGGATGATGCCGAGCGAGATGCGCTCGCGACGCAGGCGGCGGCGGATGTCGGCGCGCAGGGTTTCGACGGTGTTCTTCATGTCGATCACAGCTCCTCGTCTATCTCAGAAAAGTCAAAGACGTCTTCGATTGCAAGGCCAAAGTAGCGGGCGATCTTGTAGGCGAGAGGCAGCGAGGCGGTGTACTTCTCGACCTCGATGGAGGTGATGGTCTGCCGCGTGGTGCCCACCGCCTCAGCGAGCTCGGCCTGACTCATCTTGCGCTCGCGGCGCAACTCGCGGATGCGCGTTCGCATGGCATCACCTTCCTTGCCTCGAACAATCTTGCTAAGCATGCTTTGCAATTTAAGCATAGCATGCTTTGCATACAATGACAAGTACGCTTTGCAAGTAGCGCGTAAAGACCGGAGCGAGTTCCGAGCTCCGTGTGCGGTGGTCGCGCGACCATCGGTCCCTGCATCGCCACGCATGTGGGGGAGGGGGGCAATCGGGGTCATGAGCTATCCGGCCTCTCTTCACAGCTCGGCACTCAGGAGCGAGGAGGTGTTCTTGTCGCTGTAGGGTCTCGCAGCGCCTTGGGCAGCCCGAAATGCTCATGGTCTCTTGCTGGATCACTGGCTCCTGACTGCTCTGCGGGGCTGTCCAGCTAGAGGGCGCTGTGCTTAGCACAAGATAATATATGACCCGAATTCAGGTCACTATTGAATAAATCTGTCTCGAATTCGGGATAGATTGCTATAATGACAGCGAATTGCGAGGAGATAGGAGATGCCATGGCGCTGCGTGAAGTAATACGCGAAGTAGTGGCCGAGGGCATGACGAGGCCGATCCCCCCTGTGGTTCCGCGGGACGTTGCCATCCCGCACCTCGCCGAGCGCGCTTCGGTCATTAAGGGCGTTCGTCGTAGTGGGAAGACGTTTAGGATGTTCCAGCGCATGGGGGAACTCGTCTTGAAGGGCGTCCCCCGCGACCACATGCTCTTCGTTGACTTTGAGGACGATCGTCTCGATGGCGTTTCCGACAACGTGATAGGTGACGTGGCCGAGGAGTTCCTTCGCGAACTTGGGACTGCACTGCCAGAGAAGCTCTATCTGTTCTTCGACGAGGTGCAAAACGTCGAGGGGTGGGGCAGGCCCTTGAGGCGTCTCACGCAGAACCCACGCTTCGAGATATGCGTGAGCGGCTCGTCGGCAAAGATGCTTTCGGAGGACGTGGCGACCGAGTTCAGGGGGAGGGGAATCTCCGCCGAGTTGCAGCCCTTCTCGTTTAGGGAATTCTTGCGCTTTCGGGCGCGCGAGCCCAAGGGAATCGTCTCGCCTGACGAGGCGCGCGAGTTTTCGCTCCTCTTTGAGCGGTATCTGCGCATTGGCGGTTTTCCTGAGGTCCAGGATGCGGACGTCGCAACACGCATAACGGCCCTTCAGGATATCGTCTGGACCATAGCGGCTCGCGACCTTGCTGAGCGGCACAGGCTTCCCATGCTGGGAACAAGAAAGTTCGTCCAGAGGGCTCTTCGCCTCTCAGGGCGAGAGTTCTCTGTGCGCAAAACCTATAACGATCTCCACAGTGCTCAGATTCCGCTGTCAAAGGCCGATGCCTTCTCGCTGCCTGAGCACTGCGAAGATGCCTATCTGTTCTTTCTCGTATCCCGATTTGGCGCGGATCTCACTGAGGCCACCCGAGGAAAGAGGAAGCTCTACGCGATTGACCCGGGATTGCAGTTTGCCTTTGGCCCGGCCTCCTCTGCAGATGAGGGGCAGAGGCTTGAGGACGCCGTCTACCTGGAGCTTAGGAGACGCTGCTTGGGAGACCGGAGGACCGGCATCGGGTTCTATCGCACGAAGGAGGGCTTTGAGGTCGACTTTGCCGTGGGAGACGTTGAAGAGCGGTCGGTATCGGAGCTGTACCAGGTGGCCGCTCACGCCGAGGAGGCGACTACGTTTACGCGCGAAGCCCGGGCTCTGAGCGCCGCTCTTGACGAGACGGGGCTTTCTGAGGGAACGCTGCTGGTCATGTCGGCGCGAGACGTGCCCGAGCCCGAGGATGTTCGTATACGAGTGCGGGACGCATGGCGCTGGATGCTTCAGCTGGACTAGTGCTATGGACATGTCATTTTGAATGAAGGAAACGCTTGGAAGCTCAAGCTCGTGCGCGCGGGGCGGCTTCGCGGCGTTTCTCGCAATGAGCTTTCTCATGGGTCGAGCTTGCCGTTCTACTCCGGCTCGCAGACCGACCCCATGCAGGAGAGGATTCCGGCCGAGTATCTGGGTCGCGTCTCCGGCCTCTACAGTGCCCTCATGTCCTGGGCAATCCCCGTCATCCGCCACACCGAGTAGCGTCACGGGTCAGCGGTTGCGCGCCACGCGCAGGTCGAGCTCGCGCAGAAAGCGGTCCTCGCCGTCAAAGGTTCGGGGGATGTCCAGGTGATAGGCTCTCGTGCCGCGTGGCGTGGCGCCGTGGCCGTTGACCTTGATGCACCAGCGGCCCAGCTCGTAGCTCGTGACGCCGTCGAGGTCCCAGGTGCTCGTGCTTGCGAGCTCGCCCGAGCCTGAGGTGAGCGCGTAGGAGAGATGGCCGTCATCGAGCACGATGGTCTGTGTGAGGCTCGTGCCCGAGCGGTGCGCCCACCAGCCGGCGGCGACGGGCCAGGCAAGGATCCCCAGGCCGATCACACCTGAGACAAGTCCGTGCACCAGCGGAAATGCGTCGAAGAACGCGAAACGCGGACCCTCGGGCACGAGCACGACCGCCTCGAGAGTGGCAAGCCCCACGACAATCATGCCAAAGCAGAAGTTGCGTGCAAAGGCGACGTAGGGACGGCGCTTCTCCTCGTTTCGGGGGAACGCGAGGGCGTCGCCGCGCTTCACCGCCGCGGCCGTGCGCGCGTCGAGCGACCAACCGTCCGAGGCACCCTTCGTGCGCCACTCGCGCCTGAAGCCAACGAGGAAGTGCACGAGGTAGGCAATCGGCATGGACAGGCAGAAGACAGCGACGGTTCCGAGCGTCATCCAACACATGGTGTCAAAGAGCGGTGTCCCCACGGACAGGAAGACGGCGATCACCTCGCAGCAGACGGCGAGAAAGGCGAGAAGAACGGCGACGCGCGCGACGAGGGCGGCTCGACGCGAGAGCTCGTAGGAGCGCCCCGCGTGCAGTCCGCGGTCGGCTGCGACACCCTTGAGTAGGGCGTCGCTGGCTGAGTCGCTCGAGGCGACGCCGAAGATGATGAGCAGGTTGAAGAGAAGGCGCGCGGGCAGCGGGACCGCGACGGTGAGGCCGGCACGGTAGTCGGCGAAGGACCGGAGAATGTGGTAGACGCACACGACAATGGGGTAGGCCGCGAGCGACAGCGCGGCGAGCAGCATCGCGACTTCGTAGCTGGGCACGACGAAGGTGAGCGCGTTCAACGCGACAAACGTGAGCAGGTAGCCCGCCGTGTGGAGGAGGACACGCCTGACGGCATCGCGAGGACCTCGCACGTTCTTCTCGCCCATGAAACCTCCCAGTTTCGATGCCTTCACGGTATCCCATTGCGCGACCCGCCCACGAAACCCTTACGGACCCCTGACGTGACAAGGGGACGGAGGTGTTGTCACCGCCCTGTCCTCCTGTCACATGGTCGATAAGCCTCTCTACCTGCGGAGCGCAACCGGTGGGCGCCCTCTGGTTGCCGCGAAATCGGACAAATTGCTTACCGTCGGTTGGTAGAATTGCGCCGTGCGCGCCCGCAGACTAAAGGTGCCGGCAGACAGCGCACACCCCGACGAAGGGCAGACCATGAGCTTTCGCGACAACCTTCAGCACCTGCGCGCAGAGCGCAACATGACCCAGGAGCAGCTGGCCATGCTGCTCGGCGTCTCCCGCCAGAGCGTCACGAAGTGGGAGGCTATGAAGAGCCAGCCGGAGATGGACAAGCTCCTCAAGATGTGCGAGATCTTCGACTGCACGCTCGACGAGCTCGTGACGGGCGACCTCACCGGCCGCGCCGCGCCGGCGACGGCGGCTCCCATCCCCGTCGGCCCGCCCACCGACGTCTGCGGCTACGAGGAGCACCAGCGCATGATGGCGCTCAAGGTCCCTACCGGCGTGGCGCTCATCCTTCTGGGCATCGCGCTCGGCCTGCTCTTCGAGGGCGCCGTCGAGCTGGCGTCCTGGAACGGGCGCGACGGCCTCTTCGTGATCATCGTGCTCGTGGGTATACTCGCGGGCCTCGCGTTTCTCGTGCCCGCCGGCATGGAGCACACGGCGTTCCAGAAGGCGCACCCCTACGTGGAGGACTTCTACACCGACGAGGACCGTGCGGCAGCCCGCCAGCAGTTCTCGGCCGCACTCATCGCTGGCCTCGCGCTCATCTTCGCGGGCATTGGCTGTGTGCTCATGCTCGAGAAGACCGCGGAGAACTGGGGGCTCTTCTTCCTCATGTTCTTCATCGCCCTGGGCGTGTGGTGGATCGTTCGCGGCGGCATGCTGCTCGGGCGTGTCAACGTCGAGGAGTACAACCGCTCCGTCGGGGAGGACCTCGAGGTGGAGGACATCGTGTCCGCGAAGCTGGACGAGGCCCGGCGCGACGCCCTTCTCGCCCAGAAGCGAGAGGGCGAGAAGATCGGTGCAATCTGCGGTGCCATCATGATTGCCGCCACGATTGTGGGCCTGCTCCTGCTCTTCTGCGCTCAGCCGCCTGCGCAGAACTGGTTCTGGATGTCGTGGGTCGTGGGCGGCCTCGCCTGCGGCATCGTCTCAACGCTCATGCGCGCGTTCCGCCGGGAGGGGTAGCGACCTGTTGTCCCGCGCCTCTGTTACTATGTAGACACGTCTACAAAGGAGGCTCGCATGGCAACCGCAGTCGTTTCCGGGCGCGTTGACGAGAAGGTCCGTCAGCGCGCGGACGCCTACATTCGTGCGGCGGGGTCCACGCCGGCCGAGGTGATCAAGGTGGTGTGGGAGAACATCGCGCGCACGGGCGAGGTGCCGGAGGTGGTTCCGACAGAGGAGCCCCGTGGTGCCTGGGAGCGTTTCATGGAGTTCCGAGAGAGCCTTCCCGAGGCCGAGCCGTGGCTGGTCAACCTCACCAAGGAGCAGATGCGCGACATGATTGCGAGTCGCTATGCGTGACTTCAACAGCAGGAGGCTGCTCTTCGACACCAACGTTCTTCTCGACGCGGTTTGCAGGGAGCGCCCGCAGTCGGCGGAGGCGTGCGAGGTCCTTCGCCGCTGCAACGGCGGGGGAGACCTGGGGATCGTTGCCGTGGGGTCTCTCAAGGACGCGTATTACGTGCTTCAATGTCAGTACGACGAGGTGCGGGCGAGAAGGTCGATCGAGTGGTTGCGCGAGCTGCTTGTGATCGCGCCGCTCGGCGCTGAGGAGTGCGAGCTCTCGCTCGGCTGCGGGGAGCCGGACTTTGAGGACGGGCTCATCCGCGCCTGTGCCGAGCTCAACGACGTGGACGTGATCCTCACGCGCGACACGGCTGCGTTCAAGCGTTCCAAGGTCCGTGCCATGACCTGCGCAGAGTACCTCGGGCTCTTTGCGTGACCGTTAGCTCAAACGTTCAATGAATGCCTGGTAGTCTGCCTCGTTCTGGTCGGCGTAGGCGCGGGCGAAGTCCCACATCGCGTCCTCGAAGGCGCGCCCGTCGTCAAGGTAGGCCGCAATGGCGATCTCGTCGCCGGTGCGGGCGTGCGCGTGCGCGAGCGACCACGCGCAGAGTCGCGCAACGTTCTCGAGGCTCTCCGGGCCGAGCGCGGTGAGGTCGATCGAGCCCTTGCCGTTCCAGAGCTGGCGCACGTAGTAGTCGCGTGCGCCCCCGTCTGTCGTGGGCACGCTCGTCCAGCCCAGCAAAAAGTCGCTCGTGGACTGCACGAGGCGCTGGCCCTCCACCACGCGCTCGCCGTGGCTGGCAAAGCCGCTCGGGCGCCAGTAGCGCTCCACGACGGACTCCTCTGCCTCCTTGACCTGGAGGACCAGCGGGTCGTCCTCGTTGCGGCCCGTGAGCAGCGCGATCCAGGCGCGCCGGACCACCGACCCCACGCCCACGACCTTCCGGGCGGCATCCTGCAGTCGGCAACGGCCGAGAAGGGCGCGGCAGTCGCGGGGGAGGCTCTCAAAGTAAGTGCTGAGCAGACCGCGCAGGGCGTGGGAGTGCTGCGCGGGATCGTAGCCCTGCTCCGCGGAAAGCTCCGCGAGCGGCACCAGCTCGGGCGGACGCGAATCAAAGCGCAGACGTCCGTCATCGCGCACGGTCAGCCGGTCTGCCGCGCGCACGCTGTCCTTCTCGCGCGCCTTCTCGACGACCTTGCGAATCGTGCGGCCCGTCTTGCCGTCGAGCTCAAACTCGTCGAGCATCCGCTCCACGTCGAGGTGGGCGTGCCAGACGTCCAGCTCGCCCATTTCCGCGAAGCGCGCCATCGCGCGGCGGTACTGCTTGGCACAGGCGCGCACGGCATCTCTGCGGTCCTGCTTGGAGAAGCCGCGGTCGCGCCCGCAGATCTCCACGCTGGCCACGAGGCGCATGACGTCCCACTCCCAGGGGCCGGGCGCGGTCTCGTCAAAGTCGTTCACGTCAAAGACGAGGTGGCGCGTGTGGCTCATGAAGACGCCAAAGTTGCCGACGTGCGCGTCGCCGATGCACTGGACCTCGAGGCCGGTGACGGGCATCGAGGCGAGGTCGCTTGCCATGATGACAGCACTGCCGCGGTAGAACGTGAACGGTGAGACGCCCATGCGCTCGTAGCGCAGCGGCACGAGGCTCGGGTCGCGTGTGACGGACTACTGCTCGAGGAGGTCCACGGCGGTGTCACTGGACGCGCGTTGCTTCCAGGTGCCGAGCGAGGCGATCGGACACGCCTCGCGCGCGGCGAGGCCGGCGGCGCGGCGCTCCTCGACGGACGGCGCGGGCCGGTACAGCACCGCCTGCGGGCTGGGCGCGGCGTTCTTCTCGACCTCTTCGAGCGGCGTCTGCTCGTACATGGGGCTCCTCTCGTCTCGCGGGATCATGATACGTGAGTGCGGGCGGCTCCAATGCGTGCGCTGGGGAGTCGGCCGCACCCTCCCGGTCGACTTTTGCCCGCAGAGGCACTCAGGGACGCGGGCTGTGTCACTTTAGGCGAGATATGAGTGGCTGAAACGGCATGTCACTCGACTTAAGCAGAAGTTGAAGCAAGTTACCTGGCCTTTCTCTGCGCTCGTCCAGCCATATTCCCGAGACTGGGAAGCGAGGTCACTCAAATCTCGCCTAAAGTGACACAGCCCGCGTCCCTGAGCGCCTTGCTCGCGCGTCGCGTCGCGCTCGTGACAAAAGTCACTTCTGCGGTTGCGGGCCACCTGTGACAATGGCGTCGAGAGAAAGGGGCCGCCATGTCGCACGCACAAGCCGCACCAACCGACGTCGTTCGCGTCACCGGACTCGTCAAGCGCTATCGCGAGCTCGTCGCGCTTGACCATCTGGACCTCGCCGTCCGCCGTGGGGAGATCTTCGGGCTTCTCGGCCCCAACGGGTCGGGCAAGACCACGGCCATCAACTGCATCCTCCAGCTGCTCTCCTACGACCGCGGCACCATCGAGCTCTTCGGCGAGCCAATGGCGCCGAACCGCTACGACCTCAAGGCGCGCGTGGGCGTGGTCCCGCAGCAGGTGGCCGTCTTCGACGAGCTCACCGTGCGCGAGAACGTGGACGCCTTCTGCGCGCTCTACGTGCGCGACCGTCGCCGGCGTCGCCAGCTCGTGGACGAGGCGATCGACTTTGTGGGCCTCGGTGACTACGCGCGCTTCCGCCCGGCCAAGCTCTCCGGCGGTCTGGCGCGACGGCTCAACATCGCCTGCGGCATCGCGCACCGCCCCGAGCTCATCTTCTTCGACGAGCCCACCGTCGCAGTGGACCCGCAGAGCCGCGCGAACATCCTGGACGGCATCTGCCGCCTGCGCGACGAGGGCGCCACGGTGGTCTACACGAGCCACTACATGGAGGAGGTCGAGCAGATCTGCGGCCGCATCATGATCTGCGACCGCGGGCGCGCCGTGGCACAGGGCACCGCCGACGAGCTCAAGCGTATGATCAGCCTCGGCGAGAAGATCACGGCCGAGGTGGGCGAGCTGTCCGAGGGCACGCTCGAGCGCCTACGCGGCCTCTCGCACGTGCTCTCGGCGGACTGCGCGGACGGCATGTTGCGCCTGACCTGCGAGGCGAGCGCTCACAACCTCACCGACGCGCTCGGCGTGCTGACCGCGGCCGGCGTGCGCCTGGGGCGCGTGTGGTCCGAGCCGCCCACCTTGAACGATGTCTTCCTCGAGCTCTGCGGCCGCGAGCTGCGCGACTAGGGGGCGGCCATGGGAACCTCGTTTCTGGTGAGCGTCAAGAGCCTCGTGCGCACGCCCTCGGTGATCGTGTGGGTGCTGGCGTTTCCCCTCATCATGTCCGCCATCTTCCTCTTCATGTTCTCCGGCATGCGCACGGACGGCGCGGTGGACCCGGTGCCGGTGGCACTCGTGACGCCGGCGGCCGAGAAGGACGGCGCTCCCGCGGGCTCGTTCGAGCAGGTCGTGGACGCCCTCGCGGAGCCGGGGGAGGACCAACTGCTCGACCTGCGACGCGTGGAGACCGCTGGCGAGGCCGAAGACCTTCTCGCCGCCGGCGAGATCGACGGCTACTTCGAGCTCGCGCTCGACGGCACGCCCGCGCTCACGGTGGGCTCGGCCTACACGCTCTCGAGCGCGGACGGCGAGACGGCGGTCAACCGCACGATCCTGGAGACCGTCGCCAGCTCCTACGTGCAGTCGCGGGCCCTTCTGGAGGAGGTGGCGCGGCGTGACCCGGCGGCGCTCGCGGATCCCGCCGCAGTGGCGGATGCCCTGGGCATCCAGGTTGACGTGGAGCAGGTGCAGATCACGCACGCCCGGCCGGAGGAGATCGTGCGCTACTACTACGCGCTTCTCGGCATGGGTGCGCTCATGGCCTCCCAGGCGGGCATGCTCGCCGTGGCGTATGCGCAGCCCGGCGTCTCGGCGCTCGGGGCGCGCCGGGCGGTCTCGGGCACCTCGCGTCTGCGGCAGCTCGCCGGCTGCGTGCTCGGCGCGTGGGCGGTCTCGACCGTGGCGCTGACGTTGGCCTTCGCGTTCCTGCGCCTTGTGGCGGGCGTGGACTTTGGCGGCCGAGAAGGACTTGCCCTCGTGTCCGTTGCCGTCTGCGCGCTGCTCGCCACGGCGCTCGGTGCGTGCGTGGGGGCGCTGCCCCTCTCGGCCGGCATCTCCGCACGTTCGGGTATCCTCACGGCGCTGACCTGCGTGCTCTCGCTCTTTGCCGGCCTCTACGGAACTGCGGCGATGGAGCTCGCGGACAACCTCGCCCACACGCTTCCGTGGACGAGCTGGGTGAACCCGACCAAGCTCGTGTGCGACACGTTCTACGCGCTCTACTACTACACCTCGCTCGCGCCGTTTGCCGCGCGCCTCGCCGCCTGCGTGGCGGGTGCGCTCGCCCTTCTCGCCGTGGCCGGCGCCATCTTTAGGAGGCAGAGCTATGAGCACCTTTAGGACCGCCCTGCGCGTGGTTGCCGGACACCCCATCTACCTCGCGCTCTACGTGGTGTTTCTCTCCCTCATGGGCGTGTTCGTGGTGGGGGACATGGGCGTTGCGACCTCGGGCGAGAAGGGCGGCTATGCCGCCTACGAGGCGCGCGTCGCCGTGGTGGACCGGGACGGCACGGCGCTCTCGGACGCGCTCGCGGCGTGGGCGGGAGACGCCTTCGAGCTCGTGGACGTTGCGGACGAGCCGCTCGCGCTGCAGGACGGCGTGGCGACGGGCCAGGTGGACTGCCTGGTGGTGCTGCCGGAGGGCTTTGAGCGGGAGCTGCTCGACGCGGCGCGCGCAGGGGACGAGGTGCCGGCGCTCGAGGTCGCCTACGGCCAGGACGTGCAGGCGGGGGCGCTCGCCGCGCAGGCGGCGTCACGCTGGGTCTCGCTCGCGGCCGCCGCGGCGGCGCTCGCGCCGCAGG
>CASEQJ010000019.1 GCA_949290055.1 uncultured Olsenella sp. | reverse complement strand
GGGTGGGCGCTCGGGCAAATTCTATGCTTGGCTGGGAAGAGGATACCACGGGGCCGGCGGCGGCCCGATTCTATCCCCCAAGTTCTAGACTGTTAGATTCTCCTATTCAGCCAAGCACGAGGCCCAAGAACCCATCCGCCGTCACCGTTGCCCTATCATGGGTTCAGGAGGTTCACATGGCGATGGTGCCCATCGAGCAGGTCTACCAGCAGATAGCCGAGTTCGCGCGGGAAGCGGGCGCCCGACGCGTGACGTTGTTCGGCTCGCGCGCGCGGGGCACCAACCAGCCTCGGAGTGACATCGACCTTGCGGTGGAGGGCTGCCCGGACTTTGCCGCGTTTGAGGACCGGCTTCAGAACGAGCTCTGGTCGCTGCTCCGTTTGGACGTGGTGAACCTGGACGGCCGCGTCTCCGACGCCCTGCGCGCCGAGATAGCCCGCGACGGAAAGGTGCTCTATGAGGAAGTATGAGAACTACGCCGCCGCGCTCGACGTGCTCGACCGCGCGTCTGAGCAGGATCTCACGAACGAGTTCGTCCAAAGCGGCGTCATCGACAAGTTCTCGCTCCAATTTGAGCTGGGCTGGAAGCTGCTCAAGCGTCTGCTCGCATACGAGGGCGAGGCGGTAGCGGCGACCGGCTCGCCGCGTGACATCCTCAAGGCCGCGTCCGCGCTCTACGACTTCATGGACGAGGCAACGTGGCTGTCCATGTTGCGCGACCGCAACAACACGGCGCACGTCTATGATAGCGAGGCCGCGTCCGCGCTCGTTGCGACCACGCTCGAGCGCTACATTCCCGAGTTCCAGCGTCTGCGCGCGGGTTTGCTCGCCCGCTACGGCTCGCTACTCACAGAGCCCGACGCGTAGGTTTGGGCGCGTCCCCCTTTTCGCAGGGGGACATGGCGCGTTCTTGACAAATCGCCACCCCAAAAGGGGGACGCGCTCCGCGCGGGGCCGTCCGCCCGGCTCGCGGTGCCGCTTGCCAAAAAACACAACCCTAATTTTCTGCGGACATCGCGGCACGCAACCGCAGCTCTCTCCGTCTCACTCCCATAAATTAGTTGAGGGGGGGTATTGTTCAGCCTCACCGCGAATGGGATAGTATTTCACATATGTATTGCTATCGCCAGGCTTGCGTCAAACCGAATAGCGCAAGGTAGCAGGGAGGCACGGTATGTCCCGAGCGACGAGAAAACCGGAAGCAAAGGTGCGCGCCACAGATGGGAGGGGGCGTATCAGCCGAGGTCGCCGAGCCGTCGCGCTTGCGCTGGCGGTCGTGCTCGGATTTGAATCCATGTTCAGCAGCGGCGTTCCGGCCGCTCTCGCAGACGCGCTCACGGACGGCGCGAACCCGGCGGGCGTCTCCGAGCTCTCGCTTGGGTCGTCGACGGACGGCACCGCGCTCGTCTCACCGACCGAGAAGAATGCCACCAAGGAGACGACATCGGAGGGCGGCGAGACGGAGGCGTCCGAAGAGGAAGTCGTGACCCCCACCGAGGAGGGCTCAGGCGAGAAGGGCGCCAACTCGGCGGAGAAGACCGAGGAGCCGGTCGAGAAGAACGACGCCTCGCAGCCCTCGTCGGGCCCGGAGCAGTCGCCAACGACCGAGCCGACCGCCGGCCCTGGCGCCGAGACCGAGGCCGAGCCGGAGCAGGTTCCCGCGGAGCCGCGCGACTGGACGGGCCGCACGGAGAGCCTCAAGCTCTCGTCCCCGGACGGCCTGACCTTTGCCGAGGACGTCGCGCCCGCGGAGGACGGCTCACTTGCGGCGACGCTCGACCTGGCGATCGAGCTTGAGGCCTCCCTTGACGAAGACCAGCCAACCCTGCTCGCCGGCGACGTGATGCGCGTGCCGATGCCCGAGGGCATCACGCTCGACCTCGACGGCCCGATCGACGTCTATCAGCTCGACGATGAGGGCGAGTCCACCGACCTGCTCGTTGCCAAGGCGGAGGCCGAGGACGACGGAGCCACGCTCAAGCTGACCGTGGTGGACTCTGAGGAGGCCGCCGCGCTTGCGAAGGCCTCCCTGCGCCTGAGCCTTCCCGTCACCGTGGCGGGCGACCTGCTGGGCGAGGAGCCCGGCGAGCTTGAGTGGGTTCTCCAGACCGACGCCGAGGACCCCGCCGTCACCCAGACGGCGACGCTTCAGCTCCCCGCCGTCCCCGCGGACGAGGAAGCCGAGAAGGACAACGAGGCGCCGGCCGAGCCCGTGGTCGTTGACGAGGAGACCGAGGCTCGGGTCGAGGCCGTCTCCCAGCAGGTGACTGCGACGCTGGCAGACCTTATGCCGGAGCTAAGCTATACCTACACGGAGCTCTCGGGCTCTGCGCAGATGAAGATCACCTGGTGCGACAACAACTCCTCGGCACGCCCCGCTTCCGCGTCCTATGCTGCGAACGTCCTGCCTCAGTTCTCGCTCGACAACGGGAATACCTGGATCTCACTCGTCGACGCCAACGGTGCGCTCACCGACGAGGCCCGCACGGCGCTGCACATCCCCGGGGGCGAGACCCCCGCGTGGGCGCACGGCTCAAGCGCCACGTCGATCAGCATCGGCACGTGGGACGTGGCGGTCTCGGGCATGCCCACCAAGCTCAACGAGACTCTGACCAAGCAGGATACGAATCCCGACACCGGCGAGCCGGTCTTCAACCCCGACGGCACGCCACAGATGGTATCCACCACGAAGACAACCGACATTTCCTGGCGTCTCATTGACACCAATCAGCTTCCTGGTGGCTACACCTATGGAGAGAACGATGAGGGCGAGATCGGCGAGCAGCGCTTCCTCATGTCCACGCAGGACTATACCTTCACTATCACCGGCAAGATCGGCGACAAGACGCTTGCCGAAATCTTCGGCGAAGGGTTCGACGCCAAGGCCCACGCCGAGTACTTCCGCTTCAGCGCCTTTATTGACAACAAGAGCACCGATGCGGACGGCAATCCCATCCCCTCCACCACGCTCGCTCAGATGGCGGCCGCAGAGCTCGCCGAGGGGCAGAGCTTCAAGATCACCCTCTCCGAGGACGGGAACACCGCCACCATCACGGCGAAGCTGCCGCGCTACGACATCAACGGCGCGCCGATCGTGTACTACACCTATTTCAACGATCCGAATGCGGGCGGCACCGGCGACTACTACCAGGCCGTCTACGACAACTCCTCCTCGCCGAGCCACGGCAGCGCCGTCGACAACCTCTACGACGGCGGCACCATGACGATCCGCCCCATGGGTACCACCACCTTCGATGCCGAGAAGGTCTGGCTCGACGGTAACAATAAGGACAACCGCCCCGGGACCACGTTCACCCTGTGGCGCTACTCCGTGAACGGCAGCCCTGCCACCGCCTCGCAGGTGCAGCTCAACCAGAACGATTCCAACCCCAACCCAGGCGTGTCGGTCGATTCCGTGAACTACGTGCAGATCACCGTCCCCGAGGGGAGCGAGAGCCCCATCGACCTGGGCGAGCTTCTTGCCGCCAAGTACGGCGAGCCCGGCGCGAGCGCCCTCGACAGCCTGCCCAAGTACGACCCGGACGGCTACCCCTACATCTACGCGCTCCGCGAGGACACGAGCCTGGCCGGCTACGAGGCAGTGTACGGCGAGGTGCAGCAGGACGGCAGCGTCGAGGATACGGGCCCCAACTACGTCGACGCCAACGAGGACACCCAGACGCTCACCCGCGGTGACAATGACCCCTTCGTCTACAACAACGGCACCCTCACCAACCGCCTGACCGGCACGGTCGAGGTCGAGGCCACCAAGACGTGGGAGATCGCCGCGTTCCAGGACTCCCTCGACGACGTGGTGGTCACCTTCATGGCGCAGAGCCGCATCGCGGGCTCCAACGACGAATGGACCGACACCGGCGAGACGATCGAGGTCGACGGCTGGAAGGCCGAGACGCTCAGCCAGACCTTCAGCGACACCTTCCCCCAGTACGACTCGCAGGGCCGCGAGCTCGAGTACCGCTGGGTCGAGTCGGGCGTCGCGCTCGGCGGCCAAGAGACCGACTTCCAGCGCGATGGCGAGGGCGGCGGCAGCTTCACGCTTACGCTCCAGAACAACGAGGGCGAGGGGGAGGAGCTCGAGTTCACCTCGACCTTCGAGGAGGGTGAGGGCGAGGACGGCGTCGACAGCATCACCAACACCTTCATGAACGTTACTGACGAGCACGTGGACAAGTACTGGCAGCAGCCCGACGGCTCGCTCACCCAGATCAAGCCCGCCGACGCGGACGCCTACGGCAAGGACACGGACGACCTCGACACCGACGGCATCGCGATCGTGCAGCTCTTCCAGGACGGCGAGCTCATCGGCACGTTCGAGATGGACGGCTCGAAGGACCCCACGCCCACGAACATCGACCGCCTCCCCGGCGCCACCTACCAGGAGACGCGTTCCTACCACCTGGACTTCGAGGGCCTTCCCAAGTACAGCGCCGACGGCGTGCGCCATGTGTACCTGGTGCTCGAGACCGACAAGAGCGGCTGGTACCAGGACCGCTCCTATGACGCCGAGACCCGCACCACCAGGATCGACAACCTCATCGGCGAGGGCGAGGCCCAGGACATCCGCATCATCAAGCAGTGGAACGACGGCGACGACTCGTCGCACCGCCTGCCCGTGGTGGTGAACCTCGTCGCGGTGAACGACATCTACTCCCATACCAAGAACGAAGACGGCACGCCCAAGACGTCCTATAAGGCTGGCCAGGTGGTGGTCGAGAACATCGTGCTCTCCGCCGGCGAATCCTGGTACACCGAGGTGGGCGTCGCCATCGGCGCCCGCACCTCCGACGGCGACGGGGCCGGGTGCAGCTACCGCGACTTCAGGCTGGTCGAGGTCGGCATGGGCCCGATCTATGACGATGCCGGCAACGTGACCGGAGTCCAATTCCCCGCGGTGAACAGCGGAGAGGCGGAGAGTGTCTATACGGACATCACGCCAGACCTCGAGTGGATCAACACCGGCTGGGACTTTGACTCGACGCGCGGCACCGAGCGCGTGGCCACCAACGACCACGTCTACGAGATCAGCGCGACCGAGACCGCCGAGGGCACCTACAACGACGATGTGCAGGCGGTCACCGCGACCAACCGCCGCCTGGGCCTGCTCGACCTGACGGTCGATAAGACCTGGAACGACCAGGGCGAGCACACGCGCCCCGCGGCGCGCCTCGTCCTCACGAGCACCGAGTACGACGACGCCTTCTACGAGCGCGACGGCAAGGTCTGGGTCAAGGTCAGTGACAACGAGCTGCCCGTCCTGGACGACCATGGCGTCCAACTCACCGTCGGCGAGCACGAAGGCGGCACCATATCCGTCGAGAACGGCGCCGTCATCGTGACGGTCGCCACGCCGGATGACGAGTACACCTCCACCTATCACTTCTTCGGCCTGCCCAAGTACGACGCGAGCGGCCGCGTGGTCCACTACGAAGTGACCGAGGAATGGGTTGGCGGCGACGGCGGCGTGTACACGAGCACCAAGACGACCGACCCCTACACGGTCGGCTCCCGCCACTTCCATGACGAGCAGTCGATCCACTTCACCAACACGCGCCACGACTCGCGCGACGTGGTCTTCAACAAGCTCTGGCAGGACCACTACGTCAACGACGAGCTGTCGCAGCGCCCGGACATCTACCTTACGCTCTATCGCGTGACGGTGACCGGCGTGGACGATGACGGCAATCCCACCTACAGTGACCCCGTGACGGTCGACGGCTACGTCAACTACCACTGGACAGGTACGCCCGACAAGGACAACCCGCAGTACGAGCAGAGCTGCACCATCGCGGACATGCCCGCCTACGACGGCCAGGGCCGCGAGTACATCTACTATGCGAGCGAGTCGTGGTCGGCCGACGCCGAGGCGCTCGACTACGCCTCCGTGAAGTTCGACTACACAAGCATCGCATCCGTGCACGAGGGTGCCGCGGAGCCTAATGCGGTGACGGTCAGCGACCCCGCATCCACGACCGATCCGACCCAGGATGGCACCGGCTGGGCTCTGCACGAGGGCGGCACATTCGTGAACTCGCTCACCTCCGAGCTCGTTGCCCAGGGCACCAAGCTCTGGGAGGACATCCCCGGCAACGTGGGCCAGGGCGACGCGGGCACCACGCTCGCGCAGAACGACCTGCCCGAGGTGACGGTCTACCTGCAGCGTCGTGTGCAGGGTGAAACCGAGTGGCCCTCGCTCAAGTTCCAGACGGACGATCAGGGGAACTGGACGTTCGTCGAGGGCGCTGAGGCGGTGGCCTGGACCTCCGAGCTCACCCAGGTGACCCGGAACCAGTACACCTACACCATGACCCACACGGGCGCGAACACCTCGGCCGACCTCGACGCGGGCTCGTTCCCCGAGGGCGCGACCGCGCTGCCGCGCTACACCGCGGACGGCGAGCTCTACGAGTACCGCGCGATCGAGGTGCCGTGGGGCCTTCTCAACGAGCCCGGCGGCCCCACGACCGACTTCATCAACACCACGGACTTCTCCGAGCTCCGCGACAGCGATGATGACTCGATCGGCATCTACGTGATCGAGCACGGCGAGACCGGCTCATTCCTCATCCACAACGTGTACACCTCGCCAACGGGCTCGCTCACGGTGCAGAAGCACTTCACCGGGCGCGAAGCGGGCGACCTCTACCCGGACACGACGTTCGACGTGTACCGCTACTACGTGCGAGACGACGGAACTCCGAGCGAGCACGACCTCGTGGACACGGTCACGCTCACGAACAACATGCTCGCCACGCCCACCACCACTGATGACGCGAACCCCAAGGTCGCTCAGAACGGTGTCGACACGGCGAACAACACCGCCGTCTACACCTTCGACGACCTCGAGATCTACGCGCCCGACGGCAGCTACTGGCAGTACTACGTGGTCGAGCACAGCATCAACGGCTACGTCACCACGGTGAACGTGGGCGACGTCACCGATCCAGACAAGGTGACCGGCGCCGGCGAGCAGATCCGCGATGACGCCGGCACCGTCATGGGCCTGGGCTCTGGCGCGCTCTGCCCTGTGGACGGCAACGCTGTGGACGGCAACGGCCAGGTTACGGGCACCGTGCTCGGCACGGTTGAGCAGGACGGCTCCGTCACCACGGACACCACGCCCGACGTGACCTTCCAGAACACGTACACGCCCGAACTCATTGATCTTTCGGGCACCAAGACATGGGAGGACTTCAACAACATCTTCGGTATTCGGCCGGAGGCCGAGGAGTTCATGGCGGGTCTCACGGTCGAGCGCATCGGCAACGGACGGACGGAAGTCCTTGGCAAGGGCGGCCTCGGTCTGCTCCAGTCCGAGCGCGCGGACGATCCGTACTACTTCAACGTTGCAGGGGACGAGGGCGCGAACACCTACACCATCACCCTCGCGAACGTAGACAAATGGGCGCCCGACGGCACGGCGTATCGCTACCGCGTCACGGAGGACCTCTCCGGCATGGTGATCGCCGAGGGCCAGGGCGGCGCGGATGACGTGACGGCCGACGAGTACTACACCGCGACGGCAGGCTCCTCCACGGTGAGCGCCGATAACGTGGGCAACGGCTTCAGCCTCTCCAACACGCTCGGCGGTGAGGCGCGCGTCACAAAGACCTGGGTCGACGGCGGCGACCCCTACGGGCTCCGTCCGACCACAATCACGGTGCGCCTGCAGGCTCGCGTCACCTATGCGGACGGCCAGCCGGGTGATTGGAGCGATCCGTGGACCCTGCTGAGCAGCCTCGGCTACACCGACGCGCTCAACGAGCTGGGGATCACTACGACGTACTTTGACAAGACCCTCAATGCCGGAAACGGCTGGCGCGGCTCGTGGCAGAACCTGCCCATGGGCGGCGTCGCCAAGGCGACGGACCATGCGGGCGATTACTTCTCCATCGAGTACCGCGTGGTGGAGACCAAGATCGGCGACCAGGTGATTCAGCCGCCGACGGCGGACAACCCCGCTCAGGGCGGCACGAACATCTACGACGAGTACCACCCCTATCAGCCGTCGCAGACGGAGTGGGGCGGCAACAAGGACGACGGCTTCGACACTGCAATCTCCAACACGCTCGAGACCACCAAGATCTCGGCCACCAAGGCCTGGGAGGGTGACGCCGTGAACGGCGTCGAGGACGCTTGGAACACGCGCCCCGGCGGCGATGACTGGTCGGTGACCTACCTCCTGCAGCGCAAGCTCGAGACCGAGGGCGATGACGCCTGGGCTTGGGTCATGCAGGCCGACGCCGAGAACCAGGCGACCTCGCCTCTGGACGACGGCATCGTGCGGGTGGAGATCCCCGGTGACGAGGTCCAGACCAGCGTCACCACGGACGGCACCAAGGTCACGTGGGAGAACCTGCCCAGCTGCGACACGAACGGCGTGGAGTACGAGTACCGCGTGGTCGAGGAGGTGCCCGGCAGCTACGACGTGACGGACGTCAGCAAGGCCGAGGTCGCGACCGCGACCGACGCTGCGAGCGGCGTGACCTATCGCTACTACGTGGTCGAGTCCACCGACGATGGCTCGGGCTCCGACACCCAGATCTTCACCAACACGCTCCGCACGGTGAACCTCACCGGCACCAAGCTGTGGGACGACCATGGCACCGGCATCGCCGGCGACCTCACCGCGGACGACATGCCCCAGCTGACGCTCCGCCGCGCCACCGTGACCGCGATCGATGACGATGGCAAGCCGACCGCGGTCGGTGCCGCCGAAGACGTCAAGATCACCGACGAGAACGGCAACGCAGTGACGCCGCAGCCCACGTGGACTAAGGTGCGGGACGGCGAATGGACCTTCACCTATGAGGACCTGCCTGCCGCCAACGGGGCCGACGTGGCCTACGTCTACTGGGCGGTCGAGCAGGGTGGCACGGCCGAGGGCTACTATCCGCTCTACGGCACTGCGCCCAACCAGGCCGCGAGCTCGCATGGCGCCCAGGGCACCACGATCAAGACGCCTGCCGCTGCCGGCACCACCGGCCAGCAGACGAACGAGACCATCACCAACGTGGCGACGCGCCTCACGCTCGCCAAGGTGAGCGATCTCGCGAACGACTCCGTGACGCTCGCGAACATCGAGCTCTCCGTAATCGGCAAGACCGATGGCAAGACCTACGCCGTCTGGACCAACGGGGCTGACGGCACAGCGAACGACGTGCGCGTGTGGACCGCCGGTACCACGGTGACCGATGAGGGCGACGCGAGCTACGTGGCGCCCGACTACAAGGCGGCCGACGGCCTGATCGCGGGCCTCCCTGCGGGCGACTACATCGTCCGCGAGACGGGCAACCCGCCCGCGGGCTACGCGCAGGCTGCCGACGTGGCGCTCACCATCAACGCCAACGGCACCGTCAAGACGGGCGGCGCGGTGACGCAGACCAGGGACGGGCTCGTCTACACCGCCAACGTGACGATGACCGACCCCGTGCTCCGCGGCCACCTCAAGCTCACCAAGTACGTGACCGACGACGGCACCCTGAACGGGGAGAACAAGGCGGCGCTCCAGGGCGCGGTCTTCGACCTCTACCAGGTGAACCCGGACGGCGGCGATGACGTGCTCGTGGCGAGCGGGCTCACCACCGATGCGAACGGCGTCATCACCACCGTGAACAACGACACCGCCGTGAGCGACGCCTTCAAGGAGAAGTATTCGGACAACAGGTACGCCACGCTCGCGGACGGTCTGCCCGAGGGCGAGTACTACTTCCTCGAGACGGATGCCACCACGGGCGCAGTCATGCCCGAGGGCGACGCTCGCAAGACCGATACGGTCGAGATCACCCAGCAGAACCACCGGCAGACCCTCACCGTCGAGAAGGCGAACGAGGACTTCTCCGCGAGCGTCAGGCTCTACAAGTTCGACTCCGTCTCCGAGGAGCCCATCCAGGGCGCGCGCTTCCAGATCGACTTCACGCCCGAGCAGGGCTCCGCGACCCAGCACGGCCGTACCTGGACCGTGGATACGGGCGCGGACGGCTACGTGACCTTCGACGGGCTCGAGAAGGGCACCTACGTGGTGACCGAGATCCGCAACACGGGCTACGAGTCCAACCCAATTCGCATGACCTTCACCATCGCGGAGGATGACGACGACAAGTCCTACACCATCACCACGGCCGATTCCAGCGACGTGACCGTTCAAGCGATTGGCTTCAAGGTGACCACGGGCACCTTCGACGAGGAGCACGACGGCATCCCCAACGAGCCGATGCGCGGCAGCGTGGCCATGTACAAGACCGGCGCGAACAACGCAGCCTTGAACGACGCGACCTTCCGTCTCGAACGTATGAACGGCTCCGACTGGACCACCCAGGAGCCTATCGTGGTCGCTGAGAACCTCGTGACCGGTCAGGTCTACAGCGCGAACGCCGACAACACCGGCGTGGACGCAGGCACCTCGGGCACCGCGGGCCAGATCCGCGTGTCGAACCTCCTGTGGGGCACCTACCGCTTCGTGGAAACCACGCCGGCACCCGGCTACGTGGGCGAGCACGATGACGGGACCAGCATCACGAGCGGCAACATCACAATCGGGCGCGAGAGCCTGACTCCCGCCGCCTCGGGTGCGAACATCATGCAGACCGTCCGCAACACCCCCACCTGGCTCGAGCTCAACAAGGCCGGCGATCACGGTGAGGCGCTCGACGGCGCCGTCTTCACCGTGACCCCGGTTGCTCCCACCACCTTCGCCAACGGCTCGCCCGATCCCATCGAGCTCACCACCGGCAACCCCGATGCGGGCCACGCCGTGCTGACGGGCCAGCTCGTGGTGGGCGGCACCTACGAAATCTACGAGAAGCAGGGTCCCTCGGGCTACGACCCGATTGACGAGACCTTCCAGGTCACGGTTGCCGCGAACGGCGACCTCGAGGTGGTGGGCGGCGATGACGCGCTGCCCCAGGGCTACAAACGTGCGGACGTGGACCACGACGGCCAGCTTGACAACCAGTTCTCGTTCATGGCGACCAACTACCACATGGACATCGACCTCAAGAAGGTGAGCTCGCGCGACAACGGCATCACGCTCGAGGGCGCCACCTTCATCCTCACGGGCCACTGCATGGACGGCAACTCGAGCCACACCTATACCACCGATGAGCATGGCATGATCCACATCGGCGCCGGCCTCATGGGCGGCGTGGACTATACGCTCTACGAGACCCACCCGGCCGACGGCTACGCGCTTCTCGACGGGCAGCTCAAGTTCCATATGGACAGCCGCGGCGAGATCGTGGTCGACGGCGAGGCCCCCGAGGGCTACACGGTAAACGACAACCGTATCTCCTTCACCGTGGCCGACGACCCCGTCAACCTCCAGATCACCAAGCGCGCTCCCGAGGGCGAGAACGGTGAGCCGGGCGAGCCGCTCCCGTGGGCTGAGTTCTCCATCACGCCGGTGGACGGGTCGAGGTTCGCCGCCGGCGCCGATCCGACCGGGACGCAGAAGATGCGCACTGGCGAGGACGGCACCCTGAGCATGAGCGGCTGGCTCATCGTGGGTAACGAGTACGACATCACCGAGACCAAGGCGCCCGAGGGCTACGAGCGCGTCACGGGCACCATGCGCATCCGCGTGGAGGAGGATGGTTCGATCAGCGCGCTCGGGTCCGTCGTGAACGGCCAGCTCGTCCAGGCGATGCCCGAGGGCTACACCAAGGTCGCCGACAACGCCTTCGAGGTCGCGGTCGAGAACCAGCCCATCGAGATCGGCATCGAGAAGGTGGGCTCCGACGACGTCGCGACCGTGCTTTCCGGCGCCGTCTTCGAGATCACGGGCGAGTTCGCCGACGCGCGCCAGAGCGAGACCCGCTCCTTCACCACGGGCGCGGACGGCCGGATCGATATCGAGGCCGAGCTCAAGAGCGGCCAGCGATACACCATTCGCGAGGCCGTGGCCCCGGCGGGCTATGAGCTGCTGACCGGCGAGCTCACCGTCGAGGTGGCCGAGGACGGCACGCTTGAGATCGTGGGCGACGCACCTGCTGGTTACACGCTCGCCGATGGTGGCGTGACCATCTTCGCTGTGGACGAACCGCTGAGCATCTCCTTCGTCAAGACCGACGAGGAGGGCGGCCCGCTCGCGGGGGCAACGTTCCAAATCGCCCCGGCGGCCGAGGGGGCGACGTTCCCCGACGGCTCGACGGTGAAGGAGTTCACGTCTGACACGGATGGCAGCGTCTTCAACGACCTGCAGCTCACGGGCTCTGCCGAGGGCACGGAGTACGTCGTCACCGAGCTCTCCGCGCCTGACGGCTACGAGGTTGCCCCCGCCTTCACGATTCTCGTGTTCGATGACGGCCACGTGGAGCTGGGAGACGTGCCCGAGACCATCGCCGGCGCGGTGAACGTGGATGCCGGCGGCACTACGGTTTCTCTCGCCGATACGCGCATCGAGGCGCGCATCGTCAAGGTCTCCACGAGAGGCGACGCGCTTGCGGGTGCCGAATTCGCCCTGACGGGTCGCTTTGTGGACGGTTACGGCACGCGGGCCGTGACGGTTGGCGAGGACGGCACGGCCGCCCTGGAGAACCTGGTCGCAGACGAGACGTACACCGTCCGCGAGACCGCCGCGCCCGAGGGCTATGACCTCATCGAGGGCGAGTGGAGCTTCACGGTGGCACCCGACGGAACCCTTTCCGGTGAGGCGACGGGCTCCGCGCCGACGTTCTTCTCGGCCGGAGAGTGTGGCTACCTGGTGGATGGCGACGGTGTGACGCTGCGCGCCGTTGACGCGCCCACCCCGCCCGACGAGGTGACGGGCTCCACGCCCAAGACGGGTGACATGACGAACCGGCTGATTCCGGTGGCGTTCGGCGCGGCGGGCCTCGCGGTCATCGCGGGTGCGCTCGCGTTCCGGCGCGCGACCCGACGTGAGGAGCGGGATCGATAGATAGTCGCGGGAGGTCGGGTTTCTCGCCCGGCCTCCCGCAAGCACTGAGGAAGAGGCGAACATGAGCCAGGGCTCTGCGACATCGGGGCACCTCACGCCCACCGAGCGGCTCATTCTGGACTACCTTGCCAAGCGCGAGGGGCAACCGCGCACGAAGGCGCAGATCGCGGCGGACCTGGGTCGCAACCGCAAGACCATTGACCGGCTCATGGCCCATCTGCGTGCCGAGGGGCTCATCGTGTCTCAACCCACCTGGAACGAGGACGGCGGGCAGCTCGCGAACGCCTACCATCTGGGGCGCAGGCCATAGCGCTCGCATCGCTGTCGGAGTTTGTGGTTGTGCGGTCGGTTATGTACACCCTTTCGCAACCGGCGAAGTAACGTCAGCTTCGTTACCTGAGGAAACGTAGGCGTTGCAGCGTGCCGGCGTGTCCGGGGGTGTACATAACCGACGCTGCTCCGCCGTGCGCGTGGTACCCTTGCGACCGAATGTCGCGCACCAACCAGGGAGTCTCACATGTTCCATCGCTTTCTCTCGTACTACCGCGGTCAGCTGCACCTCTTCGTCATAGACATAGTCGCCGCCGTCACGGTGGCCGCCGTGGACCTTGCCTTCCCGCAGATCCTGCGCGGCCTGACGGGCGGCCTGTTCACCGAGGGCCCGGACGCGATCCTCGGCGTGCTGGCCTACCTGGCCGTTGGTCTGGTGGCCATGTACGCGCTGCGCTTTGTGTGCCGCTACTTTGTGATCTATTGGGGTCACGTCATGGGCGCGCGCATGGAGAGCCGCATGCGCGAGGACCTCTTTGACGCCTACGTGCGCCAGAGCTTCTCGTTCTTTGACCGCAACCGCTCCGGCGACCTTATGAGCCGCCTGGTCTCGGACCTCTTTGACATTTCCGAGGCCGCCCACCACGGACCGGAGTTTTTGCTGATCGGCGTGGTGGAGATCGCGGGCTCGTTTGTGATTCTCGCCACGATCAACGCGCCGCTCACGGCTGCGCTCGCGCTTATCGCCTGCCTGCTCGTGGCCTACAACGTGTGGGCCAACGTGCGCATGCGCGCGGTCTACACCGAGAACCGCGTGCGGATCTCCGGTGTGAACTCCCGCCTGGAGGACGCGCTCGGCGGCATGCGCGTGGTCAAGGGCTTTGCCGCGGAGGACGCGGAGAGCGAGAAGTTCCGCCGCTCCAATGACGCCTACCTCGACTCCAAGACGCGCATGTATCGCGCCATGGGCCGCTACCAGGCCGCCATTGCGGTCATGATGGGCGCGCTGAACACCGTGGTGGTGGTCTTTGGCGGCTGGCTCATAGCGCGCGGGCAGATGGAGGCGGCCGACCTTGCCACCTACGCGCTCTACATTTCGCTCTTCACCGCGCCGATCACGTCGATCCTGGACTTCACGGAGACCTTCCAGAAGGCGATAGCGGGCTTCCGTCGCTTTTGCGAGGTGCTGGACGAACAGCCGCAGATTCAGGACCGTCCCGGCGCGAAGGCGCTGCGCGTGAGCGAGGGCGCAATCCGCTACGACAACGTCCACTTCACCTACCCGGACGCGGCGGACGAGAAGGACGCGGAGGTCATTCGCGGACTTTCGCTGGACATTCGCCCCGGCGAGACGATCGCGCTCGTGGGGCCCTCGGGCGGCGGCAAGTCCACCACCTGCGCGCTCTTGCCGCGCTTCTACGACGTGGACGCCGGTTCGATCACGATTGACGGCCAGGACGTGCGCGACGTCACGCAGCGGAGCCTGCGCGAGGCCATTGGCCTGGTGCAGCAGGACGTCTACCTCTTTGACGGGACCATTGCGGAGAACATTGCCTACGGCTGCCCGGACGCCACCGAGGCCGAGATTCGCCTGGCCGCGCGGCGCGCCAACATTGCCGAGTTCGTGGAGAGCCTGCCCGACGGCTACGAGACCGAGGTCGGCGAGCGCGGCGCGCGCTTGTCGGGCGGCCAGAAGCAGCGGATCGCGATTGCGCGCGTGTTTCTCAAGAACCCGCCGATTCTGATCTTCGACGAGGCCACGAGCGCGTTGGACAACGAGAGCGAGCAGGCCGTTCAGGAGTCGCTCGAGGAGCTCTCGCGCGGCCGCACCACGCTGGTCATTGCGCACCGGCTCTCCACGATTCGTCGGGCGGACGAGATCGTCACGGTCGAGGACGGCCGCGTGGTGGAGCGCGGCACCCACGAGGAGCTTCTCGCCCGCGGCGGCACCTACGCGCGCTACTACGAGATGCAGTTCGCGTAGGGCGGACTCTTGCCGGCCGGGCGTCTAGAAAATGCCGCCCTTGTCGGCTGGGCGGCCATTTCTAGACGCGGCCATGACAAGCTCCTGATTTCCTAGAACGGCTGCCGATAAGAGCCGCGATTCCTAGAACCGCTGCCGACAAGGGCCGCGTTTCCTAGAACCGGAGGCGCCTGCCGCCCCGTGCGCCGCTTGTGGACGTTTCCCGCGACCTGCGCCGGGACGCTTCTCGCCAGGTTGGCGCTGTATACTTGCGGAGCGAGTCACCTGTCGGGAGGGGAGGGCATGTTCAAGAGGCACACGGACGCGCGCCGGCAGCGCGGCGCGCTCTCGGCCGACGAGGCGGAGCAGCTCTTCTCGACCGTCGACCACAGCGGCCACTCCGACGAGGAGCGCGCGCGCCGTCAGCGTGCGCACCGCCGCGAGAAGGGCGTCTCGGTCGACGTGGACCCGCTCTCCGGCGAGGACCCCTCGGGCTCCGACCTCAGCAAGGTCATAACCCGCACCACGGTGACGTTCGTCCTGGTGTTTCTTGCCGTGATCGTTGCGGGTCAGGTCGCCTTTGGCGTCGTGCGGCGCCTCAACACGGCCCACCTCGCCGACACCGCGAGCGTGCGCACCGTTGCCGACGCCCTCTCCGGCGGCGTGGAGTGGGGCAACGGCTTCACGCAGTTCCCTGAGGACTTCACCGTCCAGGAGGCGGACGAGAACACCGGGACCATTGAGGTGAGCGTCGTGGACTCGAGCTCGTCAAGCGCGCTCGAGTGCTTTTCCACCTCACAGGTCCAGGCCACCGCGCTCGCCGTCAACGCGCTGCTCAACCCCGACATAGACACCGTGATCTATCACGTGAGCGTGCACGTGGGCGCCGACGGCCACATGCAGCAGTCAAGCTTCTTTGGCTTCCTGAAGCCCACGGGCGACGTGACCTCGTTCATGACGTTCGTCTGGCAGAAGACGCAGTCCGCCACGGGGGTCAACTTCTCGTGTACCATCACCGGCATTGACGAGACAGTCCAGGCGGAGCTGCGCGACCAAGTGACGACCTCCTTTACCCCGGTGCGCTCGACCAGCGCGAGCTAGGCGTCGCCGCGGAGCCAAAACAGGGGAACGATTACACAACTGAGCCTCCCGTTCAGGGCCCTGACATGGTACCGTGTTGACGAATACGACATCAGGGAGGCAATTGATGAGGTGCAAGAAGTGCGGGGAGGAGCTGCCGGAGCGCGCTCGTTTCTGCTACGTCTGCGGAGCCCCGGTCGACGAGGCCCCCGTGCCACGGCGCCTCGAGGAGCCGCTCGACCCGCTCGCGGCGGGCGCCGTGCCCCTCGTGCCGCTCGCGCCGCCGCCGCGCGCCTACTCGCTCGAGCCTCGCGCCCGGCGCGCCGCCGCCCGCGGTGACCTGCGCACGAACCTCCCTGCGATCCGTCCCCAGGAGCCCGTCGTCGAGACGCCGGCGCCCGAGCCCCCGGCTGAGGAGGAGCCCGCGAAGGAGGAGGCGGCGGTCGAGGTTGTGTCCGAGACCGAGCCAGCGGCCGAGCCCGAGGTCGAGAAGGAAGAGGCGCAGGCGCCCGAGAAGGACGAGGCGCCCGAGCCCGAGCAGGACGAGGCGCAGGAGCCCGAGAAGGACGAAACGTCCGGGAAGGACGAAGCGCAAGAGCCCGAGTCCGAGCAGGGCGATGGCGCTGAGACCGCCGCGGAGAAGGTCGAGGCTGCCAAGGCCGCCGCGAAGGCCGCGGCCGTCGCGGCGAAGGACGCGGCGGCAAACGCCACCATTCTTCTCGGCAAGGCGAAGGGCGGGCTTGCCACGGCGGGCGACCAGCTCAAGGAGGGCTGCCGCAACGTCGCGGACGACTTCGAGGGCAGCCACGTCCACCCCGCGGCGCTCGCCGGCGGCATCGTCGTCGTGGCGCTTCTCGTCCTGACGGTGCTCATTGGCCTGGGAACGAGCTGGATCGGTCCGTTCGCCCTGCCCGACGAGGACGTTCCCGTGGTGGAGCCGCCCTCGGACGGCAGCATAGACCCGCTTCCGACCGAGGAGGACGCGGCGGCCGCGGAGGCGGCGGAGGCCGCGAAGCCCGAGGCCCGCGCCACCGTGGCCGAATACTCCTGGGAGGAGCTCTCCAAGATCTCGGCGCTGATCGCCGAGGCGCCCTCTGACGACGAGGGCGTCAAGATCGCCGCCGAGTACAACCTCTGCGCCGCCGACGGTTCGCTCGACGGGACCCAGACCAAGGACCTCGAGCTCGCCGACGGGACCACCGTCCCCGTCATCGTCGCCGGCATTCGCCACGACCAGAAGGCGGACGGCTCGGGCGTCGCGGGAGTCACGTTCGTGGCGCGCGCCCCCGTCGGCAGGCAGGCGTTCAACCCGTCCGGCGAGGTGGGCTCCTGGGAGAGCTCGCCCGTTCGGTCCTGGCTGAACCAGAGCCTCATGGGCGAGCTGCCCGAGGGCCTCGCCGACCTCATTGTCCCGGTGACCAAGACCAGCACCGCCGGCGACGGCTCGCTGCGCGAGACGTCGGACAGCATGTGGCTGCTCGCGTGCTCCGAGCTTATTGGGACAGACTACTGCCGCTTTGACGAGGGCGCCCAGTACCGGTTCTTCTCGGACATGGGCGTGCACGGGGAGTCGACGTACCTCGCCGCCAGCGAGGACTACTGGTGGCTGCGCACCGTGACGTCCGATTTGGCCTGGCAGAGCACCGTGACGCCCAATGGCTCGCCGCGCTCCGGCCGCAACCCGATCTACGAGTACGACATCGTCCCCGGCTTCTGCCTCTAGCCGAGAAGCGCCGTCACGTCCCCGAGCACGCTCTCAAAGCTCACGCCGCGCACCTGGTAGTCGGGCTGCTCGGGCGTGATCTGCATGGCATGGCGCACGAGCTCGCTGGCAAAGCGCACGGCGTCGAGCAGGCTCCTGCCGGCGTAGACGGCCGCCACCAGACCCGACGCGAACAGGTCGCCCGTGCCGTGCAGCATGTAGGGGAGAAGCTCGCCAAAGACCTCCTCCGGGGTGCCGTCTCCGCCCGCCACCGCCACGTAGTTGCGAATGACCTGCTCGCCCTCGTGGACCACGCCCTTGAGGACCACCGACTTCGCGCCCATGCCAAGAAGCGCGTCGGTCACGCGGCGCACGTAGGCCTCGTCGACGTCCTGGCTCTCGTAGGGGATTCCGGTGAGTATTGAGGCCTCGGTGAGGTTGGGCGTGAGGACGTCCGCGCCGTCCACCAGCCCCTTCATGGCCTCGCACATTTCGTCGGTGTAGGTGGGGTACTTCGCGCCGCCGTCGCCCATGACCGGGTCGACCAGGCGCAGCGCGTCCGGGTACTCGCGGTAGAGGCGCAGGATCGCGTCGACCTGCTCGGCGGAGCCCAGAAAGCCGGAGTAGACGCCGTCGAGCTCGATGCCCTCCTCGTGCCAGGCGTCGAGGTAGTCGGTGAGCATGGGCGTGGTGTCGTGCATGTAGAACTTGGGGAAGCGCGTGTGGGCCGAGAAGAGCGACGTGGGGACGGGGCACACGTCTATGCCGGCGGCGGAGAGCACGGGAATGGCCACCCCGAGCGAGCACTTGCCGTAGCCGCACAGGTCGTGAACGGCCGCGACACGCGGCAGATAGCCGCCCTCGCGCTGGTAGAGGTACAGATTGCTGGCGTTGTTCATGGGATTCTCCTTTGTCCGCGGACTGATGGACCAGCGTACAAGGGCACAGCATAGCCCTTTTGCGCCTTTCGTGGAGCCGCGTAACGCTCCGTTTTCATGGCGCGCGCAAGCGGCGCCTCCCACCTGCGGTGTGACAGCGACGTGAGAGCCTCGTGCTCGCGCGCGGCGAGCCAGCGTCAGATTCGTGCAAGCTGCTGCCGCTACGCTCTTCTCGTCAGGCGAAGACCGCTCTTTTAGGTATTGAAACAATACAGATTCAATACCTATACTAGGGAGGAGCGATGGCTCAATTCGATTGGGACCCAAACAAGGAGAGGCGCAACGTCGAGAAGCACGGAATCGACTTTCTGACGGCGCTGGAGCTGTGGAGCGGGGATTACCTCGAGCTGGAGACCCGTCCCGGAAACGACGCCAGCAGAAACTTGGTAATAGGGGAAATCGGGGGATGGATCTGGACGGCGGTCGTGACGCACCGAGGGGACACCATACGGATTATCTCCGTGCGACGGGCCAGGGACTACGAAAGGGAGGCGCTCCATGAGTACCGAAAACGCCGACATGGCGACGGGTGCGACGGCGGAGGAGATTGACGAGGCGTTTGACCGCGGGGAGGACATGCGGAAGTACTTTGACTTTGAGCACGGGGAGCTCAGGCAGCCGGACGTGGTCAAGGAGGTTCGCACCTACCGCAAAGTGAACGTGGACTTTCCGGCAGACATGGTCGGCGCTCTCGACGCGTATGCAGCGCGTATTGGCATAGGGCGCCAGTCGCTCGTCAAAGCGTGGATCTGGGAGCGGCTGCGCGAGGAGCAGGAGCGCGACGTCCGCCTGGGGGTGACGCGGGTTTCCGTGGAGGAGCGCAAGTAGGAGGTTCTTCTCGCCCGCTTTGTCCCTATACTGGAGAGGCGTATGCAAACACGGAGGAGGAGCAACATGGCAGACCAGCCGCTCGTGGGAATCATTATGGGTTCGAAGTCCGACCTGCCGACGATGGAGGCGTGCACCAAGCAGCTCGAGGAGCTGGGCGTGCCGTACGAGCTGGTCATTGCCAGCGCGCACCGCAACCCCGACAAGGTCCACGAGTGGGCCGGCACGGCGGCCGAGCGCGGGCTCAAGGTGATCATTGCGGCGGCCGGCAAGGCCGCGCACCTCGGCGGCGTGGTGGCCGCGTTCACCCCGCTGCCCATTATTGGCGTCCCCATGAAGACGTCCGACCTCGGCGGCATGGACTCGCTGCTCTCCATGGTGCAGATGCCGTCCGGCGTGCCTGTGGCCTGCGTCGCGATCAACGGTGCCAAGAACGCGGCGATTTACGCGACGCAGATTCTCGGTGCCACCATGCCCGAGTACCGCGAGAAGATCGTGGAGTTCAAGCGTCACATGGCGGAGGCCTAGAGCAATCGGTCCGAGCGAGGAGGATTGATGGCTTCGCACTTCAAGCAGCCGGAGGACAACGGCAAGCGCGGTCGTCACAGCGCGCCCGCGCGGCGCGTCGGGGGCAACCCGCGCACGCGCCTCACCACGCGGCGCGGCGGCGACGAGTCCTACCATGCGCCGGAGGGAAACCCCCACGCGGCCGACACCCCGCGCAGCGAGAGCGCGCACTACATTCCCGTTGTCTCCGGGGCGCCCGTCGACGGTCGCCGCAGGCGCGCGCACTTTGCCGAGACGGATCCCTACGACCTCTCCGGCCGCAGGAGCCGCGACCCCAAGAAGCGCGTCGGCCGCATTCTGTCCGCGGTGCTCTTTGTGGTGGGCATTGCCCTTATCGCCACGGCGGCGGGCATGTGGATCTACAACCAGTGGAACTACCACCAGCAGGACGAGCTCAACGAGGAGCTCGCTGCCTACGCCGACGTTTCCGACAACGGCACCACGCCCCCGCAGGTCGACTGGGAGGGCCTGAAGGCGGTCAACCCCGACGTGGTGGGCTGGATCCAGATTCCCGGCACCGTGGTCAACTTCCCGGTCTACCAGGGCGAGACCAACGAGACCTACCTGCGCTCGGGCGTCAACGGCAACTACTCCGTGGGCGGCCTGATCTTCATGGACTACGAGAACACCGCGCCGGGCATGGTCGACGGCCAGACGCTGATCTACGGCCACCACATGCTCAACGGCTCCATGTTCAAGGCCGTCTCCGACATGGTGAATCAGGAGATGTTCGACGGCGTCTCGACGATCTGGTACGTGACGGAGGAGGCGACCTACGAGCTCACGCCGCTGCTGGTGTACAAGACGGAGGCCGACGACCCCAACGCGCGCCAGTTCAACTTTGAGTCGGAGGACGTGCTCCGCACGTACCTGAGCGAGCTCTTGGGCAAGGCGGTCTCAAAGAGCGCGGACGCCGAGACGCTCATTGGGCAGACGAGCCACGTCCTGACGCTGTGCACCTGCAACTATGACTACGGCGACAACGGGCGCACTCTGCTTGTCTGCGCCCCCAAGCCCACTGAGGGTGCCTAAAAGGGGCCAGGCCCCTTTTAGGCGACACGAGGGAGAGCGATTGGACGAGAAGATCCACGAGGAGTGCGGCGTCTTTGGCGTGTGGGCGCCCGGGCGCGACGTGGCGCGCCTCACCTACTTTGCGCTGCGGGCGCTGCAGCACCGGGGCCAGGAGTCCGCCGGAATCGCGGTGGGCAACGGGAGCACCGTGCTCGTGCGCAAGGACCTCGGCCTGGTCACGCAGGTCTTCACCGATTCCGACCTCTCCGCCATGCCGGGCAAGGTCGCGTGCGGGCACTGCCGCTACGGGACGGCGGGCGCCAAGGGCTGGGAGTCCGCGCAGCCGCACCTCTCCGTGGTCGACGACGTGGTCATTGCGCTTGCGCACAACGGGACGCTGGTGAACTTTGACGCGCTGCGCCGCGAGCTGATTGAGATGGGCATTCCGTTCAGGTCCAACACGGACTCCGAGGTCGCGGCCAAGCTCATTGGCTACTTCACCCAGCGCGCGGGGCGGCTGCGCTCCGGGATTGCGCATACCATGCGCATGATCGAGGGCGGCTACGCGATGGTCCTCGTGCGCGAGAACGCGCTCTACGCCTTCCGCGACCCGCATGGCATCCGGCCGCTGGTGCTGGGCCGGCTCGGCGACGACGGCTGGGTCGTGGCGAGCGAGACCTGCGCGCTCGACATTGCCGGCGCCACCTTCGTCCGCGAGATCGAGCCCGGCGAGATCGTGCGCGTTTCCGACGACGGCATTCGCTCGGAGCGTGGCTGCGCGCCGGCGGCGCGGGCCAACTGCATATTCGAGCACGTGTACTTCTCGCGCCCCGACTCGGTGGTGCAGGGGTCGAGCTTCTACCTGATGCGCCACAACATGGGCCGCCGCCTTGCGCGGGAGACGCCCGTCGAGGCCGACCTTGTGATCTCCGTGCCGGACTCCGGCACGCCGGCCGCCGAGGGCTTTGCCCAGGAGCTGGGGATTCCCTTTGGGACCGGTCTCATTAAGAACCGCTACGTGGCGCGCACCTTCATTCAGCCCACGCAGGAGCTGAGGCAGATGGGCGTGCGCCTCAAGCTCAACGCGCTGCCGGACGTGGTGCGCGGCAAGCGCCTCGTGATGGTGGACGACTCCATCGTCCGCGGCACCACGAGCCGCCAGATCGTGCGCCTGCTCAAGGCGGCCGGCGCCACCGAGGTCCACGTGCGCTCGGCCTCGCCCATGGTCATGTGGCCGTGCTTCTACGGAATCGACACCGGCAGCCAGGACCAGCTCATTGCCGCGCACATGACGCTCGACGAGATTCGCGCGCACATAGAGGCGGACTCCGTGGGATTTCTCTCCGTCGAGGGGCTTCTCGCCTGCGTGCCAAAGGACGGCTACTGTACGGCGTGCTTCACCGGCGACTACCCGGTTGAGATTCCGCGCTCCTGGTGGGAGGAGCGGTTCCTGCCGGGGCGCGAGCCCAACAACCTGGAGCGTGCGTCCGACACCTCTCGCACGCCGCTCGCGCAGGTTCCCGTAGAATGACGAGGAAGTGCCCAAAAGGGGTCTGACCCCTTTTTGCAAGTCTGGCAGAAAGGACCGAAATGGCCGAGAACACCAAGCACGTGAGCTACGCCGACGCCGGCGTCGACACCGCCGAGGGCGCCCGCGCCGTGGACGCGATCAAGGCGGCCGTTGCCACCACCAACCGACCCGAGGTCATTGGCGGTCTGGGCGGTTTTGGGTCGTGCTTCTCGGCTGCCGCGCTCAAGGGCATGGAGGACCCGATTCTGGTCTCCGGCACGGACGGCGTGGGCACCAAGCTCGCCATTGCGCAGCTGCTCGACCGTCACGAGACGGTGGGCGAGGACCTTGTGGCCATGTGCGTGGACGACATTGTCCCCATGGGTGCCGAACCGCTGTTCTTCCTGGATTACGTTGCCATTGGCAAGCTGCGCGCCGAGCACGTGGCCAAGATCGTGGGCGGTATCGCCGAGGGCTGCCGCAAGTCCGGCTGCGCGCTCGTGGGCGGGGAAATGGCCGAGCACCCCGGCGTCATGGCCGCCGACGACTATGACCTCGCCGGCTTTGTGGTGGGCGTCGTGGACCGGCCCAAGCTGCTGGGCCCCGAGCTCGTCCGCGAGGGTGACGTCATTCTCGGCCTGCCGAGCTCCGGCATTCACTCCAACGGCTACTCGCTGGTGCGCAAGGTCGCGATCGAGGGGCGCAGCGTGGAGGAGCTGGAGACGCCGCTCGACGAGCTGGGCGGTGAGTCGCTCGCCGACGCCGTGATGCGTCCGACCAAGATTTACGCGGGCCAGCTGCTGGCCGCCCTGCGCGCCGGTGCGCCCGTGCATGCGATGGCGCACATTACCGGTGGCGGCATTACCGAGAACCTCGACCGCGCCATGCCGGACGGCCTTGACGCGCTGGTCTACCGTGGCGGCGAGGACGGTCCCGCCTGGGACGTGCCGCCCGTGATCACCTACATGATTCGCGAGGCGGGCCTCACGACCGAGGAGGCGTACCGCACCTTCAACATGGGCGTGGGCATGAGCGTGATCTGTGCGCCCGAGGACGCGGAGCGCGTGCGTGCGCTCCTCGCCGAGCAGGGGCTCGAGTCCTTCGTCATGGGCGAGGCCGTGCCCGGCACCGGAAAGGTGGTCTACGACGATGAGCGCTAAGGACGGTGCAGACGTCTAGGCAGACAGAGTGAACCGCGTCGGGCCGCGGGCGCTTACCCGAGGGAGGGCGGCGTCCGCGGCCTGGCCAACAAGGCGGTCTTCACCATTCTGAAAAAATTACCACTCGCGTCAAAATAAATACCATTAACCTTCGCGGCGCTCTGGAACGCGAAAACCTTCGTTAGAGTCAGCCTTGTGCAGCTGTTGTGAGGCATGACAGAAGCGAAGGGAGAGGGTTATGGAACAGATTGCTCACGTGAGGATCGACGACCGTCTCATTCACGGGCAGATCGTGCATGCGTGGATTACGTCCGTGGGGGCAAACACGATCGTCGTCGCTGACGACGCGGCGGCAAAGGACGACCTGCGTAAGAGCCTCCTGCGCATGGCGACGCCAAAGGGGGTGCGGCTCAAGGTCCTCCCCGTGGCCAAGGCGGCGAGATACCTCCTTGATCCGCAAACGGACGTAACCAAGGTCCTACTCATACTCCGTGACGTTGAGGGCGCGCTCGCTCTCGTTGAGGCCGGCGTCGTGCCGGGGGAAATCAACGTGGGGAACGTGAGCGCCGCTCCAGGGAAGACCCAGTACTTCAAGTCCGTGTTCCTTGACGAGAAGGACATCGAGCACTTCGAGCAGCTTCGTGACAAGGGGATTTCGCTCGAGGTCCAAGTGGTCCCGACCGAGCGGAAGGAGGAGCTGTTCCACCTGATTGGCCGAAAGTAGCGGATTGGCCGAGCCAGCGATCTGGCCGGATCATTACGAGAGGAGAAACATGTCACTGACAACCGCGCTACTCGTCGCGCTCTGGTGCACGTGGGGCCTCATTGACGAGCAGACGATTCAGCTTCAGACGACGCGTCCCATTATTACCGGCCCTGTGGTCGGCCTCATTTGCGGCGACCTTCAGACCGGGCTCATTGTGGGCGCCACAGTCGAGCTCATGTTCCTTGCCACCGTGTTCGTGGGTACGGCGACCCCGCCCGACACGACGCTCGCCTCGGGCATTGCGACGGCGCTAGCCTGCGCCGCCGGCGGCGACACCGAGATCGCGGTCGCGACGGCACTTCCCGTTGCCCTTATCGGCCAGGTGGTCACCACGCTGCAGATGACGGTCGTCAACGTTGCGCTGCTCCACATAGCCGACCGATTCACGGCGCGCGGCGACGTGGACTCCATTTGCAAGATCAACAAGATCGCCCTGCTCTTCAACTTCGTGTTCTACGGCGTTCCTACGTTCTTGGCGGTCTACTTCGGCGCGAGCTACGTCCAGGCAATCATTGACGCGACGCCCGACTGGCTTATCAGCGGCCTGGGTGTGGGCGGCGGCATGATCGGCGCCGTGGGACTGGCGGTCCTGCTCCAGTCCATTACCAACAAGAAGCTCTGGCCCTACTTCGTGATCGGCTTCGTGTGCGCCGCCTTCCTGGGAATCAACATGATCGGCGTCGGCCTCGTCGGAGTGGCCGCCGTGTTCCTGCACAACTACTTTACGAGCGCGCGTGACGAGCAGCCCGAGCTCGGCTACGAGGACGAGGAGGACTGAGCAATGAAGAACACCGATCAAAAGCTCACGAGGCAAGACCTCTGGAAGATTTTCCGCGGGCAGATCTTTATCCGCAGTGCCCTCAACTACGAGCGCCAGCAGTGCATGGGCTTCACGACCGCCATGCGTCCCATTATCAACAAGTACTACGAGACACCGGAGGAGCGCGCCGAGATCGTCGATCGCCACATGCAGCTCTTCCTGACCCAGCCCATGGTGTCGGCCATACCCGTGGGCGTGGCGGCTGCCATGGAGGAGCGCATTGCGACCGAGGGCGACCTCGATCCCAGCTCCGTCAACGAGGTGAAGATCGCCCTCATGGGCCCGCTCGCGGCTCTCGGCGACTCTCTTATCAATGGCACTGCTCGTCCGATCTTTGCCGGCATAGCCTGCTCCCTGGCGCAGGCGGGCAGCGTCATGGGACCGCTCATGTTCCTCGCTGTCATGGCCTTCATTACGATTGGCGTGCGCTATCTCGGCGTCTTCGAGGGATACAAGCGCGGCGTGACGCTCGTGACCGATATGCAGAAGTCCGGTCTTATCGACAAGATCGGCGAGCTGGCGTCGGTGGCCGCCTTCGTCGTCATTGGAGGCTTCACGCCGAGCATTGTCTCGCTCGCCCTGAGCGACGGGCTCGGCTATGGGACCGGCGAGGAGTTCGTGACCATACAGTCTGCCCTCGACGGCATGTTCCCGTGCCTGCTTCCGCTCGTGCTCGTGCTCGTGGTCTACGCCCTGCTGCGCAGGACCAAGATCTCCCCGGTCGCCCTCATGCTGCTCCTCATGATTGCGGGTGTGGTTGGCACCGTTATCGGGCTGTTCTAGCCGCAGGATTTGCGCTGTAGAAAACGGGAGGAGAAGAACATGGACGAGAAGCGCATAATCGACTTTCACGTGCACATGGGCAAGAGCAGCAAGGGAGACTCGTACACCGTAGACGACCTTCTCGCCTCTATGGACAAGTTTGGGATCGAGCGCAGCGGCCTGTCGATCCTGAACGGCGTCGAGACGGGTCCCCTGAACGATCGGGTCATGGAGGCGGTGCGCCTCCACCCTGACCGCATTACCGGCTTTGCCTACATTAATCCGCGTGACCCGCACGCGATCGACGAGGTCAATCGCTGTCTGTCCGTTGAGGGCATGCGGGGCGTGAAGTTCCACTCGTGGAAGCACGGGTACTTTCCGGACAACAACTCGGCGCTCGACGGTATTATCGACGCGATCGAGCCCTATGGTGTCCCGATCCTCACGCACACGGGCACGCCGCCCCTCTCGCTGCCGCAGCAGTGGGCAATGGTTGCGGAGCGTCATCCCAACGTGAAGTTCGTGTTTGCCCATATCGGTTACCTCGACTATGGGTACGGCTGCGTGGAGTGCGCCAAGAAGCTTCCGAACGTGTATGTGGACACTGCGGGGCAGGTCGAGATTCAGGTAATGGAGAAGGCGCTCGAGGACCTCGGTCCCGACCGCATTATCTGGGCGACCGACTGGCCCTACAAGTACCCCGGGAGCGAGCTTGTAAAGTTCGAGCCCTACGACCTGGGCGAGGAGGACCGGGAGAAGATCTTCCGAACCAACGCGCTCAAGCTCTGGGGCCTGCTGTAGCCCTCCGGCGGGGCGCCCGCTCGGGACGGGCGCCCCGCGACCATAAGGCAAGGAGAGACGTCCATGGAAAGTGACAAGCACGCGTTCTTCTCGACCAAACCGGTCATTGGTATGGTGCACCTGCTTCCGCTGCCCGGCTCCCCCCGGTTCGCGGGCAGCTTGGAGAGGGTGTTCGACCAGGCGGCACGTGACCTGGAGGCGCTCGAGCGCGGCGGCGCGGACGCAGCGATCGTGGAGAACTTCGGGGACGTTCCGTACACGACCCGACCGGAGCTCGTGACGCTGCTCTCCATGTGCTCCATTGCGGCGCGGCTCAGGGAACGTGCGGGTCTTCCCCTTGGAATCAACGTCCAGTTCAACAGCGCTGAGGCGGAATGGGACATGGCGCTTGCGTGCGGCTTCGAGTTTATTCGGGTGGAGGCGTTCGTCGAGAACCGCGTTGGTGCGTTTGGGACCACGATGGCCGTGGCCCCCGACCTCGCCCGCCTGCGCGCGCGGTGCCCTGCCCCGGTCATGACGTTTGCAGACATTTCGGTCAAGCACTCGTTTCCGCTGGTCGAGCAGCCAATCGAGGCCTCGGTCGACGCGGCGGTCGAGGCGGGGGTCGACGCGCTTGTGCTCACGGGCGCAAAGACGGGTTCGAGTCCGAGCCTGGCGGACGCCAAGGAGTTCAAGGCGATTGCCGGAGACGTGCCCGTGGTTTTGGGAAGCGGGGCGAACGAGAGCAACGTCGGGGCATTCATGGAGCTGGTCGACGCGGTGATCGTCGGCAGCAGCATCAAGGTCGACGGCGTGGTGGAAAACCCCGTCGACGCCGAGCGCGTGGCGCGTTTTGTGGAGGCCGCGCGCGGCTAGGCTCCGCGCCGGGTCCTACTAGGTATTACCAGGCGAGATTGCCGGCCGTTCGGACGCCATGGCGCACAAAGCGCGTCCCGTCCACCTCGACGTGGGCGGGCTGGGTGGGAAGGCCGTCAACCTGGGTCTTGCCGTTCTCGCACACGCGGACGCGGCCCTCGGCAATCATTTCGACGACCTCGGGGTAGAGCGCATGCTCAACGTCATGAATGGCGGCCTCAAGGTCGTCGGGCGTCCAGCCCTCTTGGACGAAGACGGGGCGCTGGGCAATGATCGAGCCGTCATCATACACCTCGTTGGCAAAGTGAACGGTCACGCCCGTGACCTTGACCCCCGCCTCGTAGGCGTCCTGTATGGCGTGCGCGCCAGGGAAGCTGGGCAGCAGGGCGGGGTGAAGGTTGACGACGCGGTTGGGGAACGCCTCGAGGATTGGGGCGTGGACCATGCGCATATAACCAGCCATGAACACGTATTCGACGCCGCGCGCGAGCAGCTCTGAGGCAATCAGGCGGTCGGCGGCTATGGGGTCGGCGTAGACCTCCTTCGAGAGGGAGAGGGTCTGAATGCCCGCGCGCTGTGCGCGCACGAGGCCGTAGGCGCTCGGGCGGCTCGCTATGACGAGCTCAATGGACGCGTGCACGCGGCCGTCGTTTATGCCGTCAATGATTGCCTGGAGATTCGTGCCGCTGCCCGAAATGAGCACGCCGATTTTGAGTGGGGCGACAGAGGTCGCGCCCGGAATGGAAAGCGGAAGGTTCGACGCTCCGGCAGCTGCCACAATATCCCTTTCGTCTATGGGTGAGTATGCGTCCATGGTAGCGTTACCAAGAGTTTCAGGGAAAGCGGTACATTTCTCAGGGCAGCGGTCCCGCGGTCGCGGACTCGCGCGCCTTCGAGATCTCGTCCAGAAGAATCTCGAGGTACATGAACACTATGATCTGGTCCTCGAGTGTCCCGAACTCGTAGTCACGGCTTATCCAGGGGAGCGTGACCGCCTGCGTGGCGTGGTTAATCAGGTCGATTTCGGGGTTCATGGTAATGAGGTAGACCTCGCCCCCACGGTTGACTATGGAGTCCATGAGGGGCGCGTAGTCGGTACCGCGGCCGTTCATGGAGAAGACTATGCAGAGGTCGCCCTCTCCGAGAATCGCCGCTATGTCCACCATGGTGATTATGTCCGAGGAGGCCTGATTGAAGATTCCGAGGCGCATGAGCCGGTTCGAGAGCTGCATGACGCCCTCGTGGGTTCGATTGACGCCCCAGATGCTGATGCGTTTGGCCTGGCAAATGCCGCGCGCCATTATGGCGAGCTGCTCTATGTCGATGACGTCGGAGACGCGGCGCAGGTAGGAGCTATACGTGTCGGCCAAGTGCTGCATGGACTCGACCGTCTCGCCCTGGCGGGGGCTGGCCGTTATGGGGCCGACGGCCGCGAGGTATTTCTCCATTGAGAAGCGGAGCTCGGCGTAGCCGCTGTACCCAATTCGCTGGCACATGCGCATAATCGCTGTCTTGGAGAGACCGGAGGCCTCGGAGATTGAGGTAATGGTGCTGCCCACGACGTCGGAAGGGTGTTCGAGGAAATAGTCGGCGGCCGCCCGTTCCGCCTTGGTGTACGATCCGATGCCGTTTTCTATACGCTCTAGCGGGCTCACGCTGGCTCCTCGCTCGAAGGTGCACTACGCTCAATCATAGTTCAACGTTTACCGCTGCGGATGATACGAAGGGACCGACCCTTCGTATCATTTTCGGGTGAGAGTGGCGACGCACTCCACGTGCTTGGTGTGCGGGAACATGTCCACGGGGGTCACGCGTGCAAGGCGGTAGCCGCGCTCGCGTAGGACCTCGAGGTCGCGGGCCTGGGTGACGACGTTGCAGCTCACGTAGACAATGCTCTGTGGCGCGAGCGCGGTTGCGCCCGTCAGGAACTCGGGCGTGCTGCCCGCGCGCGGCGGGTCCATGATCACGACGTCAAAGTGCTCGCCGCCACCCGCGTGCGCCATCCACGACGTGGCGTCCGCCGCGACGAAGCGGCAGCGGTCGGCGACGCCGTTTGCGCGCGCGTTGCGCTCGGCGCATGCGACGGCGCCACTCACCTGCTCGACGCCCGTGATCCGCAGTCCGTCCGTCCGCGCTGCCGCGCATATGCCGATCGTGCCGGTGCCGCAGTAGGCGTCGAGCGCGGTGGTCGCGTCGCCGAGGCCCTCGAGCGCAAGCTCGTAGAGGACCTCGGTCTGGGCCGGGTTGGTCTGGTAGAAGCTGGTGGGCCCAATCTCAAAGCGACAGCCCAGCAGCTCGTCGTGCATGACGCCGGGCCCAAAGAGCGCGCGGCTGCGCCGGCCCAGGATCGCGTTGGTGCGCCGGTCGTTGACGTTGAGGACGATGCTCGCGACTTCGGGACAGGCTGCGCGCAGCTCGGCGACCACCCGGCGCTCGTCACGCAGCTCCGGAACGCGCGACACCAGCGTGAGCAGCACGGCGTCCGTCTTCCACCCGCAGCGCACGACCGCATGGCGCAGCACGCCCGTGCCGCGGTCCTCGTCATAGGGCGGAATGTGGAGGCGCTCGGCGACACGGGCGACCGCGTTCAGAATACGCCGGGCGCGCGGGTCCTCCACCAGGCACTCGTTGCAGGGTACGATGCGGTGCGTCCCGGCGGCGTAGAACCCGCAGCGCACCCGGCCGCCGCGCGCGTGCGCGAACGGGGTCGCAGCCTTGTGGCGGTAATGCACGGGCTCGTCCATGCCGCGGATGGGCTCAACGGGCGCTCCGTCCTTCTTGGCCATGGTGCCAATCAGGCTCTCCACCTGCTCCTGCTTGCGACGCAGCTGAATGGGGTAGGGCACCGCGAGCCACTCGCAGCCCCCGCAGTTCCGCGCGATCTGACAGGTGTAGGTCTTGTATCCCATGGAGCCTCCTTCGCAGCAAGCATACCCGACCACGTCGCGCCGCGTTTCCGCTCGTTGAAATCCTCTCGTCCTGCCCGCTTCCTCTACGTTTTGCATAACTGCGGGTGCCAAAACGCCCGGCTGTTCATTGTCTGGGTACTTTTTTGGTGACCCCTCAAGTATCAGGCTCCGCCGGCTCCGAGAAAGTGCAGCTAGACGACGTGGCGATTTCTTCGATACTTTGCCGTGCTTCGAAAAAGTACCCAGACAATGAGTGCCATCTCAAAACAGGGTCCTCTGTGGGTCGTTTAGCCAGTCGAAGAGGTCGATTTGGGCAATCCGTTGCTCTCGGCTGTAGGCGGGGTGAGGGATTCCGAGCCGTTCTTCGAGGAGCCACGTGAAGTCGTCGAGCTTTTCAATGGTGTTGATCTGACCTTCGGTGGCAGATACCGTTTTAATGCCCATTGCCTCGAGGACGTTGCGCCGGGCCTGCGTATGGTCGAGGCGGAACCTGCCCGTATGGAACTCGATGCTGTCGAACTCTAGGTCGCAGCCAAAGTCGGGCAGGAAGAGGTCGCCAACGAGGTGGCCGGAGGCGAGCAGTCGCTGACCGTGTTCGTCGATTCGGATTGCCTGATTGGCGACGATTTCAAAGGGCCCGCGGCCGCCGAGCTCGACGGGCAGGTGGTAGTGCATGGCGAGTTGCGACTCCTTTGGTGACGCGGTGAGTTCGGTGACATGCTCCAAGGCCTGCTGCGCCCGACGGACCCCTCGCGTGTAAGGGGGCAATTCGCTCAGATAGCGGGACAGCTGCTCCGGCGCTGCAACCTGCGCACGCTTGCCGGTGTAGCCTCGGCCTTCGTCGGAGATCGAGAACGTGGAACAGAGGTAGTTGCCGATCTCCACGAGCTCCCAGAGGGAGTGCGTCTGCGCAAGCTCCAAGAACGTGAGCGCGGGAGACGCGACCAGGTTGGACCCGGGCAGCTGACAGAACGACCCGTCTGGCAGAGGGCCCTCGCAAACGTGGACCCGACAGTCGCGGACACGGTGTTTGAGGGCGGGGTCGCTCACCACAAGGTGGAGCGTCCTCCCTTGTTCGGGGCCAAACGGAAGCGCCCCCTCCTTGACGAGCGTCGACGTGGCCTCCGCCTGCCTGAACGCGCCGGCGGTCGCGATCTCCGGAAGAACCTCGTCCCCCGTCTTGGTGAGCCAGTAGCGCAGCGACGACTCGTAACCTATGCACAGTCCCATGGGCACCTCCCCGATCGAAGAGCCCCACATAATACGGGTCGTCGCTTGCACCAAACTCCCGTCCGAACGCTCGCCCGGCATATGGCGCCGCTCGCCGCCGTCTCGACGGAATCTCCACTTGTGCAGAAACCAATCTGATATCACAATGAACTCAGTCGAGGACGCCCACCCCGGGGCGTGCCCGTCACCGGGAAAGGAACTGCAATGACCGTAGAAAAGCAGGCCCGTGCCGCGTCCGGCTGGCCCATGCTCTTCGTCACCCTCGTCGCGTACGCCGCCTCCGTATGGGGCATCGTCCAGGGAATCATCATCCTCGCCACCGCCGAGGATGCCGGCGTGCCCGCGCCCGTCACCGGCCCCGCGCTGCTTATCGGCGGCATCGTGCTGCTCATCGTGGCCATCGTCGTTACCTGCGGCTTCTTCTCGCTGCAGCCGGGACAGGCCCGCGTGCTCGTGCTCTTTGGCAACTACGTGGGCACCGTCCGTGAGTCCGGCTTCTACTGGGCCAACCCGTTCTACTCCCACAGCCTAGGCAACCCCGACGCCGGCGCCATCCCGGTTGACGAGGCGCTCGAGGAATCGGCCAAGGGCATCCGAGCCGCCGCCCTCGCCAAGGGCCTCTCCACCACGGTCTCCCTGCGCGCCCGCACCCTCAACGGCGAGCGCCTCAAGGTCAACGACAAGATGGGCAACCCCATCGAGATTGCGACCGTCGTGGTCTGGCACGTGGCCGACACCGCCAAGGCCCTCTTCGACGTGGACAACTATCCCAGCTACGTGGCCATGCAGACCGAGACCGCCCTCCGCCACGTGGCCAGCGTCTACGCCTACGACCACATGGAGGACGACGACGCCTCCAACAGCTCCATCACGCTGCGCTCCAACATTGAGGAGGTCTCCGCCAGCCTCAAGGAGGAGCTCGATCGTCGCCTCGCCCCGGCCGGCGTTTCCGTGGACGACGCCCGCCTCACGCACCTCGCCTACGCGCCGGAGATCGCCCAGGCCATGCTGCGCCGCCAGCAGGCCGAGGCCATAATCGCCGCGCGCAAGAAGATCGTCGAGGGCGCGGTCTCCATGGTGGACATGGCGCTCAAGGAGCTCTCCGACGACGGCGTCGTGGAGTTCGACGAGGACCGCAAGGCCGTTATGGCCTCCAACCTCATGGTCGTTCTATGCGGCGAGTCCGAGGCCCAGCCCGTCCTCAACACCGGTTCCCTCTACCAGTAGGCGGGCGAGAAGAACGTGGCCGCGCGCAAGCAATACCCGCTCCGCATAGACCCCGAGGTCTGGGCCGCGGTGGAGCGCTGGGCGGCGGACGAGATGCGTAGCGCCAACGGTCAGGTGGAGTGGATCCTGCGCGACGCCCTGCGCCGCGCAGGCCGCCTGCCCAAGAAGGGCAAGAAGAACGAGTGAGACAAAGGGGACAGGTTCATTTGTCTCACGCCCCCACCGTTCTTCTCGCCCGCTGCCCGATATGTTCGTCTCGCCCCCGCCGGGTGTGGGTAAGGTGAATGACATCGTGCACACACCCCGTTCGAGGGAGGCATCATGGCAGCAAAGGGAACGGAGAAGGTCAAGAACGTGGTCCTTGTGGGCCAAGGCGGCGTGGGCAAGACCATGCTGGCCGAGGCCATGCTTCACCTGACGGGGCGTACCACCCGTCTTGGCGGCCACGCCGGCACCAAGCCCACGCTGGACTACGACGGTGAGGAGGGGGAGCGCGGCTTCTCCATTTCCACCGCAATCGCGCCCGTCATTTGGGAGGGTACGCGCCTGAACGTGCTCGACGCCCCGTGCTACCCCGACTTTGTCGGCGACGCCTACGCCGCCATGAGCGCGTGCGAGACGGCCGTCTTTGTCGTGGACGCCGCGAGCGGTCCGGGCACCATTACCACGCGCCTGTGGTACGCGGCCGAGGAGCTCAGCCTCGCCCGCGCGCTGTTCATTAACCGCCTCGACCGCGCCGACGCCGACTTTGACGTCGCGTTTGCCGCGCTGCAGGAGCGCTTTGGCACCAACCTCGGCGCCGTGACCATTCCCATGGGCTCCGGCGAGGCCTTCTCGGGGATCATTGACGTCGTCCACATGAAGGCGCGCCACCTCGAGGGCGGCAAGCCGGTCGTCGAGGACGTCCCGGCCGAGTACGCCGACGCCGCCGAGGCCGCCCGCGCGCAGCTCACCGAGCTCGTCGTGGAGGCCGACGACGAGATCATGATGAAGTACCTCGAGGGCGAGGAGGTCACGCAGGAGGAGCTCGAGGGGCTTCTCGCCAAGGCCATTCGCGAGCGCGTCTTTGTGCCCGTGTTCTCCGGCAGCTGCGTGCGCGAGGAGGGCGTGATCTCCTTCATGGACGCCGCCGTGGAGTGGTTCCCCACCATGGCCGACTTTGGCCGCATTCCGCTGGTCAACGGCGAGCAGCTCGACATTTCCGAGGACGACGAGCGCCCTGTGGTCTTTGCGTTCAAGTCCCTCAACGACCCGCAGAACGGTCGCCTCTCGTTCCTCAAGGTGCTGGCCGGAACCATTACCCCGGGCATTGAGCTCACCAACGCGCGCACGCGCAAGACCGAGCGTCTGGGCCACCTCTACCAGATGTGTGGCCGCGACACCACCGACGTCCAGTCCGCCGCCGCGGGCGACATTGTGGTGGTCCCCAAGCTCGAGGCCATGACCGGCGACACGCTGTCCGTGACCGGCAAGGTCGAGGCCGCCGAGTTCCGCTTCCCCAACTCGCTCTACCGCATTGCCATTGAGCCCGACGCGCGCGGCACCGAGGGCAAGCTCTACGCCTTCCTCGAGAAGAGCGCGGACGCCGACCCCACCCTCAAGGTGGAGCGCGACGAGGACACCGGCCAGACCGTCATTTCTGCCATTGGCGAGGCGCAGGTCAGCGTTCTTCTCGACCGTCTTGAGGACCGTGCCGGGATTACCGCCCACACCGTGGCGCTCAAGATTCCGTACCGCGAGACGATTCGCCGCGTGGCGTCCGCCCAGGGTCGCCACAAGAAGCAGACCGGCGGCGCCGGCCAGTACGGCGACTGCTGGCTGCGCATTGAGCCCAACCCGGGCGCCGGCTACGAGTTCGTCGACGAGGTCGTGGGCGGTCACATTCCGCGCGGCTTCATTCCGGCGATCGACAAGGGCGTCCAGGAGACCATGCGCGAGGGCGTGCTCGCGGGCTACCCCATGATCGACGTCAAGTGCGCCGTCTACGAGGGCTCCTACCACCCGGTCGACTCCAACGAGATGGCGTTCAAGACCGCCGCGCGCATTGGCTTCCAGAAGGCCGTCGCGCAGGCCGAGCCCGTGCTGCTCGAGCCCATGGCGCACCTGCGCATTACCGTGCCCGAGAGCTACGCCGGCTCCGTGATGGGCGACGTCTCCGCCTCCCGCGGCCGCGTCGAGGGCATGGAGGCCGGAACCGGCGCCCAGGCCGGCGAGACCACTGTCGTCGCCACCATCCCGTATGCCGAGGTCACCGACTACGCGACCCGCCTGCGCTCGCTCTCGCGCGGCACCGGTGAGTTTGAGATGGAGGTCAGCGGCTACGAGCAGGTTCCGCACGACATTCAGCAGCGTCTGGCGGAGGAGTACGCCGCTCGCCGCGCTGCCGGCGAGAAGTAGCCTGTGAATTGGGGACAGTCCCCAATTTACAGAACCCCCACGCGGGCGGCCGGCTTTCGGGTCGGCCGCCCGTTTTTCTTGCCGTGAGCGGGGTAAAATGCCCCTAGGCTGCTATCACTTCCACCTCAAGGAGGCCCCATGCTTTCCGCAGTTCAGATCAAGCCGGACGTCTACTGGGTTGGCGCGCTCGACTGGAACGCGCGCGAGTTCCACGGCTACACCACCGAGGCCGGCATTACCTACAACGCCTACCTCATCCTGGACGAGAAGGTCACGCTGATCGACACGGCCAAGGTCACCTTCACCGACGAGCTGCTCGAGCGCATCTCCTCGGTGATCGACCCGTCCAAGATCGACGTTCTCATTGCCAACCACGTGGAGATGGACCACTCCGGCAACACGCCCACGATCAAGCGCCTGGCGCCGGGCTGCCAGATTTACTGCTCCGCGCCGCAGGGCGTGAAGAACATGACGGCGCACTTTGGCGACCTCGGCTACAACGGCGTCAAGACCGGTGACACCCTCTGCATAGGCAAGCGCACGCTGGCCTTTGTCCAGACCCCCATGGTCCACTGGCCGGACAACATGGTCACCTATGACGCCTACGACAAGATCCTCTTCTCCAACGACGCCTTTGGCCAGCACTTTGCCAGCTCGGCCCGCTTTGACGACGAGAATGACATGTGCGAGGTCATGCACCAGGCGCGCAAGTACTACGCCAACATCGTGCAGCCCTACCGTGCGCAGGCCGCCGCGGCGGTGAAGGCGGTGCGCGGGCTCGGGCCGGACGCGCTCGACATGATCTGCCCGGCGCACGGCGTCATTTGGCGCTCCCACGTGGAGGACATCCTGCGCGCCTACGAGGAAGACTTCGTCTCCGGCGCCGTCCGCGAGCGCGCTGTGGTGGTCTACGACTCCATGTGGCACTCCACCGAGAAGATTGCCCGCGCGCTGGTGGACGGCTTCCTGGCCGCCGGCGTTCCCGCGCAGCTCATGGACCTCAAGGAGAATCACATTTCCAACGTCATGGACGTGTTCCTGGACTGCAAGTACGTCTGCGTGGGCTCGCCGACGCTCAACAGCCAGATGCTGCCTACGGTGGCCGGCTTCCTTACGTATATGAAGGGGCTTTCGCCCAAGAACGATAACCGTGTGGGCCTGGCCTTTGGCTCCTACGGTTGGGCACCCGCCGGACCCAACAACGTGGCAAAGGAGCTCGAGGCCGCGGGGTTCCAGATGCCGGTGAAGACACTTGCCGTCAATTGGATTCCGAGCGAGGACCAGCTTGCCGCCGCCAAGGAGACCGTCAAGGAGCTCATGGCGTAGGGTCGGGAGGACATGACGAGTTTGGGGCCGTCCGCAAGGGCGGCCCTTTTGATAAGGGTCCTCAACCCTGTGCCGCGCGCTCTTCGCGCGGCATAGAAATCCACCCGCTCAGCGGGTGGACCCCACTTTTGCTACGCAACAGAAAACCTCC
>CASEQJ010000018.1 GCA_949290055.1 uncultured Olsenella sp. | reverse complement strand
GTCCCCAATTAACACAAATCTTTTATGTTAATTGGGGACTGTCCCCAATTAACAGACGGCTCGAGGCGTGAGCGACGACGAGGGCGCGGATTGCGGGCAGCTCGGCGAGGGTGTGCGGCCAGGTCTGGGCGGAAAGGGTCCGGGCGAGCCCGTCCAGCACGTCGTGGCGGGCGTGGTGGCCAAGCGACATAAGGAGCGGGGCGAGCAGGACCTCGCGCTCCGGGCGCGCGGCCAGGCGAGTGGGAAGGCGCTCCGGCGAGTCTGCGAGGACGTCCGCGCGACCCCGGGCGAGCAGGGCGCGCTCGAGCCGGGCGAGAGCCGCCTCGCACTCCGGTCCGCGGTGGCCTGCAAGGGCAACGGCGCAACCGGGCCGCGCGGGGAGGGCCTCGTCGAGGGCGGCGGCCACGACGGCGCAGTCCGCCTCATTCGCGAGCAGGGGCGGAGCGAGGCGAAGCTCGTCGAAGCCGGGGGCAGCCGCGCGCACCGCGGCCTCCGCCTCGCGCTGCAGGCGGCCGCGCGCGACGTGCGTCGTTGCCACGAGGACGCGACGCGCGCCACCGTGGCGCAGGTCGCCCAGCGCCTCCGACAGCGGACGCCCCGCGGGTCGGCCGCCCGTGCGGGCACGCACCACCACGTCGGCGCCGATCGCCTCTGTAAGCTCGCGCACAAGCGCGGCGACACCCGCGTCGCCCTCCTCGCCGGACAGACACCCGGCTATGACCAGCGCGTCCACCATTCAACCTCCGAAATGATTCAAAAGGGGTCTGTCCCCCTTTGAATCAGTGGTGGCAGGCGTGCTCCTCACCCATGACGGGGAGTGTGCCAGCAGCGGCCATCTGCGCGACGTCGCCCACGCCGGGCGTCTGGTTCTCAAAGTAGACGGTAATGCCGGCCTGCGCGAAGCCCATCATGGGGCGCATACCCATGCCGGCGGCCACGATCGCGTCAATGCCGTTCTGGGCGAGCAGCGCCACCGGGCGCATGCAGCCGCCCTCCTCGTGGGGCGGGTTGTCTATAACACTCACGGCGCCGACCTTGCCCTCCTCCACGTCGACCACGGTGAAGCAGTCACAGTGGCCAAAGTGCCCGGAACGCTCGCAGTCCAGCCCACCCTTGCCGAGGGTCGGAATGGCAACCTTCATGAGAACTCCTCTCGTTGGGCGCCGCGCGCCCGCATTGCTCGACGCGCTCATTCTCGCACAAGCGCGACCACGCGCGGCGTGCGACGCCCCCACCGAGGCCGCCGCAACGCCAAAACGGGCGCTCGTGTGATGATTCTTGGCAGCAGCCTGCAAAATCGGCTCTCGTGTGATGCCTTTTAGGGGTCGCAGTCGGCTCCTGTTAAGGCGCAACTGGGCTTTTGCTCCCGCAAGCACACCGCAGGCCCTTACAGAGCCCGAATCTCTATCACACGAACGGCCGTTTTGCAGCCACGCGGAACAAAGCATCACACGAACGGCCGTTTTGCAGGCGCCGGCGCCCCCCTGGCAAGGGAGCGGCGTCCGAAGTAATTTAAATTCAGATTCAAGGGCGACCGGACAGCACCCGGTCCTCGATTACGCGCGCCACGCCGTCCTCGTCGTTGCCGGGCGCAACGAGCGACGCGCGCTCCAGCAGCTCCACCGGCGCGTTACCCATGAGATAGCCGTGCCCCACGGCCTCAAGCATGGGCAGGTCGTTGTAGTTGTCACCAAACGCGATCGCGTCGGCTGGGTCCAGTCCCCAAAGGTCGCACAGGGTACGCACGGCGCCCGCCTTGCTCGAGCCCGCCGGCATGACCTCGATCAGCGTCTCGGACGAGACGGCAATGGCAAACTCGGGAAAGCGCTCCTTGAGGCGGCGCTCCACCATGGCGGTCTCCCCCTGCGTGCAGAGGCAGAGAATCTTCTGCACCTCGTCGCGCTTAATCGAGGCAATGTCGCCCTCGCGCGCCTCGGCCATGACGATGCGCTCCTCCTGAATCAGGCGCGGGTCCCGTTTGTCCGGGGCGACCCAATCCTCAAAGGAGTAGGCGCTCCAGGTCATGGGAAGGCGCTCGGCCTCGGCAAAGTCAACGACCGCCTGCGCCTGGGCGCGCGTGAGACCGTGGTGGTGAATCACGTTGCGCTCCTCGTCGAGAATGACACCGCCGCTGTAGGTCACCACGGTGCAGGTTATGTTCTGCTGCTCGAGCAGGGGATACGTTCCGGAGACCCCGCGCGCCGTCACAATGACAAAGGGCACGCCCGACCGCTGCACCGCCTCGATCGCCGCCCGCGTGCGCGGGGTGACCTGGTGCGCGGAGTTGAGCAGCGTGCCGTCAATGTCGCTGAAGATTGCCGTCCTGGGCATGGGGCCTCCTCGTTCTTCTTGCCTGCGCCCATGATATGCCACCGAAGGAATACCATGGGTGACAACGGGCGCCGCACGAGGCGGCGACGAAGGAGAGGGGCGCCATGAGGTACCTGATCGTTGGCGGCGTGGCCGCCGGAACCAAGGTCGCAGCCAAGCTCAAGCGGTGCGACCGCTCGGCCGAGGTCGTCGTTGTGACCAAGAGCGAGGACATAAGCTACGCCGGCTGCGGCCTGCCGTACTACATCGGCGGCGACATTCAGACCCGCGCGGAGCTCATTGTCAACACGCCGGCCGCCTACGAGGGCCTCACCGGCGTGGAGGTGCGCACGGGCGTGGAGGCCGTGGCGCTTAACGCCGCCGCGCACGAGGTCACGGTGCGCGAGAAGGACGGCTCGGAGCATGCCGAGAAGTACGACAAGCTGGTCATAGCCACCGGTGCGTCGCCGCTCGTGCCCGCGAGCATTCCCGGCACCGACCTGCCCGGCGTCTTCACCGTGCGCACGCCCGACGACGCCGAGGCCATTCGCGACTACACCGACGCCGGGGCGCGCCGCGCCGTGGTGGTGGGCGCCGGCTTCATTGGCCTGGAGGTCGCCGAGAACCTGCTCGCGCGTGGCCTCTCCGTCACGGTGATCGACGCCATGCCGCAGATCTTGCCCAACGTCTTTGACCCCGAAATGGCCAACTTCGCGCAGCGCCAGCTCAAGGCAGCCGGCGTGCGCGTCATGACGTCGTGCCCGCTGGCCGCCGTCAAGGGCGGCGCCCAGGTCGAGGGCGTCGAGACCGGCACGGGTACGCTGCCGGCTGACCTCGTGATCCTCTCCATTGGCATTCGCCCCAACACGGCATGGCTTGAGGGCTCCGGCGTGGAGCTCGACCGCGGCTGCGTGGTCGTGGACGAGCTCGGTGCCACCAACCTTGCAGACGTCTACGCCGCCGGCGACTGCGCCGAGGTGAAAAACGCCATCACCGGCCGCTCGTTCTGGAGCGCCATGGGCTCGACGGCCAACATATGCGGCCGCGCGCTCGCCCGCACGCTCACGGGCACGCCGACCGCCTATCCCGGCGCGCTCGGCACCGGCGTCGTGCGCCTGCTGCCCACGCTGAACGGCGGGCGCACCGGCCTCACCGAGACAGCGGCGCGCGAGGCGGGCTTTGACCCGGTGAGCGTGGTCTCCGTGGTGGACGACAAGGCGCACTACTACCCCGGCTCCTCAAGCTTCTTCGTGAAGCTCATTGCGGACCGCGGCTCGCACCGCCTGCTCGGCGCGCAGGTGCTCGGCGCCGGCGCGGTGGACAAGGTGGTGGACGTGGTGGTGACCGCGCTCTACCAGAAGGCCCGCGTGGAGGACCTTGACCTCATGGACCTCTCCTACGCGCCGCCCTTCTCGACCGCCATTCACCCGCTGGTCACGACGGCCTACATTCTGGAGAACAAGCTCGCGGGCGAGCTCGAGAGCTTCACGCCGGCCGAATACGCCGCCGGCGCCGCCGCGGACTACCACGTCATTGACGTGCTGCCCGCGCCCACGATCCCCGGCGCCGAGTGGGTGGACCTCGCCAAGATCGGCCCGGACGGACTGCCCGGCCACGAGAAGAACGAGAAGCTCCTGCTGGTGTGCGCCAAGGGCAAGCGCGGCTACTTCGCGCAGAACCGCCTCAAGGCCGCGGGCTACACCGAGACGCGCGTGCTCGAGGGCGGCGTCACGTTCAACGAGGTCCGCGTGCCGCGGCCGGCCGGCGCAAAGCTGCCCGCTGCCGAGGTCAAGCGCCTCAAGGGCCTGGGCTGCCTGCAGGACAAGCGCTACGACGACGTCTTCAACATTCGCGTGATCACGCGCAACGGCAAGATCACGGTGGACGAGCAGCGTGCCGTGGCCGAGGCCGCCGAGCGCTTTGGCTCCGGCGAGGTCACCATGACCACACGCCTCACGCTGGAGATTCAGGGCGTGAAGTACGAGAAGATCGACGAGTGCATTGCGTTTCTCCAGGACCACGGCCTGGACGCCGGTGGCACCGGCTCCAAGGTGCGCCCGGTCGTGAGCTGCAAGGGCACCACCTGCCAGTACGGCCTGATCGACACCTTCGACCTCTCCGAGAAGCTGCACGAGCGCTTCTACGTGGGCTACCACGGCGTCGACCTGCCGCACAAGTTCAAGATCGCCGTGGGCGGCTGCCCCAACATGTGCGTCAAGCCCGACCTCAACGACCTGGGAATCGTCGGTCAGCGCGTGCCGCAGATCGTGGCCGAGAAGTGCCGCGCGTGCAAGGTCTGTCAGGTCGTGAAGGCATGCCCCATGGGTGACGCGCAGATCGGGCTGGACGGCAAGATCACCATAGACGGCTCCGCGTGCAACCACTGCGGCCGCTGCGTGGGCGCGTGCCCGTTTGGCGCCGTGACCGAGGGGCTCGCGGGCTACAAGGTCTACATCGGCGGTCGCTGGGGCAAGAAAGTCGCGCACGGCCGGGCGCTGGACAAGATCTTCACCAGCGAAGACGAGGTCATGGACCTCGTGGAGCGCGCGATTCTCTTCTTCCGCGACGAGGGCGAGAGCGGCGAGCGCTTTGCCGACACCGTGGCGCGCCTCGGCTTTGACTACGTGCAAGAGAAGCTGCTGACCGCGCCCATCGACAAGGACGCCATCTTGGGCAAGACCGTCATCGGCGGCGCCACCTGCTAGGACGGCTGGCGAGAAGAGCGCGTGACAGACGGGCGGGCTCGGACAGGCGTCCGGGCCCGCCCGTTCTTCTCGGCTGCTAGACGGTGCCGCTGCCGGCGTCGGGGTTGGGCGTGAGCGACGCCACCGGCGACAGGAGCACGCGACCGCGCCCGCGGTAGACGTTGACGAGGCCCTCGCCCGAGACGGCGGAGCCAATGAGCGACTTGCCGCTGCGCTCCACGGTGAACTCGAGCGACTCGGTCCACGCGATCGCGAAGCTGCCGTCGACCTTGAGCTCGTCGCCCTCGAGGTCGACGACCGCAAGTTCGCTCGCCGGGACCGGCGACTCGAGCGCCACCGTGCCCGAGCCGGAAAGGCCGAGGTTGAACAGGCCCTCGTTGCCCGCCACCGCGGCGCTCGGGCGCTTGACCATGATCGCGCGGTGCTGAATGTCGGAGGTGCACGCGAGGAAGAGGCCGTCGTTTATGACCATCGTCCCGCCCATCTCGGCCTGCGGGCTCATGAGGAGAATGTGCCGGTAGGTGGGCTCGCAGACGATGGTGCCGGTGCCGGTGTACTCGGGCTTGATCGCGGACTCGCCGGTCACGGAGCCGCGAATGGCCTTGCCAAAGAAGTCGCCCACGCCCTTGACGCCGGTCGTGGACTGAATGCTGCCGACGGTCCACTGCATGGCGCCGGCCTGCAGCGTCACGCCCACGCGCCCGTCGAGCTCGCACACCAGCTGGCGCCGGCGGACGCCCATCTCGGCGGCAAAGTAGGCCGTAGTAGCCCCGCCGTAGGGAACGGAGAGGTCGCGCTGCCACTCCGCCACCTTGAAGGGGCCCTTGCCGGAGATCACCTTGACGTCGTCGTTGTCCAGGAAGTTGTAAATGTGCATGGGGTCTCCCCTCTCGCTGCTGCCGTGAGCGCAGCGTAGCACGGGCGGGGGAGCATTTTGAGTAAGCTGCGGCCGGCGCGCGGGACAAGTCGGCGAGAAGGGCGCGGGGCCGGGCGCCTACCGGTACGTCACGGTCTCCGAGAGGGGCTTGCGGCTCTCGTGGTTGGGCAGCGGGCCCGTGCCCTCGGCGGCGTAGCCAAGGTCGAGCAGCATGAGAAGCTCCTCGTTCTCGGGCAGGCCGAGGCGCGCCTTGGCGAGGTCGGGGTCGAAGCGGTTGAGCCAGCAGCTGTCGACGCCCGCGTCGCAGGCGGCCAGGAGCATGTGCGTGGCCACGATCGAGGCGTCCTCGATCCCGGAGTCGCGCGCGTCGCCGGGGTAGGTGTAGACGTTCGAGGTGTCGAAGGCGACGGCCAGGACCGTGGGCGCGCCGTAGCGGCAGGGCGTGAGCTCGTCCACGATCGCGAGCGACTCCGCGCCCTGCAGCACGTAGACGTGCTGCTCCTGCAGGTTCTTGGCGGTGGGGGCGAGGCGGCCGGCCTCGAGGATCTGCTCGAGTGCCTCGGGCGCAACCTGGCGAGCGGAGTCGAATTTCTTGCACGAGTAGCGCTTGGAAACGACGTCGGTGAACTCCATGGTGGGCTCCTGTCTGCGGCGGGGTGGCTGTTGGGGCAATGATACGCCGGGGGCGGGCGCTAGCGCAGGACGCTACGCGGAAGCGGAGCGTGGACGGCCACCCGCGGGCGCTTCCTGCAACCGATCAAGTACGCTGCGCAGATAGACGAAGTTGACGCCCGCCTGCTTACGAGCGAGAAGAGCGCCCTTGAGAATAAGCTGCCGAACGCGCGCATCGCGCACGCCCAGCATCCTTGCGGCATCGCGAGCGGTGACCAGGCGATTCTCGGAATCGACGTCCACCGAGACGAGCAGCTCTCGAGCCCCCTCCGGCACCCGTGCGTCAAGCGAGGGCTCCGGGAGCACACGGCCATTCTCGATGTAAGACTCAATCACGAGCTCGAGCGCCTCGGCAGCCATGTTCACCGCGTCGTCAAGATTGTCGCCGTCCGTGTGGCACTCCGGGAGGTCGGGGAACCACACGCTGTAGCCGTCGAGCTCATTGGGCTCGAAGTAGCCGGGATAGTTGAATCTCATGGCTCACTCCATCCTGCATCCCGTTTGATGCGCTCCCACGTTCCTTTGGCAAGCTCCTTGCGGTGATAGGGAATGATGAGGACCTTGCCGTCCTTCTCAAGTTTGCGGTGGGAGCCCCTGCCTCCCCTGTCCACCCAACCCTCGCGGAGAGCGCGTCGATAAATCTCAGGCGGCTTGGGCGGCATAGCTCCTCCTCAAACTATAACGAATACGTAAGTATTACGCAATCGTAATCTTATACAGAACATGTGTTCTATACTAGATTACAGAACATTTGTTCTATTTGCAAGCAGAGCGTCTGTTGAATTCGATTAGGGTTACCTCAGCCGAACAGGGATCCAGGCGGCCTGAACGCGAGAGCAGCGCCGCTATCCATAGTGTCCAGAAAGCAGGTCTTTGCCCCCCCTGTCAGATACCTACCAGCTGAGGGTATTGGAACGACCGGACGAGCACCCTTGTTGCAACAACACGGAGACGGCAGCGGCCGCCCGTGTCAAAACACCACAAAGGTAATGTCGGGGACTTCTATGTCCGTCTATGGAATAGCCGATTCGTCGCGAATCGAAAGGCCTCATGCATCCCACGGCACAGCCGGCGGAACCAGCGCAACGAGCTTGAGCACCTCAGGGACGTCCTCAGCCAGCTGCCAGCCTGGCATACCGGGCTTCCAGACGTAGGTTTCCCTGGTAACGCGCCCCTCCGAAATCAGCCGCGACAACTCGGAGGGCAGAAGAGGCCCAGCAGGCTTGTCGTCAAGCACAACGTAGAAGAGCGGCTGCTCCCCCGCGAGCGCGTTGGGCTGCATGGGATTTCTCGCCCCGGGGATCTGCGTAGCCTGGAGGCTCGCATTCATGGAGTTGGCCATCTGCGTGGCAACGCCGAGCGTGAGACCAAACTCAACGAGGCGGTCAATGGAGTAGAAGCTACCCTCGTCCACGGTCTTCTCCCTACGCAGTCGGCGGAATAGGCGGCATGCCGGCGGGCGCACAGCCCCCAAAAACAGATGCGAGCTCGTCAACGTCCCCGGCGCGGCGCCACTCGGCCATGCCCTGCTTCCAAACGAGGCTGTCGCGCGTAAGGGTGCCCGCGGCAGCCATCTGCACGAGAAGGGCGGGCGAGAAGGGCCCTGTCGCGGCGCCGTTCACGGCCACGTGGTAGCCAACCTGCGGGACCGGGGGCGGAACCTGGGCGCCGGGCTGCACCGCCTGACCTCCGAGTCCGCCCATCATGCCGTTCATCATCCCCGCAACGTTCTGGCCCACGGCTCCGCCGACGGCCATGCCCGCCATCATCGCAGCCGGGTCGAACCCGCCGCCGGAACCGCCGCCCATCTCGGTCGCGCCGCTGGCTCCCATCTGGCCGAGCGCGCTCGCGCCGGCGACGCCCACCTCGGCCTGCTTCTCGAGCTGGAAGGCACCAATGTTGGCGGTCTCGGTGGCCATACGCTGGGCTCGCTGGGCCTCCTCGCGCTGGACGCGCAGGGTCTCCTCGAGGTTCTCGGCGTTGATGCGCTGCTGGTCGTGGAGGTTCTTGATGTTGACCTCTGCCTGAGCCTGGACGGTGGCCTGCTCGACGTCGCGCGTCACAGACATGAGCTGGCGGTAGCCGTCGCTCGTCTTGTCGAGCTCGATGGCGGAGATGTCCACGCCGGAGACCTCGACGCCGAAGTCGCTCGAGAGGCGCTCCTTGATCTGGGGCTCCACGGCGTCGTGAACCTTTGAGAGGGCACGCTCAAGCTGCACGACGGGAATGCCGAGGTCTGCAGGCGCATTCGCCACTACGGGCTTCACGTAGCGGATAACCGCGTCGCGAACCTGCACTTTGAAGGCGTCGAGGTCGAACTCGTCGAGGCGATGGAGCTTGATGAACTGGCGGTAGTCCCTGATGCCGAAGGTGATGGTACCGCGCGCCGCCACCGGCACGCCGAAGTCGAGGAAACGCGGATCGTAGACGTCGAAGAACGGCACGCCGAAGCGGACCTGCACCACCTGGGCAAGGTTGATGAAGTAAACCTCCGCCTGGAAGGGAGTGCCGCCGTCGTAGGCAAGGCCGACGATGCTGGCGAGAACCGGGAGGTTTTCCGTTCTCAGCGTCTGGTCGTAGGGGCCTTCAATAAAGTCCTCGTAGACACCATTCTTTTGGTTGTAGACGAATGCGGCAACCGATCCGTCACGCACGCGCAGGGAGGAGCCCCAGCGGACGGCGTTCTCGCGACGGTTGGCGCCCTTCTGCGACCCGGCAGGATGCCACTTCCAGATGAGGTAGTTCGGCTCGTCGCAGCGGATCTCGTCCATGAAACCGCCGGCGTTCTTGTTGAAGATGCCCATAGTCATCGCCGATTTTCTATTGATTGATCAGTGACATGACAGCAGTAAATCCAAGAAGGCCCGCCATGGCGACTGCCCAAATCAGCCAGAAACGGATCATTGCTCGCTTGGCATGCCGCACCTTTTTCATGGTGGCGTCGTAGAGCTCTTTGATACCCTCAAAGGCATCGTCGTCGCCGAGCATAAAAGACGCCTTTTGATAGGCCTGCTCTAGCTTTGACAGCCAGGCATTTGACATGGCGATATCCGAGGAAGACGCGTCGCTCCGCCGAAAGTCATTGAATGCGTCAGGGTTGATATTTGCCGCAGAAGTAATAATGAATTCGATAAGGTCTTCCTTTGTATTCGGAATCGGATATGCCTTGATGAGCGCAGCAGCACGATCGTCCACATCCGCTGGGACATGACCCAAACGTTCTATCAACGTTTGCTTCAGCCCCTTGTCGGGTTGCATCCTAATTTGCTGCAGCTGAGCCGAGAGCTCTTTCAGAGAGCCAACTGCCCCGGCCCCGCGAAGCTCATAACCACACGCGGGGCAAATTACCTCAAGGGAGTCGAGCATATGGCCACAGTTAGGACACTTATGAACTTTCCCGTCGTATTGCTCGACCCTCTTCCCTTCACACTCTTCTCGGGAGAAAGCCACTCGTGATCCGCAGGCCGAACAGAAGCTTGCTCCATTCTTTATCGGCATTCCGCATTTGCTGCAATACGCCATGAACTCTCCAAGCTAACGAAGATCCGAATGGCTCTCTATAGAGAGCATGGCCCGATGATACCGCTTCTATCCTTTCCCGCATGGACAACGCGAAGGAGAAGCGGGCCATCGGTGCCCGAATACGTGCTGAGCGCACCCGGTGCGGTATATCTCAGCGACAGCTTGCGCTCATGACGGGCACGAGCCGCTCCTATCTCTGGAAAATCGAGACAGGAGCGGCCGACGTTGGCATCGACGTTCTTATACGCATCGCGAAGGCACTCGACGTTCCGACACGCACTCTAATCGATTTCTGAGCCTTACTGCCCGACCTCACTCAGGCGCTGAGAGACCCTCAACATGACTTCGGAGTAATACGCGTAGTCATCCGCCGTCAGCGAGTCCGCATCAATGGCGTCGATTTTCTCCATCATCTCGGTGTAGCCGCTCATCATGTCAGCGTAGTCGGCCATCATGCTGACCGTATCCGCAGAACCACTGTTATACGTCTCCATGAAGTCACAGTAGTCATTCATGAAAGCCTCGTACTCATCCATCGTCGCCCGAAAGTCAGGATCAGAAGCTGGCTGTTCCTCGGCCGGTGCGGACTCGGGCTCCTCTACAACAGGCTGCTCTTCCTCGGCTGGCTCCTGCTCGTCTACCGAATCCGAGCTCGTAACCTGCTCCTCAGCAACCGGAGTCTCTTCTGCTGCAGGCTCAGCATTGCCGCCACACGCCACAAGCGTTAACGCCATTACAGCCGCACACGCAATTCCGACAAGCTTCTTCATTGCTTTCTCCCCACTTCTTATTGGCTATTTTGTCCGCCCCTGCTGCCGCAGCACGAGCTGCCACACTGCGCACGCGACCACGGCCACACCAGCCACCAGGTACACCCACTTCGCAATGCCCCAGTCGTAGCTGTTGCTGGGAATGACGCCGCGGTCCTCGAAGTCCCAGTTCAGAAGAAGCGTCATCGCAACGGTGAGCACCGAGAACACAATTGAGGGAATGGGCTTGCGCAGCGCTGCAAAGAGCAGCGTCAGCACGCCCAACACCGCGGGCGCCACGGTAAACGGAACGTAGACGGCAGCGAACGCGTCGCCCATGCCCAGCTCGCCAGCCGCGCTGTAGATTCGCGCGTACTCGAAGAGCGAAATATCGGCCAGGCCCTCGTTCGACATTCCCAGCGTCTCGGAATACGGGTTGGCGGACATCGTCCCTAGTGCCTCTCGATACTCGTCGACAGCCGCTGCATAAGGGAGGAAATAGGCGACGACCAGCAAAGCCGCCGCGACCACCCCCGCAACGGCGGCAATCGTCTTCACCTGCACGTTCTTCTCGGCCATATGAGGCTCCTTTCAGAAGGGGTGAGACCCATTCTGAAAAGGGCGCGAAAGCAATTCCTCAGTTGCCAACTGAATTACGCGAGCGGTCGGTAAGCGCGCCCGGCCGTGCGTTACCACGCCTGCGCGTGCACCTCGTACGTCGCGTAGTCGGGAACGCCATAGCGCTCCACCTCGAAGGAAGTGGACTCGCCCACCGGAGGCTTGCGCGCATAGTCCGTCATGCCATAGACGATTGCACCAGACTCGTCGCGAAGCACGACCGTCAACGCCACGTCGCTGCCGATTCCCTGGCCGTCGTCGTCCACCGTGGTTACGTCGCCCGTGAAGCTCGTCATGCCATCGCGCCCCGAGCTGACGCTCACGCTGGAGACCGAGAACGACACCTCGCTTCCAGTCAGCCCCACCTGATAGTCCTCAATTGGAAGGGGCTCAAACTCAACCGCCGCAGGGGCCTCACCGCCGCCGACAAGAGATCCGAAGTAGTTCGTCTCACCAGCCCCGATAATGTTGAGAATCTGTTCCTCCGAGAAAAGGACCTTTCCCGCCTCGTCCCGTCCGGTTATCTTCACCCCCGGCAGATCGATGACGAAATCGTTTGGGTTTCTGAGGCCAAACGCATAGTAGACGTAACCGTCCGAGCCCACCGACCAGCCGGACTCAACGATCTCGAGGTCCGCCGCCGCGGGCGCGGGCGCGTCCCCGCCGGCGGGCTCGCCGTCGGGAGTGGGCGCGCTGGCCGCAGGCTCCTCCGCAACGGGCTCGACGTCCGCGTTCTTCTCGGCAGGCGCGCCTTGCCCAAACGTCTGGACCAAAACAATCGCCACCGCCGCGACAAACGCTACGACCGCCATTATGGCGAGAAGAACCTTCACCCAGCCGCGTCGCCGGGGCACAGGCTCAAACGTCGGCGGCTCCACGGCAACGGCCTCGGGCGCCGCGTCCTTCTCGCCCTCCAGCGCAGCCGCAAGGGCGGCCACGCTCTGGTAGCGAGCGCTCGGCTCGAGCGCGCTCGCTCGGAGCACGACCTCACGCGCCTCCGGGGTCACCACGCTTTCGTCGGCGAGAGCGCGCTCATACTCCGCCGTGTCCGGCGTCTCCGGCCGCACGCCCGTGAGCAGGTAGCCCAGGACGCGCCCAAGCGAGTAGACGTCCGAGCGGGCGTCGGTCTGCGCGTAGCCGCACTGCTCCGGGGAGGCAAAGCCGCGCGTGCCGAGCTGCGTGGTGTCGTGCGTGACGTCCTCGCTGCGAAAACGCGCGATGCCGAGGTCAATGAGGTGCGCGCCGTCCGCCGCAACGATGACGTTGGCCGGCGAGATGTCGCGGTGGATTATGCCGTGCTCGTGCAGCGCCCGCGCCGCCTCGCACAGCTGCGCGGTTATCCGAAAGGCAGTCTCCTGCGAGAGGCGGCCGTGCTGCGCCACCAGCTGCTCAAGGTTCTCGCCGGGGACAAAATCACAGATCACAACGAACTCGTCGGGCATCTCGTAGGTTGCCGCCACGTGCGGGAGACGCGCGCAGCCGCACTCCGAGAGCGTGGCCCACACGCCGCGGCGCGCGAGCTTGCTGGGAATGCGCTTGCGAATGAGCGGCCCCGAGCCGTCAAGCGAGACGAGCTCGGTCACGCCGCCTGGTCCGCTTGCGAGCACGCGATCGACCTTGTAGGCGTCATCGATGCCAAGTGCGTGTATGACTTGGTCGTCGTTCACTCGTCTCACTCCGCTCGCCCGCTCTCCGACCCGTCAATGGTACAGGTTATATTCAGTTGGTGACTGATTCCTCAGTTCGCAACTGAAAGAGGAGCGAGCCGCGCTACGCGAGCGGACTTGTGCCAAAGAGGGTCTTCTCGCCCAGGCGGTACAGCTCGTCGTCGGTCTGCTGCCGCGAGAAGCCGTGCTCGACGCACCAGATAATCACCGCGTCGCGACGCACCTTGGGCCAGAGCTCCGCCACGCCGTCCAAGCGCAGCAGGCGCTGGGTCTCAAGCAGCGTGCAGCACATGCCGAGCGCAAGCATGATGGCGTTGTCGCGACCAAGGCGGCTTTTGCCCTTGAAGACGTCGTAGACGAAGGTGGCATTGAGGCCGGACGCGCGAATGATCTCCGAGCGCTTGAGACCGCGCGCGGAGCGCAGCTGCTCGAGGTAGTCCGGCAGCGTGCGGTCGAGCACGAGGTCCTGTTCAAGGTAGGCCTCGGGCGTGGGGGCGTTAAGCAGCTGCTCAAGCAACTCGCCGGTCAGGCGCTCCCGCGGCATCTCGTTCTTCTCGGCCATGCACGCTCCTCTGGGATAGGCAAGGGACTCTCACATCTTAGCGCCCGGCGGCACGCGCAAATAGGGATTACCGGCAATCCGGAGTTACGCGTGCCGCAGAAGGCCCCGCGCGAGGCGCCGCGCGCCCCTAGAACTTGTCCACGTGGCCGGTCGCCGCGGTGGCCCGCGCGCGCAGATCGGCAACCGCAGCCGGGATCTCGCCCAGGTCATACGGGGTCATCTGGTAGACCCAGTTGAGCCAGTTGCGGTAGAGCAGGTTGGCGTGCGCGCGCCAGGTGAAGAGCGGCTGCTGCTCGGGGTCGTCGTCGGGGAAGTAGTTCTCGGGCACGCGAATAGGCAGGCCCTTGTGGAAGTCGCGCCAGAACTCGTCGGCCAGGGTGTCGCGGCCGTACTCAAAGTGGCCGGTCACGTAGACCTCGTGGAAGTCGCGCGTGGCCAAAAGCGACGGGCCGCTCGTGAAGCCCTCGGAGAGCGTGCACAGCTCGGGGTGCTCAGCCAGCGCACCGGTGTCGATGGCGGCGTGGCGGCTGTGCGGCATGTAGTGCACCTCGTCAAAGCCGTTGGTGAGGAAGCTGTACTCGTCGCAGAGACGCTGCTTGAACACACCAAAGAGCTTGGCGCCGAGCTGGCGCTTGGGAATCTGGTAGAGGTGCCACAGCGCACCCAGCGCGCCCCAGCACAGGAACATTGTGGAGAACACGTGCTCCTGGCTCCAGTCCACGATCTCGCAGAACTCGTCCCAGTAGTCGACTTCCTCGTACTCGAGGTGCTCCACGGGCGCGCCGGTAATGATCAGGCCGTCGTAGTTCTTGTCACGGAAGGAGTCGAACGTGTCGTAGAACTTCACCAGGTGGTCCTGTGAGACGTGCGTGGACTCGTGGGTAGAGACACGCATGAAATCGCAGCTCACCTGCAGCGGAGACTTGGAAATGAGGCGCAGGATCTGGGTCTCGGTCTCGATCTTGGTGGGCATGAGGTTCAAGATCGCCACGCGCAGGGGGCGAATCTCCTGGTGGCTGGCCACCTCCTCCTCAAGCGCGAAAATGCGCTCCTGCTGGAGGATTGTCTTTGCGGGCAGGCCGTCGGGGATGTTGATGGGCATGCTCTGGTCTCCGTTTCTGCGACTTGACCCGTTCAGTATACGGCGGCGAGGGCGCCGAGGCAGAAAAAAGGGCCCGCTGTGTCACTTTGGGCCTCGCCTGAGGGCCTGGCCTCGCCTGTCTTTGCATGACGACAGAGTTTTCCCAGTTGGCGCAAGACCGACACGGAGGCCTTGACGGCCCGTCTCGATTTGAGGACCTCAGACGAGGCCCAAAGTGACACAGCGCCATCGATATTCTGCCTCTCGAGGTCAGAGCTGGATGTCGGGGCGCCTCCCGCGCCGCCCATGCTCTATACTTAGCCGCATGACTACTACATTTGCCGAGCTCGGGCTAAACGAGCAGATTCTCGCCGGGGTGGACGCCCTCGGCTTCACCACCCCGACCCCCGTTCAGGAGCAGGCCATTCCCGTGGTGCTCACCGGCCGCGACATAGTGGCCTCCGCGCAGACCGGCACGGGCAAGACCGCGGCATTTGCACTGCCCGCGCTGCAGCTCGTGGCGGACAAGAAGGGCAAGGGGCCGCACGCGCTCGTGGTCACGCCCACGCGCGAGCTCGCGGCGCAGATCGAGAAGGTCGTGAGCGTGGTCTGCGAGAAGACCGGTCAGCGCGCGGTGATCGTCATGGGCGGCGCCAAGTTCGACCGCCAGATCCGCGAGCTCGAGCGCGGCTGCGACCTGCTCGTGGCGACGCCGGGGCGCCTGATTGACCTCATGGAGCACAGCCACGTGAGCCTCTCGCAGGTCAAGGTCCTCGTGCTCGACGAGGCGGACCGCATGCTGGACATGGGCTTCTGGCCGAGCGTCCGCCGCATAATGCACGCGCTGCCGGCAAAGCACCAGACGCTGCTCTTCTCGGCCACCATTCCGCCGTCGATCAAGTCCACCATTGACGCGCTGCTCACCGACCCCGCCACCCTGGAGATCGCCCGCGTGGGCGAGACCGCGGACACCGTGGAGGAGCACCTCTGCCCGGTCACCCAGGGCCAGAAGACCGAGCTTTTGCGCGCGCTTCTGGACACCGGCGGCGCAGCGGGCGAGAAGCCCGAGCGCGTGCTGGTCTTCTGCCGCACCAAGCACCGCGTGGACGACGTCTCCAAGACGCTCAAGGGCGCCGGCATCCGCGTGGACGTCATGCACGCCGACCGTCCGCAGAAGGCGCGCGAGCGTGCGCTCGAGCGGTTCCGTGACGGCAAAATCCAGGTTTTGGTGGCAACCGACGTCATGAGCCGCGGCATCGACGTCTCCGGCATTGACGCCGTGGTCAACTTCGATGTCCCCATGGACCCCGAGGACTACGTCCACCGCATTGGCCGCACCGGCCGCGCGGGCGCGACCGGCCACGCCTACACCTTCGTGGCGCCGGACGAGATCAGCCCCCTGCGCGAGATCGAGTACTTCACCAAGAAGCTCGTGCCCGTGTGGGACCTCGACGGCTTTGCTTACGACGCCGGACGTATCGTGCCGCAGAAGGGACGCCCCACCAAGCGCTCCACGCGCACCATGTTCGCCGGCTCGCGCAGCCGCGGCCGCGGCATCTCCGGCGGTCGCTACGGCCGCCACTACTAGCAACTGCAATTTGGGGACAGTCCCCAATTCACATGAGGAGGGGGCATGAAGCAGGAGCGTCCGTACCCGCGCGTGACGGTGACCCGCAAGGCGGCGCGCTCTCTGGCCGGCGGGCACCCGTGGGTCTTTGAGGGCGAGGTCGTCTCCGCCGAGCCCGCCGAGAACGGCGCAATCGTCGACGTCTTTGAGGAGAACGGCACCTGGCAGGGCGCCGGCCTGCTCTCGCAGGAGTCCAAGATCCGCGTGCGCATTGTGAGCCGCAACGCCAACGACCGCTTCGACGACGCCTTCTGGGCGCGCCGCATAGCCTGGGCCTGGCAGCACCGCCGCGCGACCATGGGCAACCGCGGCCTTCCCGGCGCCGAGCCGGACACCACCTGCTGCCGCGTGGTCTTCTCCGAAGCCGACGGCCTGCCCGGCCTCGTGACGGACCGCTACGAGAACGTGCTGGTCACGCAGGTGGGTACCGTGGGCATGGAGCGCCTGCGCCCCGTCGTGTACCAAGCGCTCGTGGACGCCCTCGCGGCAGACGGCGAGAAGATCGACGCGATCTTTGAGCGCAACGACGGCACCTCCCGCGCCAAGGAGGGCCTGCCGCAGTACAAGGGCTGGTGGGACGGCCTGCCCGCGCCAAAGACCGCACGCCTCGTGGTACGCGAGAACGGCCTGCGCTTTGACCTCGACCTCGAGAACAGCCAGAAGACCGGCTTCTTCCTCGACCAGAAGTACAACCGCCGCGCCGTGCGCGAAATCGCGTCCGGCCGCCGCGTGCTCGACTGCTTCTGCCACGTGGGCCCCTTCGGCCTGAACGCGGCAGCGGGCGGCGCGTCCTACGTGCGCTGCGTCGACGTGAGCGACACCGCGATCCAGCTGGCCCGCGAGAACGCCCGCCTCAACGGCGTGGACGACCGCATGGGCTTCACCTGCGCAAACGTCCTCGACTACCTACCCGAGCTCGCCCGCGACCGCGCCCGCCTGCGCGAGGAGGGCGGCCCGTTCGGCCTCGTCGTGCTGGACCCGCCTGCCTTCACCAAGAGCCGCGGCACCGTCTCCCATGCAGCCCGCGGCTACCGCGAGGTCAATTACCACGCGCTGCGCCTGCTGCCCCGCGGCGGCTACCTGGCCACCTGCAGCTGCTCGCACTTCATGACGCGCGATCTTCTCGCCAAGGCGATCGCCGAGGCCGCGCACCAGGCAAACGTCCAGCTCAAGCAGGTCGAGGAACGCCAGCAGGCCCCCGACCACCCCATACTCTGGGGCTTCCCCGAGAGCCACTACCTCGACTTCTTTGTCTTCCAGGTGATCTAGCGTCCCAATTTGCCCCCGTCCCCTTTTGGGACGCGCGAGTGCTAGATTAGGGGGCTGGAACCGCACGACCACGGGAGTCACCTTATGCTTGAGCTCTTTGGCATGTTCGTCCTCGCCCTCGCCCCCATCATCTGGCTCGTCATCGCCCTGTGCGGGCTGCACATGGAGGCCTACCTCGCCAGCCTCGGCGCGCTCGTCGTGGCCGCCGTCTGCGCGGCGCTCGGCTGGGCGATGACGCCCGTCAACATGGCCACCGCCGCGCTCGAGGGCTTTGCCATGGCGCTGTGGCCCATAGTGATCGTGATCATAGCCGCGGTCTTCACCTACAACCTCACGGTGCACACCGGCGCTATGGAGACAATCAAGCGAATGCTCTGCTCGGTCTCCGCCGACCGCCGCGTCCTCACGCTTCTCATTGGCTGGTGCTTCGGCGGCTTCCTCGAGGGCATGGCCGGCTTTGGCACCGCCGTCGCCATTCCGGCGAGCATGCTCATGGCCCTCGGCATTAGCCCCGTGACGGCCATCCTGGCCTGCCTCATTGCCAACGGCGTGCCGACCATGTTTGGCTCCATAGGCATTCCCACCACCACGCTCGCCTCCATAACCGGCATAGACGTGGTCCAGCTCTCCACCGTCCAGGCGATCCAGGTCTTCCCGTTCGTGATCGCCTGCCCGATCCTCATGGTCGCGCTCGTGGGCCACGGCCGCCAGGCGCTCAGGGGCATGCTGCCAATCTCGCTCGTCTCCGGCGTGTCGTTCGCCGCGTGCCTGCTGCTCGCCGGCCACTTCATTGGCGGCGAGCTGCCCGACGTCGTGGCCTCCGTGGTCTCGCTCGTCCTCACCTTCGCCGTCGCGCTGCGCATGCACAAGAGCGGCGTGGAGGTGCCCGAGAAGTACCGTCTCGTCGCCGGCGCAAACGACGACGCGCCCGCAGAGTCCGTGGTCGACAAGCTGCGCGCCTGGGCGCCGTTTGCCCTGATCTTTGTGGTTCTTCTCGCCACGAGCAAGCTCGTCCCGTTTGTGAACGAGCCGCTCTCCGCGATCAAGAGCACGGTCAACATATACGCCGGCGACCCCGAGGCCACGCTGACGTTCTCGTGGGTAAACACGCCCGGCGTGCTGATCTTTGTCTGCGGCATTGCGGGCGGCCTCATTCAGCGCTGCGCGCCGCGCGAAATGCTTGGCGTGCTGGGCGCCACCTGCCGGCAAATGAGCAAGACGATCGTGACCATGCTCGGCGTGCTGGCCTGCGCCAAGATCATGGGCTACTCCGGCATGATCGCCAGCATTTCCGCCTTCTTCGTGGCGGCGCTCGGCGGCTTCTACCCGCTGGTCGCGCCGCTACTGGGCGCGCTGGGCACCTTCGTCACCGGCTCCGGCACCTCCAGCGAGGTCCTCTTTGGCAACGTCCAGCTCCACGCCGCGCAGTCGATCGGCGTGAACGAGACCTGGCTCGTGGCGTCCAACTCGCTCGGCGTGTCGGCGGGCAAGATGCTCTCGCCGCAAAACATTGCAATTGGGTGCGCCGCCTGCGGCCTCACCGGCAAGGACGGGGAGATCCTCGGCAAGATCGCCAAGTACGCGTTCGGGTTTGCCGCCGTTATGGCGGTTATCGTCTACGTCGGCTCGCTCGTGCTCTAGCGACGTCGGCGCGCGCGGAAGAAGGAGCGGAGAAGGTCGGCGGACTCGTCGGCCAGCACGCCGCCCGTGACCTCGAACTCGTGGTTCAGCCGCTCGTCGTGGCTCACGTCAAAGAGCGTGCCCACCGCGCCGCCCTTGGGGTCGGCCGCGCCGTACACGCAGCGGTCCACGCGTGCGTTGACCATGAGGCCCGCGCACATGAGGCACGGCTCCAGCGTCACGTAGACCGTGCAGCCGGTGAGTCGCCAGCGCCCCAGCTCCCGGGCCGCGGCAACCATGGCGAGAAACTCGGCGTGCGCCGACGGGTCGGCGTCACTCTCGCGCCGGTTGTGGGCCCGCGCCACCACGCGCCCGTCGCAGACCACGACCGCGCCTATGGGCACCTCTCCCTCCGCGGCCGCCGCCTCGGCCTCCTCGAGCGCCATGCGCATGTACTGCTCGTCGTTCTTCTCGCCCACGCGTCCTCCCACGCTCGAATCGGCACCATATGGGGTAGGATACTAGTGCTCGCGCGCTCGGAGGAGTGGCAGAGTGGTTGATTGCAGCGGTCTTGAAAACCGTCGAGCGGGCAACCCCCGTTCCGAGGGTTCGAATCCCTCCTCCTCCGCCTCCGCGCTCTTCTCGCCCGCCCGCCGCGCGCGGCGCTTGTCCTCCTTTTTCCTGGGGGACATGCCGGGATTTTGGCAGAACGGGCACCAAAACAGGGGGACATGACGAAGTTCCGCCGCGTGGGGAGAAAACCCACGCCCTTGGGCTACAATACAGCCGACAAATCCACCTAGGAGAAAGGTCCGCATGAAACCTCGACCTCACAGTCGATGACCTGCGGCGTGCTCCCGCAAGCGGGCGCGCCGACGCGACGCAAGTAAGGAGCACGAATGATCTACCTGTCCCAACTCCTGGGCAACCCTGTTCTTGACGCCGACGGCGAGAAGGTCGGCACGGTCTCCGACCTCGGCATTGCCACGGGCGAAGTCTTTCCCCGCATTACCAGCCTGGCCTTCATGGGCCCCGGCCGCACGCCGATCATGATCTCCTGGCGCAAGTTCGTGGACACCTACGACGAGAACGAGGTCCACCTCAAGGTCACGGCCACCGACCTGCGCTTCTCGTACCTGCAGCCGGACGAGGTCCTTCTCGCCCGCGACATTTTGAACAAGCAGATCGTTGACACCCACGGCATGCGCGTCGTGCGCGTGAACGACCTCAAGCTCTCGGACACGAGCTCCACCCAGCTGCGCCTGCTGGGCGCGGAGGTGGGCGCGCGCGGCCTGCTGCGCAGCCTGCACCCGGCGCTCGAGCGCGTGGCGCTGCGGCTGGCGCGCACCTTTGGCCACCCCCTGCCCGAGAAGATCATTGCGTGGAGCTACATGGACCTGGTGGAGCGCGACCTCTCCAACGTCAAGCTCTCCGTCTCCCACAAGACGCTCGACGACATGCACCCCGCCGACATCGCCGACATAATCGAGCGGCTGGACCCGCGCCTGCGCGGCCAGGTCTTTGCGCAGCTCGACGACGAGCAGCGCGCCGGCGCCATGGCCGAGTTCGACGACGACGCCATGGCCGCCGAGCTCATGGGCAACCTCAACGAGACCGACGCCTCGCGCATTCTCTCCGAAATGGACCCGGACGACGCCGCCGAGCTGGTCAGCGAGCTGGACTACGACAAGGCCGAGAAGCTCCTGCGCCTCATGGGCGTCCAGGAGCAGCGCGCGATCCGCCAGCTGCTCGGCTACCGCGAGAACACCGCCGGCCGCATCATGACCTCTGAGGTGGCGACCGTGGCCGAGGACGCCACCGTGGCCGACGCCGTGGACATGCTGCGGGGGCTGGACGAGGACTTTGAGTCCGTGCGCTACGTCTACCTCGTGGACGAGGAGCGCAAGCTCACCGGCGTCGTCACGCTGAACGCGCTCATTGTGGCCGCGCCCGAGACGCGCCTGGCCGAGCTTGCCACCGCCGACCTCGTGACCGCGAGCCCCGAGGACGACCAGGAGGACGTGGCCGAGGACATTGCCAAGTACAACCTGCTGGCCATGCCCGTCGTGAACGACGAGGGGCGCCTGCTGGGCATTGTCACCGTCGACGACGCGCTCGACGTCCTGGAGGAGGAGCACGCCGAGGACCTGCGCGTTGCCGGCGGCTCGGCGGACGGCGAGGACTCCGGGCACGCGAGCACGCTCATTTGGCTCGTGCGGCGCAACGCGTGGGTGGCGCTGTGGGCGCTCGGCGTGGTGGCGCTTGCGCTGGCCGTGGGCGGCCGCCTCACGCTGGCCGAGACGCTCACGATTGCAATCCCGCTCGCCGTGGCGCTCGTGCTCGCGGACGACTCGATCTCCTACGTGACCAACTTCTTCCTGGAGAACGATCCCGACGACGAGGACTCACCCTCCATGCTGGGCTTCACGTTCAAGGGCGTGGGCATAGGCGCGGCGCTGGCGGTCCTTCTCGCGCTGATCGTGGTCGCGCTCATGAACGTCCTGCTGTCGCCGGCGGTCCCCACGGCGGGGCTCTTTGAGGGCAGCCTCGGCGACGCGCTGGTGACCGGCGGCTTTGCGGCGGCGGCCTCCACGTTCGTCTCGTTCGCCGTGACCCCAATCTACCTGGGCGTTCTTCGCGCGCGCGACGAGGCCAACAAGGAGACCTCGGGCTTCACGCTCTCGCTCGTGGCCATGATCGTGGCCGTGGTGGTCTTTGCGGGCGCGGCGCTTCTGCTCGCCGGCCCTGGCGGCATGGTGGGCTCGGGGTTCTAGCATGCCGCAGCTTGGGAGGAAGAGCGCGGGCGAGAAGATCGCGCATACGCGGCTGGAGCCGCGCCGCATTCTCGCGGCCATGGGCCCCGGGCTCGTGGCCGCGCTCGCGGGCGCGGACGCCGGCGGCGTGGCCACCTACTCCAACGCAGGCGCGCTCTTTGGCTTTGCGCAGCTCTGGACCGTGCCGGTCATGTGCTTCCTGCTCATTGTGGCGCAGGAGACCGCGGCGCGCATGGGCTGCGTCACGGGCAAGGGCCTTGCCTCGCTCATTCGCGAGCAGTTTGGCGTGCGGCTCTCCGCGCTGGCCATGGCGGCGCTTCTCGTCTCAAACACCACGGTCACACTCTCGGAGTTCGCGGGCATTGCCTCGGCGCTCGCGCTCTTTGGGGTGCCGGTCCACGTGAGCGTGCCGGTGGCGGCGCTGGCGATCTGGCTGCTCACCATGAGCGGGTCGTACCGGCGGATCGAGAAGGTCCTTCTCGCCATTGCCTGCGTCTTTGTGACCTACATCGTGGCCGGCGTCATGGTGGGACCCAACTGGGGCGACGCACTCCTGCACACCGTGGTGCCGCACGTGGAGGCCACGCCGCGCTACCTCTCGCTGCTGGTGGCGAGCGTGGGCACGGCCATTGCGCCGTGGATGCTCTTTCTGGCGCAGTCCAACGTGGTCGAGAAGAACGCGCACGCCGAGGACCTCCCCTACCAGCGCGTCGACACCGTGACCGGCGCCGTGGCGGCGAGCGTGATTTCCTGGTTCATAATCCTCACCACCGGCGCCGTGCTGCACCCCGCCGGCGTGGAGGTGAGCGGCGCCGAGGACGCGGCCGCCGCATTGGCGCCGCTCGTGGGCGACTACGCCGAGCTGCTCTTTGGCGCGGGCCTGGCTGGAGCGTCGCTCTTGGCGGCGTGCGTCTTGCCGGGCATAACGTCGAGCGCGATCTGCGAGGCCTTTGGCTGGGAGCGCGGCGCCGACCGCAGCTGGGCCGAGGCGCCGGTGTACCGCGGCATAATCACCGCCGTTATCGCGATCTCGGCCGTGGCGGTCATGCTGCCGGGCGTCAATCTGTTCGGAATTATGATGGTGGCGCAAGTGATCAACGGCGTGCTGCTGCCCGTTCTTCTCGTCTTCATGGTGCTCATTGCCAGCGACAAGCACGTCATGGGCCGCTTTGCCAACGGCCGCGTCTGGAACGCGCTCACCTGGTTCACGATCGTGGCCGTCACCGTCCTCACCGCCATCATGTTCGTCATGCAGGCCCTCGGCCTGTAATTTGGGGGCGTGTCTGTCGTTGCAGCTCTTTTGGGACAGGTCTGTGCGCACGCAATGGCGCTGCTCCCCACAAACTCTGACGTATGCGAAAGCGCTCCCGTGGCCAGATTGATACCGTTTCATATATGGGCAGGTAATACGCTCACACTGTTCTTCTCGCCCCGGAACACACGTCGAGCGCTTTCGCATACGTCAGACTTTGGCGCACGCCACAAGAGATTCGGCCCCGACGCGACGGCCGGACACGTACAATGGGCGCATGACGCGCGAGAAGATCATACGGTGGACGTGCGACCGGCGCGCCCAGCTCGTGGGCACGTTGCCCGTCATTGTGTTCTTCATTGCGCTGTTTTGGGTCGTCCAGCTGGGTTTTGGTGACCAGTACCTGCTCGCGGTCTCGCCGTTCACCACGCTCTTTGAGACGCGGCTCACAAAGTACAACCCGTCCTCGCAGTACGCGCGGTTCTTCCTCGTGAGCGCGCTGGCGCTCGTGGGCGCGCGCCTGGCGGTGACAAGCCTCGCCCTGTGCGTGGTCGTCAACCTGGCCATGCCGTTCGTGCTGGTGTTCATGCGCTCGTCGCAGCTCAACCCGCGCCGCTACTTCCCCTACACCATGCTCTTTGCGTTCCTGCAGCTACGCCCGTCCAACCTCGTTGACGGCCTCGCGACGCAGGCCGCGGTGCTCGTCGCCTGCTGCGTCACGCTGAGCGCGGGCCTGCTCGTGGCCGGCGTTGTTCGCCACCGCGCCCGGGAGGCCCGCGCCCGCCTGCACGACTGCGTCCGCCGCCTCGCCGACGACCTCACGCGAGCCGCCGCGGACAGCGTGGACGAGGACCTGCGCGCCGAGCTGCTCGCCCTGCGCCGCGAGTGCGCCGCCCTCGCCTACTCCGCGCGCGAGGACTCGACCGCGCCGTCGCGCACCGTGAACCTCCTCGACATGCTGGCGACGCTCGCCCAGCGCACGGCCTATCTGACCGGCAACTTTGACTGGAGCGACCGTCACCGCGAGCAGCATGCCGCGCTTCTCGCCCAGCTGGCCGAGCTCACGCGCGAGCTGGACGCCGTCGTGGACGCAGGCGCGAGCACCGCCCGCCGCGCCGTGCTCGCCAACCGAACGCGCGTCCTTCTCGGCCGTCTTGCCGTGGACGAGCCGCGCTTTCGCATATTCTGCCGCAGCTATCTCAACCTGCTCTTGCTGGTCCTGCGCACGGCCGACGACCCCCAGCAGCGCGTCTGGCACATGTCCGCGAGCCACGCCGCGCGCACCGCGCTCTTTCGCAAGCGGCCCACGCTCGACTCCTTTGAGATGCGCTTCTCCGTGCGCTGCGGCATCGTGCTGGCCGTGAGCTGCAGCGTCAACCTGCTTTTGCCCGTGGACCACCTCTACTGGTACGTGCTGCACGCCTACCTGCTGCTACAGCCCTTCCCCGACGAGAGCTCGCGCCGCATGCGCACGCGCATGGCCGGCACGGCGCTGGGCTGCGTCTTTGTACACGCCGTGGCGCTGCTGAACCTTGGCTGGGCGGGCATTATGGTGCTGGGCATGGTGCTCGTAGCGCCGCTCTACGCCGCCACGCCGGGCACGGTGACCTCGGCGTTCTTTGCGACGGCCTATGCGGTCACCATGGCGTCGGCCTCAATTGACGACGGCTACGCCACGACCATGCGCCTGGCGTCGCTGGCGCTGGCGGTGGTCACGGTGGCGCTGGTCAACCGGCTCGTGCTGCCCACCTCCGACCGCCGCCTCTTCGCTGCCGACGTCCGGCAGCTCTTTGCCATGGTGCGACAGGCCTGGTCGCTGGTGCGCACCACCCTCGACGAGCGCGTGGACACCGTGGTGTCCTCCGAGCGGCTGCTTCACTTCCAGATGGTGCACACGCAGGCAAACGCCCTGCTTGACGCGATTTCGGCGGCAGGCGAGAAGAACGCGGAGATTGCCGAGGTGGCACGCTACCGCGACGCGGCGGACCGCATGCTCTTCTGTCTGTGGGAGATTGGCTGCGAGCTGGAGCAGCTCGAGCTGCTGGTGCGACTGGGCGCCGTGCGCAACGACGAGCGCGCGCTCTTTGGGCGGGTGGTGGACCTGGCGGAGTCGCGCTGCGACCCGGAGCGCTTTGGGACGGGCGTCGACGAGGCGGAGGCGCTGGTCATGGGACTTGCCGACGAGGACGTGCGCTACGTGCTGCAGCAGTACGTCGACCGCGCCGGCGAGCTGCGCCTGGCCGTCGACGAGGCGCTCGGCGCCCTCGTCGAGCGCCCGCGCTACCTCGACGAGGTCCGCCACCTGTAGGACGCGATTGCGCACTCAGCAGTTGCCGAGGTGGACGTGGGGGAGGTGGCGGCGGGCGACGTCGGCGAGGTGGCGCACGGTGGCAACGGGCGTGGCTGGCACGTCCGTCATGCGCCAGCGCGGGAAGTACCGCGTCACGTGGTAGACGATCTTGTCGTCCAGCCCGGCAAGCCACGCCGCGATCTGGTCGATCTCCTCCTCGGAGTCGTTCATGCCGGGCACCACGAGCGTCGTGACCTCGAGGTGGCAGCCCGGCTCCGCAGCCAGCCGCCCAATCGTCCCCCGCACGGCGTCGAGCGAGCCCGCCGCGCCGCCGCACGCCTCGTAGAACGCGGGCGAGAAGCCCTTGAGGTCAACGTTCGCCGCGTCCAGAAGCGGCGCCAGCTCGTCAATGACACCCAGCTCAACGCACCCATTTGACACCAGCACCGTCACAAGCCCACGCTCGCGGGCAAGTCGCGCCGTGTCCGCCACATACTCCCACGTCACAAGCGGCTCGTTGTACGTGTGCGCAATGCCGATCACGCGCGGGTCGCGCGCGCGAGCCTCCTCCGCAATCGCCACCAGGCCCTCCGGCGAGAGCTCGCGCCACCGCACGTCCTTCTCGCCCGCCTGCGAGATCTGGTAGTTCTGACAGAACGGACAGGCGAGGTTGCAGCCGTAGCCGCCAACGGAGAGCAGGTAGGAGCCCGGGCGGAAGCGCGCGAGGGGCTTCTTCTCCACCGGGTCGAGCGCAAGCGAGGTCACGTGCCCGTAGGCCTCGGGGACCACCGTGCCGCCCACGTTGCGCCGCGCGCGGCACGCCCCGAGCGCGCCCGGCGCCAGGCGGCAGTGCCGCGGGCACACCCCGCACGTCGCCGCGCCGCTCACAGGTGACGCACCACCTCAAAGCGCTCCAGCCGCACGCCCTTCTCGCCCAGCGAAATGCCGCCCTTGCGCGCCGCGATCTCCAGCTGCTCCTCCACGGTGTCCACGCCGTCGAGGGCCGGCAGCAGCAGCCCGCGCCGGCCGTCGGGCGCGCTCACGATCACGCCGTAGCGCGCCGGGTCCAGCTGGGAGCGGTCCGCCACGGGCTCGGGCTCGCCCAGGACGTCCACGTCGTAGACCAGCTCCGCAAGCTCGTCCTCGCGCACGGCCGAGAAGCGCGGGTCGTGGCACCCGGCCGAGACCGCGTTGGCGACGATCTCCTCCGCGAGGCTCGCGCGCACCGGCGCAATGGTCCCGATGCAGCCACGCAGCCGACCGTCCTTCTTCAGCGAGACAAACGCCCCGGCGCGGCGCGCGGTGAGCTCTGCCGGCAGGTCCTCGGGCAGCGGCAGCGTCCCACCCGTGCGCACGCGGTGCTCCAGCGAGGCGCGGGCGAGACGAACGTAGGGGTCCTCAGCGGCACGCACCCGCGCGAGCTGCGCCTCGTGCCACGCGCGGTAGGGGTCCTCGTAGCGGCGCGCGGGGTCGGAGCCCTCCGGGCCGCACGGCGTGAACGCCGCCACGCCGTAGCCCACGCCGAACGGGCCCTCGTGGGAGAGCAGCTCCGCGCGCACCGGCGTGCCGTCGAGTGCGCCCGCCATGATCTGGAACGAGCGCAGCCCGCACTCCGCCGCGCGCTCGCAGAGACCGGGGTCCATGGTCAGCAGGCTCAGGAAGTCGCCGGCGGCAAAGGCGTCGCAGACCGCCTGGTCAAAGACGGGGCCGTCGGTCGCGTAGCCGTAGGGGCCGTCCGCGGCGAGCTTGTGCGAGAGGTCGCCGGAGGCCACGTAGACGACGCGCCGGCCCAGCTGCGCGGCCGTCTGCTGCACAAGCTGCCCCAGCCGGTAGTGCTCAAGGGGCGAGAAGCCCGCGAGGCCCAGACGCACTGCCTTGAAGCCCTGGCAGCAGGCCTGAATGAAGTGAAGCGGCACGAGCACGCCCCAGTCCAGCCGGGCGTCGCGCTCGCCGCGCGTGCCTGCCGGAATACGGGCAGCCTCCGCAGCGGCCGCGAGCGTGCGGACGAACTCCACGTCATAGGCAACCTCGGAGCCGTCCGCGCGGTCCCCAAAGCCCCCAAAGTCGCCGCGGGCGCCACGACCCGGAGAAATGTGCAGGTAGTCAAGGTAAGAGGTGGTGTGCGGGCTGGAAATCACCAGCGTGTCCGGCGCGAGGTCGGCCACGCGCCGCGCCACCTCCTCGTAGGCCGCGACGGTCGCGGCGATTCCCGCCTCGCGGCCGCGGCCCACCCCGGGCACGATCAGCGGCGGGTGCGGAACGGCAAACGCAGCAAGAACGGACATGACGACCTCCCTTGCGCCGCTCGCCTAAATGGGGTCAGACCCCTTTTAGGCAACTTGTTGGTGGGCGCTACGCCTCATACGCGGCGGGACCCTCGGGCTTGAGCTCGCGGCCCATGAGCAGGCCGGTTGCCTCCTCGGGAGCAATCTCGCCGGAAACCACGCGCCCGACCATCTCGCAAATCGGCATCTCCACGCCGCAGTGGCGCGAGAGCTCAAGAACCGCGGGCAGAGCGTTCAGGCCCTCCACAACGGCGCCAATCTGCGCGACGGCCTCGTCCACGGGCACGCCCGAGCCGATCAGCTTGCCGCAGCGCAGGTTGCGGCTGTGAAGGCTGCCCGCCGTCACCACCAGGTCACCGGTGCAGGCCAGGCCGAAGAACGTCTCCTGGTCGCAGCCGAGCGCGGTGCCCAGGCGCCGCATCTCCGCCAGGCCGCGGGTGATCAGCGCGGCAGAGGAGTTGTCGCCAAAGCCCAGGCCGCGCGCAATGCCGCACGCGAGGGCAATCACGTTCTTGATCGCGCCGCACAGCTCAACGCCGTGCACGTCAGAGCTGGTGTAGACGCGCAGAACGTCGTTGGAGAAGAGCTCCTGGACGAGAAGCGCGGCGCGCTCGTCGTGACTGGCGGCAACGATCGCGGTCGGCATGTCGAAGGCGACCTCCTCGGCGTGGCTGGGGCCGGAGAGCGCCACGGTCACGGGGTCGAGGCCGGGGCGCAGGCGTGCGACCTCGCCGGCAATGACCTCGGTCATGGTGTCGAGCGTCCCCTCTTCGAGGCCCTTCGTCGCACAGACGAGAACAGCGTCCGGCCGAACGTGCGGCGCCGCCTGGGTTGCCATGCTCCGCACGAACCGCGACGAGGTCACAAAGACAACCACGTCCTTCTCGGCCACCGCCTCCTCGACGCTGGCGGTGAGGGCAATCTCCGCCGGCAGCTCGGGGTCGCCGGGCAGGGGAATGGTGCGCGTGGCGCTCAGGCGCTCGACCACGCGCTCCGACTCCGACCACACGACGACGTCATGACCCTCGTTCGAAAAGAGCCGTGCAAGCGCAAGGCCCCACGCACCGCTTCCCAAGACGCCCACGCGGGCGCTTCGAACCGCCTCTGCCACGACTACCTCCTGCAATCGGGTGATTCCGTTCGTAAGATTATGACACGCGCGCAGGGGCGAGAAGAACCGCGCGCGCCTGCGACACCAAAAAACGCGGTCAATCCAATCTGAAGGCCTCCACGTTCCCTCTTATTTCTACTATTTGCTGAATAGTAGAAATAAGAGTATCGGATTTGCGGTATAGTTCTACTCTCTCAGCGTCGGAGGTGACAATATGCCCTATCAAACCCTCAAAAAGCTCTTCCACATGGATGCCGGCAACGAGCGCTTTGAGAACAACGTCTCTCTTGCCACATCTCGTCGTGACGCGGAATCCACGTTCAAAACGAGCTTTGAAATCGGTGGCGAAGAGCTCTTCCTGGCCACGCCCCGTGAACTCTCCCTGCTTAACGAGACAATTCTGGGACGCGAGCGGGAAATCGCCGTCGCCCTCTCCAATCTACCCGCCATTGCCCGCGGAGCCCTTATCCGCAGCCTCGTCATCGATGAGGTTGTCTGCTCGAATGAACTCGAAGGTGTGTACAGCACCAGAAGACAGATCAACGAGCTCCTGGAAACCATGCCCGTAGATTCGAGCAAGCTGAGCCACAGGAGATTTAGGGAACTGGCTCGACTCTATCTCGAGCTAAGCGACAACGCGCACGTCCTCCCACAGACCCCAGAAGATATTAGGAACATTTACGACCGCATCATGTCAGGAGAGGAGCTGGGCGAAGACGCGCCGGACGGAGCGCTTTTTCGGAAAGGGGACGTAAGCAACATCGGGGACGGCGGCCGAGTGATACACCAGGGTCTCTCGCCCGAGAGCAGGATCATTTCCGCACTGTCTCAGATGATTGGTCTTGCATCCTCTCCCGACATTCCTGGAACCTATCGTGCCGCAGCGTCGCACTTCATCTTCGAGTACACGCACCCGTTCTACGACGGCAACGGCAGAACGGGTCGCTACCTGCTGGCGCTCTATCTCAGCCAACCCCTCTCGACGCTCACGGCGCTCTCCCTCTCACGCGTCATCGCAGAGAACAGGAGCCCGTACTACAAGGCCTTCCGGGAGGTCGAGCACCCGCTCAACCATGGCGAGCTCACGCCCTTCGTCATTATGTTGCTCACATATGTTGACGTCGCCCAGCAGCGCATCCTAAGCGACCTGGAGATTAAGGGGAGCCAGTTCCGAATCGTGCAGAGAGGTCTCGAGCGACTGTCCGAACAGGCGTCTATTCCGGACAAACAGCGTGATCTCCTATTCATGCTCGCGCAGTTTGACCTATTCGGTGCCTTTCCCGACGTGCCAATTGGGGTTATGGAGGAGTATCTCGGCCTCCGCCGTGAGATGACGAGAAAGCACGTGAAAGCTCTTGAAGAGATGGGGCTCGCCAGAAAGGTTAGCGGGCGCCCTCTTCGTTTTGCTCTCACCGAGAAGGGCGAAACGCTCCTGGGCATCGGGGACGCGTAGGCACCCATCGCGCACGCCGTCCGCCGAGAAGTCCGCGAAACAATCTTTGGAACTATGCGAGAGGCCTATACGATGCGGCATGTTTCATCAGACATCCCGTCGACGAGGGCTGTAGAGAAACAGGCTACGACTGGGTCAACAAGGCGCTGGCCATAAGTTATGACGGAGAGTGGGGCGACAGCGGAGAAACCGACGTTCCCCGCAGGCTGCAGTCGAGCAGGAAGAGCGGCGGAATTCACGGCCTTGGCCCGGCGCTCTCCAGAGACTTTCTCAAGGAATGCGGCTGCCTCTGGCTATCAAAACCAGATCGTCACCTTACGGGCGTTCTCAACAGCATCGGGCTTATCGACAGACCGAGTAAAGGCGGCCTGACAGAAGAGTGGGCAAACGTGTTTTGCGAGATGATTCACTGTATCGCAAAAACCGCCCGAGAAGAGCTGGGAGATCCCCGCATAACCCCGTACAGAGTCGACAAAACACTCTGGCTCCTGTGCGCGGGCAACTTCTACCTTGACAAGACACCAGAAAAGTTAAGCCGCCAAGATTCAATTGTGTCCTCGATGGCGAGGGCCGCGCTCGGGGTATGAGGCCGAAGGACGCCACAGCCCACAGCCAAGCAATCGTCTCGCGCGCTACTGCCCCTGCGCGGCGTACCTGGCCTCGGTGGCCTCCTTGGCCGGGCGCCACCAGGACTCGTTGTCGCGGTACCAGGCGATCGTGGCCGCCAGGCCCTCGGAGAAGTCGGTGTGGCGGGGCTCCCAGCCGAGCTCGCGGCGCAGCTTGGTGGGGTCGATAGCGTAGCGGCGGTCGTGGCCGGGGCGGTCGCGGACCCAGTCGAATTCGTCCTCGGGCCGGCCCATGAGGCGCAGGACCTCGCGCAGGACGGTGATGTTGTCCCTCTCGCCGTCCGCTCCGATGAGGTAGGTCTCGCCATGGCGCCCCCTGGTGAGGATCTCCCACACCGCGGAGCTGTGGTCCTCGGTGTGGATCCAGTCGCGGACGTTCCTCCCGTCGCCGTAGAGCTTGGGGCGGATGCCGCACAGGACGTTCGTTATCTGGCGCGGGATGAACTTCTCCACGTGCTGGTAGGGGCCGTAGTTGTTCGAGCAGTTGGAGATCGTGGCGCGCAGCCCGTAGGTGCGCGCCCAGGCGCGGACGAGCATGTCGGAGCTCGCCTTGGTGGAGGAGTACGGAGAGCTCGGCCGGTACGGCGTCTCCTCGGTGAAGCGCGCCGGGTCGTCGAGCGCCAGGTCGCCGTAGACCTCGTCGGTGGAGACGTGGTGGTAGCGCACGTCGTGCCTGCGGCAGGCCTCGAGCAGGCGGTAGGTGCCCACCACGTTGGTCCGCACGAAGGGCTCCGGGTCGGCGATCGAGTTGTCGTTGTGGGACTCGGCCGCGTAGTGGACGATCGCGTCGTGGCCGGGCACGATGCGGTCCAGCAGCTCGGCGTCGCATATGTCGCCCACGACGAGCTCCACGCGGTCGGCGGGCAGGCCGGCTATGTTCTCCGGGTTGCCGGCGTAGGTGAGCTTGTCCAGCACCGTCACGTGGACCCCGGGGTGCTCGCGCACCACGTGGTGCACGAAGTTGGATCCTATGAAGCCGCAGCCGCCGGTGACGATTATGTTCTTGGGCTCGAAGGTGTCTGCCACAGCGCCCCTCCTCCGCAACAAGCCAGAAAGGTGCCTAAAAGGGGTCAGACCCCTTTTAGGCAGGTTACTTGTTGGCCTTGTCGAACTCCTCCTTGAAGGAGCCAAACATTTTGCCGAACGAGCTGAGCTGCCTGCCGGCGGCGCGGGCAACCTTGTCACCCGTGGACGGCGTCGGCTTCTTCTTGGGAGCCGTCTTCTTGGCGGCCGGGGCATACGTCTTGGCGGGTGCCTTCTTCGCGCCCGTCCGAGGCGCCGCGCTCTTCTCGGCAATGCGCTCGACCGGCTTCTCCACGCGGACGTCGGAGGCGGGAACCGCGGGCACGGCCGGCGGCCGGTCCTCGGGCTCGGTCGCCTCGGAGATCGCGCGCTTCGCCTTGCCGAGCGCCCGACCAAGCGCGAACGAGCCCTTGTCAACGGCCTCGCCGGCCGCGGCGCCGACCTTCTTGCCCACCTCGGAGGCGCCGGCCTTGGCCCGGGCGTACCCCTCGCCGGCAGCGCCGGCCAGGCCGCCGTCAAGCCCGACGCTCGCGCCGCGCGCGTCCACGATCATGAGCCCGTCGCGGTAGCCACGAACCATGTCCACCGGTATGACAAAGGAGCCGATAAGGGCGCGGGCCAGCCCGCCGTCGGCGGCAAAGAAGCGCGTCACCTTGCCGGTTGCCTCGTCGTACTCCGCGTCCGAGATGTAGCCGAGTGACTTGCCGTCCGTGGTCTTGGCGTCCATGCCAGACCACATAATGCAACGGTCCCAGTCCAGCTCGAGGCGGGCCAGCGCGGCGTCGTCGAGGCCGTCCTCGGGGCGTGACACCAGGAGGCTCTTCTCGTCAAATCGCTCGAGGGCGTCCCGCGCGACAAACGCGTCGGCGCGCTTCACCATGCCCGCGACGTCGGGGCGCTTGACCACAAAGCCAGCAACGCTCTTCCCGTCAGGCGTGAACACCGCGGCGCGCAGACGGCCGAGCTTCCGGTACGTGTCGGTGACCGTACCGTCCTTTGCCTTGGACGACCGCTTGAGGAGAAGAACGCGCTGGCCCGTGAGCGAACCTATTCTGAGCACGTGCTAGGCCTCGGGGGTCTCGTCGTCGGCGTCGACAACCTCAACGTGGACGGCCTCGGCGGCGGTCTCGGCGGCGGGAGCGGCGTCGGTCATGGCGCTAACGCGGTCGGCGACGGCCGAGGCGGCGTCCTTGACCTGGTCGGACGCGTTGGCGACTGCCTCGGAGAGGGAGTCGCGGAGCTGGTCCATGCGCTCGCGGGCGAGGTCGACCTTGGCACGGAGCTCGTCGGTCTTGGCGTCAACGGTGGGGCGCACGGCGTTGAACTTGTCGTTCACGACGTTCGCGCCGCGCTCGTAGGTGTCAACGGCGGAATCCCAGGCGTCGTTCATGGCGTCGGCGGCCATGGCACGGCTCTCGGCTCCGGAGCGCGGGGCGAGCATGACGCCCGCGACGACGCCAGCGGCAGCGCCGACGATGCTTCCAAAGATGAAGCCAACCGTCTTCTTGTTCATTGGTACCTCCTGTCGATGCGGACTGTCTTGCCGTCTTGGCGCGAGCGGCGCGCCGGTTAGCGAACGAAGTGCGGCCGGGGGACGTCGTCCATGTCCCAGGCGCTTTGGGTGGGGGCGGGCTCGGGGGCCGGATCGGGTTCGGGCTCGGGCTCGGGGGCGACCTCGGGCTCAGGACCGGGGGTCGGATCGGGCTCGGGCTCGGGCGCGGCCTCCGACTCCGGCGCGGGCTTCTCGTCTTCCGAGCTCACGGGCTCGTCGTTCTTCTCGCCCGGCTGATCGGAAACGCTCTCGACCAGCGCCACGAGGCCGCTCACAATGGCCTCGACGTCGGGCTGCGGATCCCCGCCGCCCGAGAAGGCCCACTGCAGCACCCATGCTGCGCTCGACAGCGCGCCGGCCACGAGCACGTCGTCGGGGCAACCGAGCGTGATCTCGTAGGTGCGCTCGGCGGTCTCGGCGGTCTGCCCGCAGGAGACGTCGCCGGCGATGTCGGTCTGGGCGAGCAGCTCAACCGTGACGTGCTCGAGCAGGTGCGCGAGCTCGGTGTCGCGCGCGACCTCCCCGAAGGTGGGAGCAGCGTCGCCGAGGCAGACGTGGTCGCTCAGGTGGGGCAGGAGCTCGAGGACGCGCTTGGTGGCCTCGGCGTCGTCGCTTGTCATGAGCGGAGCGCTCGGCGCGAGCTCCACCGTGGCGACGAGGGCTCGCGGCCCAATCGTGACCTTCTTGAAGTCGAACAGCTGAGCCATATGAGGCTCCCTCTCACTCGCGGCCCGCGGGCGGGCACTGGCCTTTCCCCATTGTAGTTAAACTCTGCGCGCGGGCCTACTCCTTCGCCGGGACGGGCTGCTTCTCTCCGTCAGCGTTGTCTCCGGCGTCCTCCACGGAAGGCTCGGGGGCAATGACGCGCAACATTGAGAGACGGCGGCCGCGCATGGACTGCACACGGAACTGATACCCATCCTTGGTGAAGACGTCACCGGGGTGCGGGAGCTTGTCGGCCTGGTCGAGGACGAAGCCGGCAATGGTCTCAAACTCCTCGGAATCCTCAATCGGCCAGCCGAGCTCCATGGCGTCGTCGATCGAGAAGCGTCCGTCCACGAGCCACTCGCGCTCGGAGAGCTGGGTGAGGTACTTGTTGTCGGGATCGAACTCGTCCTCGATCTCGCCGACGACCTCCTCGACGATGTCCTCGATCGTGATGACGCCCGCCGTCCCGCCGTACTCGTCGACGACGATGACCATTTGGTCGTGGCTGGACTGCATCTCGGAGAGCAGCGGGATTATGTCCTTGGTGTCGGGAATGAAGTCCGCCGTGCGCGCGTGGCGAGCGATCGGGTCGTCGGAGCGACCCTCGTCGAGAATGGGGCTGATTATGTCCTTTATGTGCGCGATGCCGACGATGCGGTCAACGGACTCGTGGTAGACGGGGATGCGCGAGTAGCCGGTGCGGCGCATGGTGGCAAGGACCTCGGAGAGGGTGGTGGTGTCCTCGACGGCCGTCATGTCCACGCGCGGAACCATGACCTCGCGGGCAATGGTGTCACCGAGCTCGATGACCTCGTGAATCATGGACTTCTCCTGCTCGGAGAGCTCGTCCGCGTCGGCGACCATGTACTTGATCTCCTCCTCGGAGACGCTGTCGCGCTCGTCGGCGGACTTTATGCCCAGAAGGGCCGAGAGGCCGTTGGCGGACTTGGCAGTAAGCCAAACCAGCGGGCGTGCGATCTTCATGAAGCCGCGAATGGGCCCGGCGACGGACTTGGCCATGCGCTCGGCGTCGGAGAGGGCGATGCGCTTGGGAACGAGCTCGCCCACGACAATGGAGAGGTAGGAGACCGCAAGGGTAATGAGGACGGGGGCAAGCGGAATCGCAATGCCCGCAGGCATGCCGAGGCTCATGAACCAGCCGCCAAGCGGATTGGAGAGGTTGGTGCTCGCAAACGCCGAGGACGCAAAGCCCACAAGGGTGATGGCGACCTGAATGGTGGCGAGGAACTGCTCGGAGTTGGAACCGAGGTCAAGGGCGGCGCGCGCCTTGCGGTCACCCTCCTCCGCCTCCGGTTCGAGAACGGCTCTCTTGGCGCTCACCACCGCCAGCTCGGACATTGAAAAATAGCCGTTTGCCAAGGTGAGCAGAAACGTGACCACAATAGATATCGCTACGTCCATGCGCTCGTGCGCAACCTCCTTGGTCGGATGACAGATACGTGCCGTGACGGGGACGCTGGAGCCACGGGCACAATGGGTTGATTTTAGCAGGTCGCGCGGCTGGGCGCATTCGGTAGCGTCTTGGTTTACGAATGACGGAGCCGCACCTGCAAAACGGCCGCTCGTGTGATGAAATAGTCGCTCGCGGCGCAAAACGGCCGCTCGTGTGATGACTTTTTTCGGCCCGTCAGAGCCCCTTGTCCGCCGGGTTCACTATCTCCCCAGTTTGAGATATCAACTATTAAATCGATTCCCACAACGAGCCCATTTTTCTATCACACGAGAGGCCGTTTTGCAGAAGACCGGACTAAACCATCACACGAGCGATCGTTTTGCAGCAACGGCAGACGTCACCCCTTGCCGTGCAGCGCCTCGAGAGCGGCCTCCTCCGACTCCGGCCCAAAGAGTCGCTCTCTGAGCGCGGCCCTCGTCTCAAGAATTCGTGCGGTTGGGGGCCTCCGCTGCAGGCCAAGGCTGCCCTCGAGATCGTGCGCGAAGAGATTGAGCTCGACGTTGCTGCGAAAGGTCCCCTTTGTCATGGTTATGCAGTCCATGCCCACGGCCCGAAACGCCTGCCGCTTTCGCTCGTCGCGGGCGCGCGCCGCCGGCGAAAGGTGCTCTTGGTCGCTGTCGTACTCCCCAACGGTTCCGTTGGGCCAAGAGAAGTCCGGAACTATGGTCTTTTGCGCCAAGACCTTGGCAAGTTCCCCGGGAAGACGAATCGACACGTTCATCTTGAACCCCGGCGCGCCCACACCGCCCCGTGCCCGGGGCAGGGCCAGCAACACTCCGACGCAGCTCTCCTGCGGTGAGTTAGAGTTGTCGGCGACGAGCTCGAGAGCCTTGAGCGCTCGTGCGGCCCCGCGCACGCCAAGGGCATGCGCCGCGCTTGCGTAGGCGTGGAGCTCCTCCACCGTCACGAGCGGTTCCGCGTCACTCTCGAAGCCGCGCCGCGAATCCGGCGCCAGCGCGTAGCTCCCCGCCAGCTCGTAGGCGACCTCCGCAAGCGAAATCTCGTCCATGCTTGTTGCCAGCTGGGCAAACATGGCCGCTGGCCGACAAACGAACGTCCCGTCCCCCACCGAGAGCAGGTGCCGCTCAAGAAGCGGCCCGACCCACACCCTGCTTCGGACGTCCCCGCGGCGCCCAAGCCGGGACGCCGCGTCGGAAACCACCACGTCAAGCGGACCGTCGGCATGGCAAAGGCCACGAGCCCTCCCCACCTGCTCGCCAAGGGTGAGCTCGCGCGCGCCGTAGACCCTCCCCACGGACTCGTCTGCCCAAGGGGCCTGGACTGCAAGCCGAGCGGCGCGCCAGAAGGACAGCGCAGACTCAAATCCCACGCGCAACGGTTTCATATCGCCACCTTAATACTAATACTATTAAGTTTGCGTGTTATATTCTATAATCATGACCACCCGCAAAGCGGGTGGTCTGCTCTTAGGGTATAACCCTAGGGTCCCAGGCCAGGGGCTCAAGCCCCTGGCCTGAACTGGCGTTCAGGC
>CASEQJ010000017.1 GCA_949290055.1 uncultured Olsenella sp. | reverse complement strand
GCCGAGGGCGACACCGCCTGGCACGCGGGCAACTGGGACATGAACTGCCGGGCGATCGGCATCGAGGTGGTCTCCGCCGGCGAGGACTACAGCGGGACGGAGATCACCAAGCTTGCCTGGCTGGTGCAGAAGCTCATGGCCAAGTACGGCATCGGCTCCTCCGGCGTCATCCGCCACTACGACGTGACGGGCAAGCTCTGCCCTGCGCCCTACGTGGCCTCGTCCAAGTGGGCGGCGCTGAAGGCGCGCATCACGAGCGGGGCGACGATTCCATCCGTCGGCGAGACTTCCGCACCCAGCGGAACGGTCGCGGAGCTCGCGCGGCGCGTCATCGCCGGCGAGTTCGGAAACGGGGACGCGCGGCGCGCGGCCCTGGGGAGCCGCTACTCCGAGGTGCAGGCGGAGGTGAACCGCATCCTGGCGGGCGGCTCCGGCGGGGGCGCGGCCCAGGCTCCGGCGGCCGACGACGTGGACGACCTCGCGCGCCGCGTGATCGCGGGCGAGTTCGGAAACGGGACGGCCCGCAAGGCCGCGCTGGGCGACCGCTACGCGGAGGTCCAGGCGCGCGTGAACGAGATGCTGGGAGCCGGGGGCTCCTCGGGAGGCTCGTCTGGCGGCGCCGACGTCGACGCCTTGGCACGTGCGGTGATCCGCGGCGACTACGGCAACGGCGCCGAGCGAAAGCGCCGTCTGGGGTCGCTCTACGACGCCGTGCAGGCCCGTGTGAACGAGATGCTGTCGTGACGCGGGAGGACGTCGGCTGGGGTCTGGGCGTGGCGCTGGCGGTGCTTCTTCTGTTCGCCGCCCTTCCTCTCGTGCCCGTTGCCTGGCTTGTCGGCAGGATCGATTCGTAACGTTCTGTGCCTTCTCAAAGGTGTTCACAAGAGCGCCCCCGCATCGTTGGACGGATGCGGGGGCGCTGGCGTCTAGATGGTCGGCTTGTCGCGGTGCTTCGGGCCGTCCATGAGCATCCGGTACCACCAATCCCGGTCACGGTATCCCGACGCTCCAAGGCTGTCGAGGAGCTTCGTCTGGGACACCTCGTCGAGCTTCGCGAAGTCCTCGCGCATCCTGTTCTCGATGTCGGAGGACGTTTTCCACATGTCTTCGAGGATCTGCTTCTTTTCCTCCAGGGAATAGCTTTCTGGGGACATCTCCACGAGCTCTGCTCTGAAGTAAGCGAAGTCTTCGGCTTCTTTCAAATCTTTCCAATCCTCGGCCATTTCAAGCCTCCTCTAACTTTCCGCTTGGTTCATCTTCGCCATCGCGGGTGCCACAAAAGTTGCCACAAAAAATCCTGTTCTAAGCGTTTTTGTCTGTGAGAAAGGGTTTCGTCCGAACCGAATTCGTCCGAACCGAACGAAACCCTTGTTTGACCTGCGGAAATGTTAGCTTTTGAAGGAAGGCGTTGCGAAGCGTCAGACCCCGAAAATCACTCCCACTCTATCGTGCCGACAGGCTTGGGAGTCAGATCGTACGTCACGCGGCAGATGCCCGGCACCTCGGCGAGGATGCGGTCGGTGATCTTCTTGAGCATCGCCCAGTCGAGCTCGGGCACCGTGGCGGTCATGGCGTCGACGGTGTTGACGGCGCGGATGATGGCCGGCCAGTCGTAGGCGCGCTTGCCGTCGCGCACGCCGGTCGCGCGCATGTCGGGCACCACGACGAAGTACTGCCAGACCTTGCCGACCAGCCCGGCCTCGGCAAACTCCTCGCGGAGAATGGCGTCGGCCTCGCGCAGCGCCTCCAGGCGGTCGCGCGTAATCGCGCCGAGGCAGCGCACGCCCAGGCCCGGGCCCGGGAACGGCTGACGCTCGACCATGCCCTCGGGCAGCCCCAGGGCGCGGCCCACCACGCGAACCTCGTCCTTGAAGAGCAGGCGCACGGGCTCCACAAGCTCAAACTGCAGGTCGTCGGGCAGGCCACCCACGTTGTGGTGAGCCTTCACCCCGTCGGACTCAACGATGTCGGGGTAGATGGTGCCCTGCGCCAGGAAGTCCACGTCGTCGGCGACCTTGCGGGCCTCCTCCTCAAAGACGCGAATGAACTCGGCACCAATGATCTTGCGCTTGCGCTCGGGCTCGGCCACGCCGGCAAGCAGGTCAAGGAAGCGGTCCGTGGCGTCCACGTAGACGAGGTTGGCGTCCATCTGGTTCTTGAACACGTCGACGACCTGCTCGGACTCGCCCTTGCGCATGAGACCGTGGTTCACGTGCACGCAAATGAGCTGCTTGCCGATCGCCTTAATCAGCAGCGCGGCAACCACAGAGGAGTCCACGCCGCCGGAGAGGGCCAGCAAGACCTTCTTGTCGCCGACCTGCGCACGGACGGCCTCGACCTGCTCCTCAATGAAGGCCTGCGCGAGGTCGGGGGTGGTAATGCGCGCCATGTCGTCCGGGCGCTTGTTCGGGAGGTCCATGCCTGCTCCTTTGAACGGGGAATCGTTGCCCCAATTCTAGCGTGGCGCAGGCGGCGGAACGAGGACGTCGTAGCGAACGGCCTTTCCGGCGAGCGAGTGGCTCGGCTTGGCGCCGGCGAGCCACGGGCCCTTGGGCGGCCGCTTTATCACGATCTTGCGCGGCCGCACGGCGAGCGCGGCGTCCAGCAGCTCCTCCTCGTTGTCGCACGGTCGCTCGAGGTGGTGCAGCAGCTGGAACTTCTTCTTCACCGCGGCGCTCTTGGTTCGCTCGGGAAACATGGGGTCGAGAAACACCACGTCGGGCGAGAAGCCCAGGCGCGAGAGGCCGGCCACGGAGTCGCCCTCCACCAGCTCCATGCGCGCGACGACCTCTGCGAGCTGCGGTTCGTTTGCTGCCCGTTCGAGCGCGTCACGCAGGAGGGCCGCAATCACCGGGTCCTTCTCGAACATGGTCACCGTGAAGCCCGCCGCCGCCAGCAAAAGAGAGTCCTCGCCGAGCCCCGCCGTGGCGTCCACGGCCGTCGGCGCCTCCACGCCGCGCACGCGCGCCGCACGAACGAGCAGCTCGCGCCCCAGCCGGTCCGGTCGCAACCGCGGCAGCAGGCGCGCGAAGTCAGCGCGCAGCACCATGCCGTCGCCCACGAGCGCAAGCCCCTCGGCGTCGCGCCGCAGCTCGGGCCCGAGATTTGCCTCGTTTGTCAAAACGGCCGCCTCCCTCGCGTCAAGGCCTCGCTATGGTCTAGCATGACACGCGGCAGGCGAGGAGTCGAGCAGGAGGCGCGCATGTCGGAAACAAGAGCGATCAAGGCCAAGGTCCCCGTGCGCCTGGGCCTCACCGTCATATGCGCGGGCGGCTTCATGGACGCCTACTCCTACCTGCTGCATGGCCAGGTCTTCGCCACCGGCCAGACCGGCAACATAGTGCTGCTCTGCATGAACCTCACCGAGGGCGCGTGGCTCGGCGTAGCGCGCTACCTTGCCTCGATCTTCTCGTTCGTGCTGGGCGTCATGCTCTCGCGCCACGTGCTGGTGCGCGTCCACGGCAGAGCGACCCACCGCATGCAGCGCTGGGTCGCCGTCTTTGAGGCGGCGGCCTTCGCGGCGATCGCGCTGCTCCCCGCATGGACGCCGGACCTCATGGTGAACGTCGCCATTTCGTTCTGCGCCGCCGTCTCCTACGAGAACTTCCGGCAGTTTGGCACCAAGTCCGCCTACGCGAGCGTCTTTTGCACGGGTAACCTGCGCTCCCTTGGGGAGACGCTCTACGACGGCCTCTTCGAGGGGGACCGCCACGAGCTGCACCGCTCGCAGCGCTACGCCGGCCTCATTCTCTCCTTCTGCGTGGGAGCCGTGGCCTGCAAGCTGCTGATCGACCTCGTTGGCCAGTACGCCTGCCTCGCGATCAGCGCGCTCTTCCTGCTGTCGCTGCGCTTCATTGCGGAGCCGGGGGTCGAGAACGCCACTGCCTAGCCTGGCGCCTTTCTCGAGGTTTTGGGTAACTCGCGGAGCTGCGTTCGAGGGCGCTGCCTATCCCGGCGTCTCTTTGAGGTTTTGGGCAACAGATTTGATGCGCGGCCGAGAAGCGCATCAAGCTTGTTGCCCAATACATGACCTGAAGCGGCAAACTTGCCGTCCAGAGGTCCTTCTCGGCGTTAGCGCATAAAACCTGTTGCCCAATACCTGAGTGTTTGCCGGGGAAACGGCCCTTCGGCGAGCGCGGGGGCGCTCCAAACCCAAAACCTCGCCTATTGTGGCCAGCCTACAGGCGAGAAGAGCCCGCAGTCGCAAGCAGCGTCTGCACCGTCGCGCCAAACTCGTCGCGCAGCACCGTCGCGAGCTCCTCGCACGCGGCTTTGACCTGGTCCTCGTTGACGCCCGTGAAGCCGTCGATCGGAAACGCGACGCGCTCCGTCGCGGGCTCCACCTTGCCGTTCTCGCTCTGGCGCCAGGTCCAGCGCCGCGTGTGCACGAGGTTGCCCACCGCGTAGACGAGCTCCCCGGACGCGAGCGTGGCGTCCGGCTCCGTCTCGCCCAGCGCCACGAAGACGTCGTCCAGGCGGGAGAAGCGCAGCTCGAGCACGTCCTTCTCGCCCAGCGCATGGGCGCCGAGCGGCAGGCCGTACTTGATGGAGATGGCGTTGCCCAGGTCCACAACCGGGTTCACGCGCCAGAGACCCTTGCCCTTGGCGATGCGCCTGAGCAGGGCGATGTTCGAGGAGGGATAGCGGCTGGGGCTCATGCCTAGCTCGTGGAAGGCCTCGCGGTAGGGCTGGACGCGCGGGTCCTCGCTGGCGTGGGCGCCCTCGAGGCGGCGCTCGGCGTCGCGGGCCGCCTCGTCGAGGAGCGCGTCCACGGCAGGGTGCGCGCCCGTGTCGTCAACGCCCTCCGCGAGCACCACGCCCACGCAGAGCGCGGGCAGCCTCCGGAACACCTCGTCGTCTATCGAGAAGAACATCGCGCCCGCCCCACTAGAGTCGCTGCTTTGCCGCGAGCTCGTCGATATCAATCCGGAAAATCGCAACGCGCTCCACCGCCTCATCCGAAAACGAAAACTCTCCGGAGGAGTCGCGCGGGACATTGGGTGCCATGTGACGCATGATCAGTTCCAGCGCGTGCCTTTTCTCGGCAACATTGGCCACGGGAGCAATGAGCCCGGACCCCATGATGCTCTGATAGGAAAACGAGTAGGCGCACGCGAAGTCCCCCGTGATCACGCCCAGCTCGACGTCCATCTCGATCGCGACCCTCGGCCCACGCGAGAAGGCCGCGACCTTACGCCCCTCGCTGGCGGAGTGCAGGTAGAGGACGAGATGTCCTTCAACCCATTCATGCCCAAAGCTCAGGGGAACGACAAAGACCCCGTCCTCGTCGACCGCGCCGACCCTCACGGTACGGCAGCGTTCGACGAGCGCGCGCACCTCCGCAGGATCGGTAATCTGGCGCCTCGCCCGCCTCATGGGTTTCATGCTGTCCTCCCGCGCCGCAATCTATTTGCCCTGCACCATGGTAAGCGAGATCTTGCCGCGGTCGCGGTCCACGCGCTCGACCCAGACCTTCACGGTGTCCCCCACCGCCACGACGTCGCTCGGGTGCTTGACGAAGCGGTTGGCCAGCTTGGATATGTGCACAAGGCCGTCCTGGTGCACGCCCACGTCCACGAAGGCGCCAAAGTCCACGACGTTGCGCACGGTGCCCGTGAGCTCCATGCCGGGCTGGAGGTCGTCAATCGAGAGCGCGGCGCGGCTGAACACGGGCTCCGGGGCGTCGTCACGCGGGTCGCGGCCCGGCTTCTTGAGCTCGGCCACGATGTCGATCAGCGTGAGCACGCCGCAGTCCAGCTCGCCCGCGAGCGCGGCCACGCTGCCCACGCGCTTCTCGATGTCGGACACGCCGCCGCGCGTGAGCTCGTCCGCGCCCACGCCCGCGCGCTCGAGCAGCGCCGTCGCCACGTCATAGCTCTCCGGGTGCACGGCCGTGGCGTCGAGCGGGTTCTTGCCGCCGGCGATGCGCAGGAAGCCCGCCGCGTTCTGGAACGCCTTGGGGCCGAGCTGGGGAACCTTCTTGAGCTCGCGGCGATCGGTGAAGGCACCGTGCTCTTCTCGGTAGGCAACTATGTTCTTGGCAACGGCGGACGTAATGCCGGAGACGTAGCCCAAAAGGCTCGCACTTGCGGTGTTGACGTCCACGCCAACGCGGTTGACCACGTCCTCAACCACGTAGCCCAGCGTGCGCGCGAGCTCCGTCTGGTCGAGGTCGTGCTGGTACTGGCCCACGCCTATGGACTGGGGCGGGATCTTCACGAGCTCGGCGAGCGGATCCTGCAGGCGTCGGCCCAGGCTCATGGCGCCGCGCGTGGTGACGTCAAGGTCCGGGTACTCCTGGCTCGCGAGCTCGGAGGCCGAGTAGACCGAGGCGCCCGCCTCGTTGACGATCGTGTAGCGCAGCTCCGGCGCGGACTCGGCAATGAACTCGGAGACCACGGCCTCGGTCTCGCGGCTGGCCGTGCCGTTGCCGATCACGATGGTGTTGATCGCGTACTTCTCGGCCAGGCGCGCCAGCTCCCGCTTGGTGCCCGCGACGTCGTGGCGGGGCTTGGTGGGATAGACCACGCCGTGGTCGAGCAGCTTGCCCGTCTCGTCCAGCACCGCCACCTTGCAGCCGGTGCGGTAGCCCGGGTCGAGGGCGATTATGCGGGCGCCGCGCACGGGGCGGGCCGAGAGCAGGCTCTCGAGGTTCTTGGCAAAGACCTTGATCGCGTCGGTCTGGGCGCGCACGGTGAGCTTGGCGCGAACCTCGCGCTCGAGCGAGGGTGCCATGAGGCGCTTGTAGCCGTCCGCAACGGCCGCCTCAAAGACGGGCGCAAAGACGCCCTGGCGCCGCGGCCAGCGCGCGCCGAGGCGCGCCACCGCCGCAGCCTCGTCCACGCGGACGCGCACGCGGAGCTTCTCCTCGCGCTCGCCGCGGTCGATCGCGAGCACGCGGTGGTTGGGGATCTTGGCCGCGGGCTCGGCGTAATCGTAGTAGGGCTCGTAGGGGGTCTTCTCGCCCGCGTCCACCGCCACCGAGACGATCTCGGCCGTGGCCTGCGTGAAGGCGCGCAGGTCGGCGACGTTCTCCGCGTTCTCGGCAACGACCTCGGCCACGATGTCGGCGGCGCCGGCGAGCGCCTTCTCCGGCGTGTCAAAGCCGGCCTCGGCAGCCTCCGGCGTCACGAAGGGCGCAGCCGCGTCGAGCGCGGAGCCCTTGGTCGCCACCTGCAGAAAGATCATGTTCGCCAGCGGCTCCAGACCCACCTCGCGCGCCTTCTGCGCGCGCGTCATGCGCTTCTTGCGGTAGGGCTTGTAGAGGTCCTCGACGCGCTGGAGCTGCGTAGCGGCGCGAATCTCCGCCTCAAGCTCAGGCGTGAGCTTGCCCTGAGCGCCTATGAGGAGAAGGACGTCCTGCTTGCGCTTCTCAAGGTTGCGCAGGTAGGTGAGGCGCTCGTCGAGCGCGCGCAGGGCGACGTCGTCCATGCCGCCCGTGGCCTCCTTGCGGTAGCGCGCAATGAAGGGAATGGTGTTGCCTTCGTCAATGAGCTTGACGGCGGCGTCGACGGCCTCCGGCTTGAGGCTGAGCTCGTCTGCGAGCGTGGCGATAAGGTCCATGTGACTGTGGCTCCAAACGGTTGCGTGCAAGAGCCACCTAGCATAGCGGTCCCGCGTTCTTCTCGCTCACCAAACCTCGCAGGTGTTGTGAGTTTTGACGCTTTTCCTTTATGTCTATAATCCATATGTTAATAAGAGAACCACCACCTGCGAGGTTTTCTGATATGCCGGGCGCGACGGCCGCCGGGCCAAGACGGGCGCGCCCCGCCGCCAGCGCCTGAGAAGTACTTGCGCAAATAAAGCACGCACGCGCGACCCTACAATGACGCCAAGTTCAAGGCGAAAGGAGATTCACCATGGGTGCCTACATCTACGACGTCGATGACAACTTCGTCGGAAGCATGGAGAGGAACTACGTATACGACACTCGTGGCAATTTGCGCGGCTGCTTCTGGAACGAATGCGACGTCAGGGGAATCTGCATCTACGGACCCAGCAACAACCTCGTTGGCTATTTCAGAGGGGGCGAGATACGCGATTCCCAGTGCCAGACCCTCGGCTTTGTCCTGAGCGACGGCAGCATTCAGGACGCTGAGTTCTATGACGTGGGCTACCTCGAGGAGAAGGACTCGAACGACCGCTTGACCGGCGGAATCACCGACGGGTATACGCCGTGCGCCGGTGCAATCGCATTTCTCCTCGGCATGCTGTGATCTTGTTTGCCCCGGCTCGTGTCTCAAGACAGTGAACGCAAAGGAGGCCCAACCATGAGTGCATATTTCTTTTCGTGGAAGCGGGAGTACGTCGGCTACATGGACGACGAAGGACAGCTCTTTGACGCCTATGACGGGTTCATGGGAGGCATCGACGGCGCGAGCGGCCAGATCTTTGGGCCCAGCAACGGCAACTGCGTCGGATACCTCACCGCGAACGGCGAGATGCGCAATCCCCGTCAGGTGGCCTGCGGGTATGTCATGGAGGACGGCACAATCAGGAACTCCAACAACATTGATATAGGCTACGTCGCGGAGACGGACGACGACAGCTGCATTGCAAGCTGGCCCGTCAGCTTCTCCACGCGGGTCGCCGGCGCCGCGGCATGGTTCCTCGGCATACTTTGACCGAGCGGCCCCTCGGCTTTTGCCAGCACCCGACCTACCGGCAAAGAAAGCGGGGCCATGCAGTTGGCATGGCCCCGCGGCATTGAGTGCCGGCGAATACTCGCTACTCCCACTCAGTAATCGAATCATGCATTTCTATGACCTCTCGTCTACGTGGTGTACCGCCATCTCTCCATTAACCGAAATCAGCCGCATTTCACGTGCTCGAGTTGAACTCAAATTGAACTCAACGCCCCACTGTCAGACGGCGTTTTCCCGACAGCAACCCACATGCCGCAGGAAGACAGGCGTCTCTAGCAAGGTAGAGCTCGGCAATCACCACCGAGGCTGTCGTCCGAGTTGCCGGCCCGATAGGTCGTAGACCTGCCGCGCGGGGCAGAAACAAGCTTGCCCTCCTTCACCATGTCGGAAAGATAGCGCCTTACCGTCCTCTCACCCACACTCGTGACCCGCTCGCTAACGGCCGATGCGGGGAAAGACCCGTAGCGGGCAATGAGGTCATCGACCGCGCCCTCGACCTCCGCGCGCGTATGGCTCCTTCTGGACCCACCGACGACTCCTCCTCCCTCAGTCTCCTTCGCAGCTTCGCGATCGCCCTCGTTCCCCACCATGCCCGCCATGACAGGCGGTACCGGCACGAACGCGGTGAACTGATCACCGTCCTCCAGAACGGGATCCTTTCCCGTGTAGAGCCTCGAGAACTTGTAGAGGCTCCTCGTCCCACTCCCCAGCTCCTCGGAACGACCCATCTGCGTGAAGAAGTTGGCGATGATAGGGTTCTTGGGAGTAGGGTCGAGGCTCTCAAGCGTCACGGGGCCGGCGAAGAGCGCGCGGCTCGCGTTTCTCGTGCGGATGCCCTCTCCATCAATCGTGATGCGGGCGATGTGCGGGCTGACGAACTCCCGGTGGATGAGGCAGTTGCACACAAGCTCGCGAACGATGACGTCGCGAGCGCTCTTGCGCTGCCCCCCGTCGAGCACGAAGGAATCCGGCAGCCACTTCTCGCAGAAGCCGACGAGCTCGTCGTATGCCCTGACGAGATTGCTCCTGCAGACGAGCCGGTCGTCGTAGCGATCGGTCTCGACGCGTCTGAGCACCGCGTCGGTCCGATAGAGCGGCATGACGTCGAGGATCGTATCCTCCTTCCCCAGCAGCGCGACGGCGGCGAGGTTGAAGCCCCACTCCCCCGTCAGCTGGTCGCGCCCGTAGAGACGGGCGGCGCGGAGGAGCTCGCCGTCAGGGAGGGAGAGCCACGGGTGGTCGGCATCGTTCGCGCGCAGCGCATCGCGGACTGTATCGAGAAGCCCCATCTCCAGGTCGTCCTCGGTCACCCAAGAGTACACGGTCCGCTCCGAGTAATAGCTCTGCTTGCGCGCCATCATCGAGGTGATCTGAGCATCGCTTTTCACGCGCACGTCGGCGTCTGCCACGCGGTCGTACACGGCCCCCTTAAACGTATAGAGAGACGGTCCCATGGGGACCCAGACCCGTATGACGAGCTTGCCATCACCGTCTCTCAGCCGTTCGAACTCAACCAGCGGCGACACGTTGAACAAGTTCGGGTTGCTTATGACGTTGGATATATTCCGCTCGATGTTGAGCGCCGAGGCCTCGGGGACGCCCTCCACGGCGCCGTCGTCACAGACGCCGAGAAGCACGCTACCACCCTGTCGGTTGGCGAATGAGCAAATTGTCTCGAACGTGTCTGTGCCCGGCTGAGACCCGCAGCGCTTGAACTCGATGCTTATGCCCTCGCCCGTTTGGATGTACCTGTCAAGCGCGTCGCTCATGTGGTGCTCCGCTCTATTCCGGACATTATTCTGGACATACTATCACTATTGTCCAGATTATGTCCAGAATAATGACCGATTAGCCGCATGGAAACGTTTCGCACAGCAGCAAGCATGGGCCCGCCATTTGCATTCAATATGCATTGTTGCGGGCAGAGAACTCAATAAGATTAGGGTCCAGCGCTCTACCTGTAACATTTGTCGTATTCGCAATGCACTCAGCATGGATTCACGCGTCCGAACAGCCGGATGCCGGTAAACCATACAAGAGGCATCAACGCAATTGAGTGCTTATCGGGAGCTTGGGAATAGGCGGTTGAAGAGCCAGTGCGTGAAGGGTGCTGCGGCGAACATGTTCCAGAAAAAGGCCATCGGGAAGTTCTTGATGACGGTCCCCGCCCAGATGGCGGGCAGCTGGGCCGCAGGCATCCCCGCCATGACCACGCTGAACAGAACAGAAGCGACCAAGCTCATGGTGGGGCACATGACGGCGACGGTCCCCGCCTGCCGCATGACCCGGCAGACGTAGGGGTTGTCCTTTTGCGGGTCGCAGTGCCGGGCGGCGAAGGCGGCGCCCGCGCGGTTGCCCCAAAGGCTCGAGAACAGGATGACGATCAGCCCCATGAAGGCCGTCTCCTTGAGCGCATCCACGAAGACGAAGTTCGTCATGGCGCTGAACCCGGCTCCCGCGAGATGGAACCCCTGGTTGATGGCCGTGTTGTAGACCTCCATCCCAAACGCCATCGCATACGACATGATGATTCCGAAGACAATCCCCTGGGCTTTCGTCTTGGGCATACGGCAATCTCCTCTCGACCAAAAACAAAAAACGTGCCGCACTCAAACTGGATTTACGCAGCGAGTGCAACACGTTTATGGGTAACCATAGCAAATTGAGCCGACAGCTTCAAAGGGCCTTGTTCAGCAAAGATGCGGCAGTGCAAGAAGCCAGTCTAACGAAAAACGAGCGAGACTTCACTCACTCCCACTCTATCGTGGCGGGGGGTTTGGGAGTCACGTCGTAGACCACGCGGTTCACGCCGGGGACCTCGGCCACGATGCGGCTGGAGATCTTCCCCAGCACGTCATACGGCAGCTTCGCCCAGTCCGCAGTCATGGCGTCGCTCGACTCCACGGCGCGCACGATCACCGGGCGCGCGTAGGTGCGCTCGTCGCCCATGACGCCCACGGAGCGAATGTCGGGCAGCACGGCAAAGTACTGCCAGCAGCTGTGCTCGGAGTTGCGCTCGCCCGTCTCCTCAAAGAGGCGCTCGTTGTAGGCGTCCAGCTCCTCGCGCACAATGGCGTCGGCGTTCCTGAGGATCTCCAGCTTCTCCGGCGTCACCTCGCCGATAATGCGGATCGCCAGACCCGGGCCCGGGAACGGCTGGCGAAAAACCATGCGGTCCGGCAGTCCCAGCGCCACACCCAGCTCGCGCACCTCGTCCTTGAAGAAGTGGTCAAGCGGCTCAATGAGGTCAAAGTGCACGCCCTCGGGGAACGGGATCAGGTTGTGGTGGCTCTTGATCGTGGAGGCCTTGCCGCCGGTCTTGCGGGCGCCGGACTCGATTATGTCGGGGTAGATCGTGCCCTGCGCGAGCATTTCCACGCCGCCAATGCGCTGGGCCTCGTCGAAGAAGACCTTCCAGAACTCCGAGCCAATGCGACGGCGCTTCTCCTCCGGCTCGGTCACGCCGGCGAGCAGGCGCGCGTAGCGCTGCTCGGCGTGCACGTGCACAAGCGGCACCTGGAACTGGTCGCGGAAGACCTCCTCCACCATTTCCGGCTCGCCCTTGCGCAACATGCCGTGGTTCACAAAGACGCAGGTCAGCTGGTCGCCAATCGCACGGTGAACAAGCGCTGCCACCACGGAGGAGTCCACGCCGCCGGAGAGGCCCAGAATCACCTTGCGGTCCCCCACCTGCGCGCGGATCTCCGCGACCTTCTCGTCAATTATGTTGTCCATGGTCCAGGTGGCCTCGAGGCCGCAGACGCCAAAGAGGAAGTTCTCCAGCAGCGTGCGGCCGTACTCGGTGTGGCGCACCTCCGGGTGGAACTGGGTCGAGAAGAACCTGTGCTCGGCGCACTCCATGGACGCCACGGGGCACACGTCCGTGTGCGACGTGACGACGAAGCCCTCGGGCACGCGGCTCACGGCGTCGCGGTGGCTCATCCACACGGTCTGCTCGTCGGGCGTGCCGGCGTACAGCGCGGACTCGCCGTCGCGCACGATCTGCGCCGGACCGTACTCTCCCACCTCGGAGTGCGCGACCTCGCCGCCCAGCGTCACGGCCATGATCTGGTGGCCGTAGCAAAAGCCCAGCACCGGCAGGCCCAGCTCGAAGATCGCCGGGTCCACGCTCGGGGCGTCCTCGGCATAGACGCTCGCCGGGCCGCCGGAGAGGATCAGCGCCGCGGGCCTCATGGCCGCGAGCTCCTCGGCGGCAATGTCGCACGGAACGATCTCCGAGTAGACGTGCAGATCGCGCACGCGGCGCGCAATCAGCTGCCCGTACTGGGCGCCAAAGTCCAGAACCGCCACAAACTGCCTGGGGGTGGCCTCGCTCATATGTCCTCTTCTCGCTCGGATTGCATCAAACAGTGACAGTTTATAGAGAATACCGCGTTTTTTGCATCCCTACACCCCGCCCACATTTTGCTTCTTTATCATTTATGAGTCTGCCAGACGCGCCCAACTAAAAAACGCGCACCCCGAAACCACAAGGAGGGTCCTCGTGGCTGACAGGAAAACCCACCGACGCATGACCAGCGCAGAGCAGGTCCGTCGCTCCGAGCAAAACCACGGCGGCGGCCACTACGCGGCCCCGTCGCGCACCCCGCGCACGACCTCGCGCTCCGCCTCGGGCTCGGCCCGTCACGTCGCCTCGCGCTCCGAGGGCGTCGACTCCTACGTCTCCCGTCGTCGCAAGAAGCGGCGCGGCCGCGTCCTGCGCGTTCTTCTCGTCCTGTTCCTCGTTGCGTTCGTGGGCGTGGGCACCGCTGCCGCCGCCTACATAATCCGCATCAACGGCACCTTCCAGGAGGACGTCACCGACGAGATCCGCGCCCAGCTCACCGAGCCCGTCGAGATGCAGGACCCGTTCTACATGCTGCTCCTGGGCGTCGACAAGAGCGAGGGGCGCGCGCAGGACTGGGGCGACTCCTCCTCCAACTTCCGCTCCGACACGATCATTCTTGCGCGCGTGGACGCGCCCTCCCAGAAGGTCACGCTCGTCTCCATTCCGCGCGACACCCTCGTTGACATGGGCTCCAACGGCGAGCGCAAGATCAACGACGCCTACTCGATCGGCGGCGGCGCCTACATGATGGAGGTCGTGGAGGACTTCTCCGGCGTGGACATCACCGCCTATGCTGAGGTCGACTTCGAGCAGTTCACCGCGATTGTCGACGCCATCGGCGGCGTTGAGGTCACGCTCCCGATCGCCGTGAGCGACCGCCTTGCCGCGGTTGACCTCCCCGCGGGCACCCAGACCATAAACGGCGCCCAGGCGCTGGGCCTGTGTCGCGCGCGCCACGCCTACGACGACTACGGCGGAGGCGACTTCTACCGCGCCGCCAACCAGCGCATGGTCATTGGCGCGATCATTAAGAAGATTCTCACGCTCGACCCCGTGAGCATGGTCAACGCCGTCTCCACGCTGGCCGGCAGCGTCACGGTCTACCCCCTCACGGTCACCGACATCGTGAGCCTCGCCGTGCAGTTCCAGAACTTCGACGTCGACACCGGCTTCTACTCCGGGCAGACGCCCACCGTCTCCACGTACACGAACAACATTTGGTACGAGCTGCCCGACGAGTCGGGGTGGCGGGAGATGATGGAGCGCGTCGAGGCCGGCCTGCCGCCCTACGCCGACGAGAGCCAGGACTTCACGCACGGCGTCGCGGGCTCCATTGGCGTGAGCTCCGGCGACGGCAGCGTCGAGGAGGACGAGTCCTCCGAGGACGGGGCCACCTTCTCCGGCAGCGTCCTCGTCCTCAACGGCACCTCGGTGAGCGGCCTCGCCGCGTCCAAGTCCACCGAGCTCGAGGGCGCGGGCTTCTCGCCCTACGCGGACAGCGCAAGCTCGATGGACCACACCACCTCGAACGTCTACTACAACGGCAGCGCGCGCTCGTCGGCGCTCGGCGTGGCGCAGACCCTCGGAATCGACGAGAGCCACGTCAGCGAGAACACCGAGGGCTACTCGACCGAGTATGACGTCGTCGTGGTGCTGGGAACGGACGTGACGAACTAGCTAGCTGCACGCCTCCCTAATCGCCAATCGCGGCTTGTCCCCCTTTTTACACGGGGACAAGCCGCGATTTTGACAAAACTTGCGCTCAAACAGGGGGACGAGAAGAACGTCTGCCCGTGCCCTACACGTTGAAGCGGAAGTGCATGACGTCGCCGTCCTGGACAACGTAGTCCTTGCCCTCCATGCGGAGCTTGCCGGCCGCCTTGCAGCCGGCCTCGCCGCCGAGCTCGACGTAGTCCTCGTAGCTCGCGACTTCGGCCTTTATGAAGCCGCGCTCGAAGTCGGAGTGAATCACGCCCGCCGCCTCGGGGGCCTTGGCGCCCACGCGCACGGTCCAGGCCTTGACCTCCATCTCGCCCGCCGTGAAGTAGCTCTGCAGGCCGAGCAGCCTGTACGCCGCCTGCGCGAGCGTCTCCAGGCCGCTCTTCTCAAGGCCCAGATCGGCCAGGTACTCGGCCGCCTCCTCGGGCTCGAGCTCGGAGAGCTCGGCCTCGACCTTGGCGCATATGGGAATCGGCGTCACGCCGTCGATCGGTGCAAGCTCCTCGCCGAGCTGGTCCTCGTCCACGTTGGCCACGTAGAGGATCGGCTTCATGGTGAGCAGGAAGAGGCCGCGCGTCTCGGCGCGCTCTTCGTCGGTCATTTCCATGGTTGCGGCGCGGTTGCCCTCGTTCAGCCACGCAAGCAGGCGGCGTGCCACGTCGGCCTTGGCCGCGAGCTCCTTGTCACGCTTGGCCTCCTTCTCCAGGCGCGGCAGCTGCTTCTCGAGCGACTGAATGTCCGCAAGGATCAGCTCGGTCATAATCGTGTCGGCGTCGCCCGTGGGGTCCACGAACTCGCCCACGCGCCCGACCTCGCGCATGACGTTGGGGTCGGAGAAGTAGCGCACGACCTCGCAGATCGCGTCGGTCTCGCGAATGTTGGCCAAAAACTGGTTGCCCAGGCCCTCGCCCTCGTTGGCGCCCTTGACCAGGCCGGCAATGTCCACGAACTCAACCGTCGCGGGCACGATGCGCCCGGGGTGCACGATCTCGGCGAGCCTGGCGAGGCGCTCGTCGGGCACGTCGACAATGCCCACGTTGGGGTCGATCGTCGCGAAGGGGTAGTTGGCCGCGAGGCCGCCCTTCTTGGTGAGCGCGGTGAACAGCGTCGACTTGCCCACGTTGGGCAGGCCCACAATGCCAATGGAAAGCGACACGTTCTTCTCCTTACTTCACGGCGGGCGAGAGGGACGGTGCCCTCGTCACGCCTGGTCATCGAGCTTCTCCAGGGAGTCGGCGACGCGACTCAGCTGCTTCTTGCCCTTCTCCATGTACTCGGACGCCTTGGCCTTGGCCTGCGCCTTCTTGCGCGCAACCTCCTCGGCGACCTTGTCGGGGACCACGAGCTCGTTCGTGTTCATGGGCTCCATGGCAAGCGCGCCCTCCTCGCACACGGTCACGCAGGCGCCGCAGCTCGAGCAGTAGGCGGCCTGCACCGTCACCTGCCCGTCGCGCGAGAGGTCGAGCGCGTGGGTGGTGCAGACCTTGGCACAGTCGCCGCACATGGTGCAGCGCGTGGGGTCGCACACGGGAACCTCGAGCTTCACGAGCTCGGCGAGCGACGGGTCGTGCTGCAGGCCTCCCAGCATGAGCTTTCGGCTCTGCGTCAGGACGCGGACGTGGTTGCCCGTCGTCTTGGAGCCCACGGAGTTCTCGAGCTCCTTCTGGAGGCGGTTCAGGCGCTGCGAGTGGTCGGTGATCTTCTTGGAGACCGCCTTGGCGCCGGCGAGCGTCGGGTTGGCGCGGGTGACGAGGCGCTCGACCGAGGTGACCGCCCCGCTCACAAACTGGCTGCGCTTGTAGGCGCGCGTGAACTCGTGGGTCAGCTCAGAGGCCTCGACCTCAAGGCCGACCGGGGTGTCCGCCCACTCCTCCGCCGTGGCAATGGCGTCTGCGTAGGTCTCCTCGCCGGTGGTGGTGCGGCAGCGGTCGCATATGCCCAGGGGGAGGTAGACGCTTATGTTGTCATAGTCGGCGAGCAGCGCGAACCACAGCTCGCGCGGAATGGAGCCCACGCAGCCGAGAACCACCTCGTTGCCGTGCGGGAGCCGCTTGAGCGCGCGGGTGCACGTCACGTAGCACTGCTCGTAGGAGGAGGCTATGCGCGCAATCTGGTCATAGACCTGTCGCGGGGTGTGGCGGCGCGTGGAGAACGCCTCCGTCGGGCAGACGGCGGCGCACAGACCGCACTTGCGGCAGCTGTCGTCGAGCGAGACGGACTTGTTGTGAATCGTGATCGAGTGCGTGGGGCAGACGTCAAGGCAGCGCGAGCACACGTCGGAGCGCCCGCTCGCCACGCGCAGGCAGCGGCCGGAGTTGGCAAAGGGCTTCTCCTTGTAGTCGGCGGGGTCGAACACCCTGCGCTCGCCGGTGCCGTCGTCGACCAGCTTGCCCATGAGCTCGCCCGGCACCTCCTGGAGGGAGGTCCAGTCGCGCTGCAGGTCTATGATCTCGTCAAGAAGGTCTCTTTTCTCGGCCACGGGTGTTCGTCCTCTCTCCCCTCGCGTCACGGCCTCTCATTGTACGCCCGCGCTCAGGCGAGCGGCGGCATGGGCTCCCAGGTGGGGTCGTGCAGAATCTTGCGCGCGTCGCGCTGGCCCGCCCCGAGCCGCCGCATGCCCGAGACCAGGTGCTCGCGGTCCACAATGAGAATCCGAATGAGCTCCTTGGCAAAGGTGAGCGCCGTGCCCACGGCAAAGCCCACGGAGCTGTACTCCCCGTAGAGCTTGAAGTAGCGCGCCAGGTAGCCGCGGTTGCGCGTTATGTAGTAGCGCGTCATGTCCGACGTCGAGTTGAGCTGGCGCACCGAGCCAACCGCCTGGTTGGCCACCTCGCGCCGGCGCGACAGCACGTAGTCCGGCACGTAGTAGACGGGCGTGACCTTGCTGGCCAGGTAGCCGTAGAGCGCGTCGTCGAGGTATATGAAGAAGCGGGCGTCGGGCAGCCCGATCTTCTCGACCACCCCGCGCGAGAAGAACCCGCCCTCAAAGCACAGCGCGTTTGCCAGCTTGAAGCGCTCGCCGTCCCTCCAGCCGTCGCGCGACAGCGGGTTGTAGATCGCGAGGCGCGGCCAGAAGCGGTGCTGCCAGAAGAAGTGCCCGCCGTCAAAGTCGCGGCGCTGGCCCATGACTGCCTCGGCCTCCTCGCTCCAGCGCGCGAGCGTCTCCAGGCCGTCCGGCTCCACGGCAACGTCGTCGTCCATGACCCAGAACCACTCGGCGCCCAGCTCGTAGGCCTGGCGCACGCCCTCGGAGAACCCGCCCGAGCCGCCGGTGTTGGTCTCCATGGGCACGTAGAGCGTCCGCGAGGTGGCGTCCCGGGAGTCCGGGTCGTCGGTCGTCGCGCCCCAGAGGGCCTCGGCGCGGCGCTCAAAGTCGCCCACGACCCGCGCGGTCAGCTCGGAGTTCTCGTTGTCGACCACGACCACGCGCCACGGCGCCACGGTGAGCGAGAGCACGGAGTCCAGAAGGCTGGCGAGAAGCTCCTGTCGCTTGAAGGTCACGATGACGATCGCGGCTCGCCTCATTGTCTTCCTCTCGTTCGCGTTGGGTGCCGTCACGGCCGTCCTAGTATTATAGGGTACGCCGCAGGGCGCCCCCAATCCGAGGAGGGTCATGAGCGCCATAACCCCATGCCGTGGCCATGAGCTCGTCTCCGTGGTCATACCAATCTACAACGCCGAGGCCACGCTCGACGAGTGCCTGCGCAGCGTCGAGGCGCAGACGCATGCCGACCTCGAGATCATTTGCGTCAACGACGGATCGACGGACGGCTCCGCGCGGATCGCGCGCGACCACGCCGCCCGCGACACCCGCATAGTCGTGATCGACAAGCCCAACGAGGGCTACGGCGCCTCCTGCAACCGCGGCATAGGCGCCGCGCGCGGGACCTGGGTCGCGATCGTCGAGCCGGACGACACGCTCGTCCCGACGGCCTACGCCGACCTTCTCTCCTGCGCGGGCGAGCTCGGCGGCCCCGAGGCGGTCGACGTCGTGCGCGCGCCCTACTGGCGCGTGCTCCCGGACGAGACGGACGGCGAGGTTCGCGTGAGCTGCCCCTACCGCGGGCGCGTCCGGCCGCGCCGCCAGCCCTTCGCAATCGGCGACGGCGTCGAGCTGCTGCGGCACCACCCTGCGATCTGGGCGGGCGTCTACCGCCGCGCCTACCTCGTCGAGCAGGGGATACGCTTCCTCGAGATTCCGGGCGCCGGCTGGGCGGACAACCCCTTCCTGGCGCAGACGCTCCTGCGCACCGACCGGATTGCCTACACGGACCGCTGCGTCTACGTCTACCGCGAGCGCGACCTGCGCGAGGCGGAGTCGCTCGCGGGGCGCTCGCCGCTCACGCCGCTCGAGCGCTGGAACGACATGATGGACGTGGCGGAGGACGCGGGCGTCACCGACCGCAGGGTCCTCTCGGCACTCGCCCTGCGCGGCCTGAACTACGCGCTCATTACGCTCTCCGGCGCAGGAGAGGACGCCCCGGGCGTGCATGAGCTCCTCGAGCGCTCGCTGCGCCGGCTCGACCCCGACGTGGTCTTCCATGAGCCGGGAATCTCCTCGGCCGGGCGCGAGCTCTATTCGCGGGTGCGGGGAATTGCGGCGCCGCGGGGCGGCAAGCTCGCGCACCTGGCCTACCTCGCGCGCGAGGGCGTCTACCGCGTGCGCACGAACGGCGTGGCCTTCTCCGTGCGCACGGCGCTCAGCCGGCGCGGCGGCAGGCTCGGCTGACCTAGACGAAGGCGTCCGGCATGGCCCAGATCGCGGGGCCGCGGCCAAGCAGGGAGAGCAGGCGCGCCTGGGCACAGGCGATCGTCACGTTCTTGCTGCGTATGGGACCGAGCATGGAGCGCGCCGCGCTGCTCGCCGGTCGCGCGACCGAGGCCGCCAGCCGCGCGCTGTCCGTGCCGATCATGGCCTCCACGGCCGCGCGCTGCTCGGCGGACGGCAGGACGCCTCCGCATACGCCCTCGACGCACGCGACGAGACGCTCGACGTAGCGGCTCTGGAGCATTTCCATGCTCACCGCGTCCCCCTCGAGGCCCCACTGCCGGTAGAGCGCGAGCAGGGCGGCGTGCTCCTGGCCGAGGAGGCGGTACCCCTCGGGCGTTCCCATGCGACGCAGCGCCGGCGCGATCTGGCGGTCCACGCGGCAGCAGACGGCGCCGGACACGCCCACGCGCTCGACGTCGCGCAGGTAGTCGATCGTGAAGAGGTGGTCGGACGCCCCTCCCCGCGCAAAGCCCAGGGCATGCTGACGCGTGAGCTCGAGCGAGAAGAGCTTGCCCGTGACAGGGAGCAGCTGACCCGTGGAAAAGAGGTGCCAGGCGGCGGTCCTGAAGTCGTGCTGCGTGGGGAAGACGACGCCCTCGGCAGCGAGCTCGACCTCCGTGGCGCGGCCGCCGGGGTCGACCAGGCAGAGCTCGAGGCCCCCGACCACAAGCTCGAGCGAGCGCTCCTCGGCACGTCCGACCAACTCCGCGAGCATGGTGGGACGCGCACAGGCGTCCGCGTCGAGCACCGTGACGTAGCGGCCGCGAGCACGCTCGAGCGCCGCGTCGAGCGCCTCCTGACGGGTGCAGTCGTCGGCGCGGACGACCTCGATCCTCAAATCGCGCTCCGCCATGGTCTCAACGACGCGCGCGGTGGCGTCGCGGGAGCCGGCGTCCACGAAGACGAGCTCTATCTCGCGGAGGGTCTGGTTCTGCACGCTCTCGACGGCGCGGCGGACGGACCCCTCGGCGTCATGGGCTGCCATGAGCACCGAGACGACAGGCCCTTTGCTTGTGCCGTGCGCCATCCCCGCATCCTCCCGCCGCGGCCCCAAACGTGACTGGGGACACTTCCACTAGGGTATCAGCGAGAAGCGCCGCCGCAGGCCACGCAGAAAAACGACAGAGTTGCCGGCGGATCGTCTACACGGCGGCGAAGCGACCGATCGCGACGCCGAGCTGCGTGCGGTCGAGGGCCTGGCGGCCCGTCTCGACGACGTTGCCCGCCTCGTCGGCCGCGGTCTCGGCGACCACCGGCGCGTCGACGGCGGTGAGGTTCGCCACGCCGATCGACGAGAGCGTCTCGGCAAACGAGAGCAGGCCCGGGGCGTCCATGTTCGTCCTGATCTTGGAGAGGAAGCCGGAGGCCGAGCTCACGAGGTTCTCCGTCCCGGAGCCCGCGAGCTGGGCGGCCTCCTCCAGGACGTCGCCGGTCGCGAGCACGACGTTGTCGAAGTAGATCCCGGACGCGCGGCCGAGCGGGGCCACGCAGGCGGCGTAGCCCTGCGAGGAGAAGAGCTCCGAGAGCGTCATGGACTGGTCGTCGACCGTGACGGCCACGTCCACCGGGACGCTGACGAGCGTCGCCGTGCCCGCGGTGACGTTCACGGAGAGAATGCGCGCGTCCGTGAGGGTGCCGCCCGCGTCGAGGCTGTCAGAGGTGAGCAGCAGGGTGCTGTCCACCTCGTTTTCGGTCTTGACGTAGCCCTCGGTCGGGGAGGCCGAGCTGGCCTGCGAGGCGAGGGCGTCGGACAGGGAGTGGTCCCCCATGCGGCTCTCAAGACTCGCACGGTTCCAGGCGAGCATGACCACGACCGCAGTCGCCACGAGGGCGGAGACGGCAACGATCGCGCCGACGAGGTTGCGCCGGGGACTCAGCTCCGGCACGTCGGTGCGCTCAAAGCGCTCGCGCTCTCTCACAATGAGACCCATGGGGCCCTCCGTCCTTCTCGCCTGCTCGTTCCTACAACAGGATACCCGACGCGGCCACGAGAAGTCCCACGGCAACGGCCACAAGGTAGACGAAGGCGGTGACGAGCGCGTTCTGGCGGACGTCGGCGTTGGTGCGCCAGAGCACGAGCAGGCCGACGCCTCCGGAGGCGAGAAGCCCGGCGAGCATGGGACCCGTCGCCAGCACGCCGTCGAGGTAGAGCTCCGTGATCGCAACGCTCGCGCCGCAGTTGGGCACGAGGCCGACGAGCGCGGCGACAAAGACGGCACGCACCGGGTGGTTGGCGAGCAGGGCGGCGAGGGCGTCCTGGCCCACGCTCTCGATCACGAGGCCAAAGACGAAGGTCAGCGCGAGAATGAACAGGGTCACCTGCACGGTGTGGACCAGCGCGGAGCGGACGATCGCCCAGCAGCCGTCGCCGTGACCGTGGTCGTGGTCATGGTCGTCGTCGCAGTGGCAGTGCTCGCGCTCGCAGAGCTCGTGTATGTGGAGGTGACCGTCGCCCGCGCGGTGCCACGCGCGCAGGGCCACGTCCACGACGAGCCCGACGGCCATGCCGACGGCGACCTTGGTCCCCATGATCGCCGCAAGCCGCCCGAACGGCTCCTGGTGGGCGAGAAAGACGGGCACCATCTCGTCCGACGTGGAGAGCACCACCGCGACGAGCGTGCCGAGCGTGACCACGCGCCCCGCATAGAGCGTCGCGGCCATGGCGGAGAAGCCGCACTGGGGCAGCGCACCCAGCACGGCGCCCACGACCGGGCCCGCCTTGCCCGAGCGCTCCACGACGGAGCGAACGCGAGCACTCGCCGTGTGCTCGATCGCCTCCATGGCGAGGTAGGTCACAAACAGCAGCGGAACCAGCTTGAGGGTGTCGAGCACGCTGTGCTCGAGAACGTGCAGAACAAAATCCAAGACTATGCCTCCAAGGCGGGGCTCGCCGGGGGACTCACTCCCAGGGCGAAAGAGTTAGCTCAGGGTATTCTACCCCGACGAAGGTGAGGCCTTTCGCGGGCGCGCAGGGCCCGGCGGCGGTTCGGTCGCGCGCGGCGAGGACGTCGGCGAGCCAGCCCGTCGCGCGGTGGCCGCGGCCCACCTCGACGAGCGAGCCCGCGATCGTGCGGACCATGTTGTGCAGGAACGCGTTGCCGGTTATGTCCACCACGACGAGCTCCTCGCCGGCCTCCGTGGCGCGACTCACGTCCAGCGCGCCCACGTAGCGGCAGGTCGGCTTGCCCTCGGCGGAGGCTGCCTTGCAGAAGCTCTTGAAGTCGTGCTCGCCCAGAAGCGGCCGCGCCGCCTCCGCCATGGCCGCCACGTCCAGCTCGCCGCGGTACCACCAGCTGTGGTCCCACGCGAGCACGGGGCGCGCCTGAGAGGCGGCTATCCTGTACCGGTAGCTGCGACTGAGGGCGTCAAAGCGTGCCGAGAAGCCCGCGGGGGCGCGAAAGAGCGCCTGAACGGAGAGGTCGTCGGGCGTGAGGGCGCAGAGGGAGCGCACGAGGCGGCTGCCGGGAAGGGCAAGCTCCTCCTCGCTCACGGGCAGGCTCACGTACTGGGCGATCGCGTGGACGCCCGCGTCCGTGCGCCCCGCACAGGTGAGCTCGCAGGGGCGACGCAGCGTGGTCTCCAGCGCGCGGCGCAGCTCGCCGGCCACCGTGCGCACGCTCGGCTGCTCGGCGAAGCCGGCGAAGTCGGCACCGCGGTAGCCGAGCCGTATGACGAGCGTTCCGCCCTCGGACATGCCTTTCCCCTCTCTCGACGGACACTAGGGTAGCACGCGGCGGTACGCGCTAGAGGGCCACCGCCGCCACGGCCCAGGCCGCGCAGGCGACAAGCGCGGCCCAGTCCCGTCGCGCGAGCGGACCGAGAAGCACCGTCTGCTCGCCGGTGTAGCAGCGGTCGCACATGGCGCTCGCAAGCTCGTCCGCGCGTCGGAAGAGGCCCACGAAGAGCGGGACCAGGACCTGCCCCCACGACCGCACGCGCCGCAGCATGCCGCCCTCGTCGAGCCGTGCGCCGCGGGCGCGCTGGGCGCAGCGTATGCGGTCCACCTCCTCCACGGTCAGCGGTATGAAGCGCAGCGCGATCGAGGCCGACATGGCAATCGCCCCCACCGGAACGCCCACGCGACGCAGCGGCGCCATGAGCGCGGCCAGGCCGTCGGCCATGGCGGGCGGCGGCGTGGTTGAGGAGAACGCGAGCGCAAACCCCACGACGAGCGCTATGCGGCACACCACCGCCGCGCTTCTCGCCAGCCCCTCGACCGAGACGCCCGGCTGGCCGACCAGCACGACCGCATTAGAGACGACGGAGAGCGCGAGTATGAGAGCCGCGGGTCGCAGGCCGCGCAGAACCGTGGCCGGCGACGTCCGGCTTGCGACGAGCGTCGCGAGCAGGCCGAGCGCCACGACCGCGAGCCCCCACGGCGCCGGAGCGGCGAATGCGGCGACCGAAGACGCGAGGAGGCAGACCAGCTTCGCCCGCGGGTCCAGGCGGTGCACGACGGTGGCCCCCGGGGCGTAGGCCCCCGGCGTGAGAACCCTACGCATGGACGCTTCCCTCCCTCAGCTCGCCGTCCTCCAGGCAGACGACGGCGGGAGACAGCGGCTCCCACTCCTCGGGGTCGTGGGTTATGACGACCACGCTGGCCCCCTCTCCCACGAGTCGGGCCACCAGCTCGAGCAGGTCTCGGATTCCCCTCTCGTCCAAGCCGGCCGTCGGCTCGTCAAACACGTAGGCGCCCGGCATCGCAGCGATCACGCCAGCCAGGGCCACGCGGCGCATTTGCCCGCCGGAGAGCTCAAAGGGCGAGCGGTCCAGCAGCTCCTCCGCAAGGCCGAGGGAGCGTGCCGCCTCGCGGGCGGACGCAAGCGCCTCCTTCTCCGGAAGGCCCTGGGCGAACGGGCCGTAGGCTATGTCGTCGAGGACCGTGTCACAGAAGAGCTGGTCTTCGGGGCGCTGGAAGGCAAGCCCCACGTCGCCGGCGCGCACGGGACGACCGTCGAGCGTCACCTCCCCGGCGTCGGGCGCAAGGACACCCGCCAGCACGCGCGCGAGCGTGGTCTTGCCTGCACCGGAGGCGCCCGTGAGCAGGGTGAGGCCACGCAGGTTCAGGGAAAGGTCCCTCAGCACGGGTTTCTCGCCATACGCGACCGTCAGGTGCTCTCCCCTGAGCGTGCTTGTCATGCTTGTCGCGCGCGGGCGCACCGGGGGCGCGGATTGGGCGGGAGGCTCGTCCGCCTCGGAGAAGCGCCCGCTGCCCATGGTCAGCACGCGGTCTGCGACGAGCACGGGACGGTGCGAGATCTCGAGCACGCCCACGCCACTCGCGGCGGCCGCCTCCGCTATGCGGGCAACGCGACCTCGCGTCTGGCGGTCGAGCATGGCGGTGGCCTCGTCGAGCACGAGGTAGCGCGGACGCATGGCAAGCACGCCCGCAAGCGCGACGAGCTGCTGCTCGCCCCCCGAGAGCTCCGAGGTCATGCGGTCGCGCAGCGCGGAGATTCCGCAGGCCTCGAGCGCCTCCCCCACGCGCTTGAGCACCTCTTCGCGCGGCAGGCCGAGGTTGCGCGGGCCAAACGCGACCTCGTCGGAGACGATCGCGCTCACGATCTGGTTGCGGGGGTCCTGCCGGACGTAGCCCACCAGCTGCGCCAGGCCCTCGCCCTGCCCGTCAACGAGAACGGCTCCCGACGTCGGCACAAGCGAGCCGTTGAGCAGGCGGGCCAGCGTGGACTTGCCCGAGCCGTTGGAGCCGCGCAGCACCACGCACTCGCCCGCTCGCAGGCAGAGCGAGACACGATCGAGCACGTTCTTCTCGCCGTCAAACGAGAAGCACGCGTCACGAACCTCGATCATGCCCCACCTCCCCGTGCGCGCCCACGCGCCGATTCTCAAACGTTTCTTCCTGTTTTGGGCAACAACTTTGATGCCCTTCTCGCCTGTGGAATGCAAAACCTCGGTGATTGAGACAAGCGGACGAGCAAAACCTCTCTCTTCTTGGCGCTTGGGACCTACCACATAAAACGTGTTGCCCAATACCTTAGAGAAAGCCTCGAGAATCGCCAGGCGAGAAGCACGCGTGCCCGCAAAACCCAATACCTCACTTTTGCCGCCAGCGTCTCAGACGGCGAGAAGGGCGCGACGCCGTGAGGCCTCACTGCCTGAATAGGGGTCTGAGCCCTTTTAGGCAACGAAAAAGGCCCCGGCACGCGGCCGGGGCCCTGACGCTCTTCGAAGGGACCGAGACTACTCGGCCTTCTCCTCCTCGGCAGCCTCCTCGGCGGGAGCCTCCTCAGCGGCGGTCTCCTCGACGACCGGCTCCTCCTCGGCCTTGGGCTCCTCGACGGGGGCCTCCTCGACCTTGGTCACCTTGGCGGCGGGAGCGGCCTTCTTGACCTTGGGCTGGACCGGCTCGGTCACGAGCTCCATGATTACGATCTCGGCGCCGTCACCCTTGCGGGGGCCGAGCTTCATAATGCGGGTGTAGCCGCCGTTGCGGTCGGCCCACATGCCCTGAGCGGCCTTCTCGAAGACCTCGCGGACGATGTCCTTGTCGCCCACGGTGGCGATGGCGAGACGACGGCTCGCGATATCGCCCTTCTTGGCCCAGGTGATCACGTGGTCAACGTCGGCGCGAATGGCCTTGGCGCGGACGTCGATCGTCTTGATACGGTCGTTCTCGAACAGGGCGCGAACCAGGCTACGCTTCATGGCCTTGGTGTGGCTGGCGTCGGTGCCGAGCTTCATGCCCTTCTTCTTGTTGTGTCGCATTTGTCGCTACTCCTAAATCCGGCGCCTAGGCCTTGAGGGACAGGCCCATGGTCTCGAGCTTGTCCTTGACTTCCTCGATGGACTTAACGCCAAAGTTTCGAATGTTGAGAAGGTCGTTCTCGGAGAACTCCACGAGCTGGCGCACGGAGTGAATGCCGGCGCGCTTGAGGCAGTTGTAGGAGCGGACGGAGAGGTCCAGATCCTCGATCTGCTTATCGAGCTCGACGTTGTCCTCAACGGTGCCGGTCGCGAAGATGGAGGCGTCCTCGACGGGCTCGTCCTCCTCGGCCAGGCACATGAACGCAGACATGTGCTGGTTGATTATGTTGGCGGCCTCGACGACGGCGTCGCGCGGGGAAATGGAGCCGTTGGTCTCCACCTCGAGAACGAGACGGTCGTAGTCGGTGTGACGGCCGACGCGGCAGGCCTCGACGACCTTGGCGCAGCGGCGCACGGGCGAGTAGAGCGAGTCGACGTGAATGATCCCGATCGGGTCGTTCTCGCGCTCGTTGTCCTCGCCGGAGACGTAGCCGCGGCCCACACCAATGCGCATGCGCATGGTGAGGTGGGCGCCGGCACCGAGCGTGCAGATCACGTGCTCGGGGTTGACGAGCTCGAACTCCGCGGGAATGTCGAAGTCGCCGCCGGTGACCGTGGCGGGGCCGTCGATCGAAATCGAGGCCTCGGCCTCGTCGCCGGTGCCCATGGAGCGGAACACGAGGCCCTTCACGTTGAGCACGATGTCGGTGACGTCCTCGTAGACGCCCTCGACGGTGGTGAACTCGTGCTGTATGCCATCGATCTGGATGGCCTCGACGGCAGCGCCGGAGAGCGACGACAGGAGCACGCGGCGAAGCGAGTTGCCGAGCGTGTCACCATAGCCACGCTCAAGCGGCTCGGCGCTCACGCGGGCGAGCTTGTCGTTGATCTCCTCGACCGACACCTGGGGTCGGATGAATTCGGACATTGCTACCTCCAAATCTGGTCGGGCCTACTACTTGGAGTAGAGCTCGACGATCAGCTGCGCGTCGATGTCGAGGTCGATCTGGTCGCGCGTGGGGAGCTGGAGGACGGTGCCCTTGAGCTTCTCGATGTCCACCTCGAGCCAGGCGGGAACCGCCATGTGCTCGGAGGCGATGAGGGCCTCCTTGATCGGGAGAAGGTCGCGAGCCTTCTCGGCGACGGCGATCACGTCGCCGGTCTTCACCTGGTAGGAGGGAATGTCGACGCGACGGCCGTTCACGGTGATGTGGCCGTGACGGACGGTCTGACGGGCCTCCTTGCGGGTGCGGGCAAAGCCGAGACGGAAGACGACGTTGTCCAGACGGCACTCGAGCAGGCTCATGAGGTTGTCGCCGGTAATGCCCTCGCGCTTCATGGCGAGGACGTAGTAGCGACGGAACTGCTTCTCGAGAACGCCGTAAATGAACTTGGCCTTCTGCTTCTCGCGGAGCTGCATGCCGTACTCGCTCTCCTGGCGACGACGGCGCTTCGGCTCGCGGTTGGAGGTCTTGTTGATACCCATCACGACGGGGTCGATGCCGAGCTGGCGGCACCTCTTGAGGACCGGGGTCCTATCGATAGCCATTGATATTCCTCCTAGCTACACGCGGCGACGCTTGCTCAGACGGCAACCGTTGTGCGCGATGGGGGTCTTGTCCTGGATGCCCGACACCTCGAGACCGGCGGCCTGCAGGGAGCGGATTGCGGTCTCGCGGCCGGAGCCGGGGCCCTTGACGAACACGGCGACCTTGTGCAGGCCGTGCTCCATGGCCGCCTTGGCAGCGGCCTCGGCGGCGAGCTGGGCGGCGAACGGCGTGGACTTGCGGGAGCCCTTGAAGCCGACGGTGCCACCGGACTGCCAGGAGATCACGTTGCCCTGCGGGTCGGTGATCGAGACGATTGTGTTGTTGAACGTGCTCTTGATGTGGGCCTGACCCACGGCGATGTTCTTGCGCTCGGAGCGGCGCACGCGGGTGGTGCGCTGGTTCTTCTTCTGCGGCATTGTCTACTCCCTAGCCCCTCTTCTTGGCACCGATCTGACGCTTCTTGCCCTTGCGGGTGCGAGCGTTGGTGTGGGTGCGCTGACCGTGGACAGGAAGGCCCTTGCGGTGACGGAGGCCGCGGTAGCAGCCAATCTCCATCAGTCGGGCGGTGTTCTGGCGAACCTCGCGGCGAAGGTCACCCTCGGTGGTGTAGTTGGCGTCGATGAAGTCACGGATCTTGGTGACTTCCTCCTCCGTCAGGTCCTTCACGCGGGTATCGGGGTTGACACCGGTCTCCGCGCAGATCTTGGTGGCGCGGGTCTGGCCGATGCCGAAGATGTAGGTGAGTCCGACCTCAACGCGCTTGTCGCGCGGCAGGTCGACGCCGTTAATACGGGCCAACTTGGAGCTCCTTCCTTAGCCCTGACGCTGCTTGTGGCGCGGGTTCTCGCAGATGACGTAAACCTTGCCGTGGCGACGAATGACCTTGCACTTGTCGCACATCTTCTTGACCGAAGGACGTACCTTCATGCGTCTTCCTTCCGGTAGTGCTGACACGAACTATCTACTCGCCCAGCCGCTGGCGTGAATATCCACAGCTGAAAAGCGGACGTACCCCCTACTTGTAGCGGTAGGTGATGCGCCCCCTGGTGAGGTCGTAGGGAGAGATCTCCACGACGACCTTGTCGCCCGGGAGGATTCGAATGTAGTTCATGCGAATCTTTCCCGAAATGGTGCAGAGAATGGTCTTACCGTTCTCGAGCTCCACGTTGAACATCGCGTTGGGCAGGGGCTCGACGACCTTGCCCTCCAGCTCGATTGCGTCCTGCTTGCTCAAATTGACTACCTCTCCACTCCGACAGCGACCAACTATCATACCGAAAATTCACGAGCGTTCCACACGGCGCTTCTCGCGCTGCATGAGACGCACACAAGAGGCGCCTACTCGTCGACGCCTCCCTGCATGGGACACCACGGACCCTTCTCGTCCTGCGTGAGGATCACCGGGCCGTCCGCGGTGACCGCGACGGTGTTCTCGTAGTGCGCGGCCGGCTTGCCGTCGTCGGTGACGACGGTCCAGCCGTTGGCAAGCGTGTGGCAGCGGTAGGTGCCGAGACAGATCATGGGCTCGATCGCAATGACCATGCCCGCCTGCAGCTTCACGCCGCGGCCGCGCTTGCCGTAGTTTCTGACCTCGGGCTCCTCGTGCATTTCTCGCCCCACGCCGTGGCCGACGTAGTCCCGCACGACGCCGTAGCCGTTGCCCTCGGCGAGCTCCTGCACGGCGGCGCCAATGTCGCCGAGGTGGTTGCCCGGGACGGCCTGCTCAATGGCAGCCTTCAGGCAGTCGCGCGTCACCTCGCAGAGGGCGCGCCACTCCTCGGAGGGCGTGCCAACGTAGAAGGTCCACGCGTTGTCCCCGACCCAGCCCTGATAGGTGGCGCCGGTGTCAATGGAGACGATGTCGCCCTCCTGGAGAACGACGCTGCGAGAGGGAATACCGTGCACGATCTGCTCGTTGACGGAGGAGCAGACGCTGCCGGGGAAGCCGCCGTAGCCCTTGAAGGTGGGGACGGCGCCGTGGAGCCTGATGAAGCCCTCCACCACCTGGTCGATCTCCAGGGTGGTGGCACCGGGCCTCACCAGGCTGCCGGCACGACGAAGGGCCGCCTTGGACAGAGCCCCGGCGGCCTTCATCTGCTCGATCTCAACAGGTGTCTTGATCTTGATCATAGACCGAGAAGAACCTTGACGTCGGCATAGACCTCGTCGACGGGACGGTCTCCGTCAACCTCCTTGAGAATCGAGTGACCCCGGTAGTACTCGACCAGCGGGGCGGTCTGGGACTGGTAGACGTCGAGGCGGTGCTGGATCGTCTCGGGCTTGTCGTCGTCGCGCTGGTACATCTCACCGCCGCAGCGCGGGCAGGTGTCCACGCCGGCGGGGGCGGTGTAGCCGCAGGAGCGGCAGGTGCGACGCGAGCTCAGGCGCTCGACAATGACGTCGGGCTCGACGGAGACGAGCAGCGCGGCGTCAAGCGTGCGACCCATGGCGGAGAGCTCGGAGTCGAGCGTCACGGCCTGGGCGGTGTTGCGCGGGAAGCCGTCAAGAATGAAGCCCTTCTGGGCGTCATCGGCCTCGAGGCGCTCCTTGACCAGGTCAATGACCAGCTCGTCGGGAACGAGCTTGCCCTCGTCCATGTAGCCCTTGGCCTTCTGGCCGAGCTTGGTGCCGGCCTTAATGGCGGCGCGCAGAAGGTCGCCGGTGGAAATGTGGGCAATGCCGTACTCAGCCACCAGCTTCTGTGCCTGGGTACCCTTGCCCGCGCCGGGGGCGCCGAGAAGAACGATGTTCATAATGCGGACCGCCTTTCCTTGCCTGAGCTGTTCCTACCTTGCCGACGACGGGCTACTTGAAGAACCCGTCGTAATTGTGCATCTTAAGCTGGCTCTCAATGGAGGAGAGCGTGTCCATGGCAACGCCGACCATGATCAGCACCGAGGTGCCGCCAAACGCCTGGACGAGCGAGTTGCCCGTGAACCAGAAGATGATCGTCGGGACTACGGCGAGCACGGCCATGAACAGGGCGCCCGGAAGCGTCACGTGGTCAATGGTGCGCTTAATGTAGGCGGCGGTGGCAGAGCCCGGGCGAACGCCGGGAATGAAGCCGCCCTGCTTGCGAAGCTGGTCGGCAGTCTCGTTGGGGTTGAAGACCATCGACGAGTAGAAGTACGCAAAGGCGACGATCAGCACGACCGAGAGCACCCAGTTGATCCAGCCGGAAGAGAGGGCGTTGGCAAAGTCGTTCACCCACTGCACCGTCGGGAAGAACACCGCGAGCTGCGCCGGCAGATAGAGAATCGCCGAGGCGAAAATGATCGGCACGACGCCGGCGGTGTTGACCTTGATCGGCAGGTAGGTGGCCTGTCCGCCCATCATGCGACGGCCCACGACGCGCTTGGCGTACTGAATCGGAATGCGGCGCTGACCGCGCTCGACAAAGACAATGATCGGAATGATCGCGACAATGACCAGCATGGTGACGACGGTGAGCACAATGTTGCCCGTGCCGGTGACCGAGGAGATCAGCGAGGTGGGCAGGCCCGACATAATGTTCGCGAAAATGATCAGCGACATGCCGTTGCCGACGCCGCGCTGGGTAATGATCTCACCGAGCCACATGATCACCATGGCACCGACGACCATGGTGAAGACCACCATGACGTCGAGAAGCGCCTCGGGTGCGCCGGTGTTCGCGAGGCTCACGCCGTAGCTCCTGAACATGAACAGGTAGCCAATGCCGTTGAGCAGGGCGAGGCCGATCGTGAGGTAGCGCGTGTACTGCGTGATCCTGCGCTGACCGGCCTCGCCCTCGCGGGCAAGCTCGCCAAGAGACGGAATCACGGCCTGGAGCAGCTGGAAAATGATCTGCGCCGTAATGTAGGGCATGATTCCGAGGCTGAAGACGGACATGCGGGAAAGGGCTCCGCCTGAGAACAGGTTGAGCACCGCCATGGCGCCGTTCTCGGACAGCCCGCTCTGGTAGGCACCGAGCAGGTCCTGGAACGGCGCGCCCGGAACGGGCAGGTAGGCGCCGAAGCGATACAGCAGCAGGATGGCCGCCGTCAGCAGCAGCTTCTGCCTGAGTTCCGGAACGCGAAACGCGTTGGCGATTCCCTTTAGCACGCCTGCTCGACCTTTCCTCCGGCCGCCTCGATCTTGGCCTGGGCAGAGGCGGAGACCTTGTCCACCTTGACGGTGAGCTTCTTGGTGATCTCACCGTCGCCGAGGACCTTCACGGGAACATAGTTGTGCTTAATGACGCCCTTGGCAACCAGGGTGTCGGCGTCGACGGTCTCACCGTCGGCGAACAGCGCCTCGAGACGGGCGACGTTCACCGGGGCGTACTCGACGCGGTTGTGGTTCTTGAAGCCGGGGAGCTTGGGCAGGCGCATGGCGAGCGGCTGCTGGCCGCCCTCGAAGCCCTTGCCCTTGCCGCCGCCGGAGCGGGAGAGCTGACCCTTGGTGCCGCGGCCGGCGGTGGTGCCGTGACCGGACGAGTTGCCGCGGCCGATGCGCTTGCGGTTCTTGCGCGAGCCCTCCGCGGGACGCAGATCGTTGAGCTGCATGAGTGACTCCTAGTTCTCTTCCACGACGACAAGGTGCTTGACCTTGAAGATCATTCCACGAATGCTCGGGTTGTCCGGCTGCTCCACGACATCGCCGATCTTGCGAAGGCCGAGGGCGCGGCAGGTGGCCGTCTGGTCCTTCTTGACGGAGGCCACGGCGCTGCGGACGAGCTTGATCTTGAGGGACTGAGCCATGGTTAGTTCTCCTTCCCGGCGAACATCTCGCTGACCGTGATCCCGCGACGCTCGGCGGTCTGAGCGGGGCTGGAGAGCTCCTTGAGGCCCTCGGCGGCGGCCTTGATGATGTTCATGGCGTTGTTGGTGCCGAGGGACTTGGAGAGCACGTTGGTAATGCCAGCGAGCTCGAAGAGCGGGCGGACGGGGCCGCCGGCGATGACGCCGGTACCCTCGATAGCCGGCTTGATCAGCACGTGGCCGGCGCCGTAGTGGCCCTCGACGGTGTGCGGGATGGTGCCGCCCTCGGTAACGGGGACGTGGAACATGTTCTTCTTGGCGTCCTCGACGCCCTTGGAAATGGCCAGGGGCACCTCGGCGGACTTGCCCATGCCGAGGCCGACGTTGCCCTTGCCGTCACCGACGGCGACGAGGGCGACGAGGGACATGCGACGGCCGCCCTTGACGGTCTTGGAGACACGGTGGATAAAGACGACGCGCTCCTGAAGATCCGTGTCCTGCTGGCGCTTGCGATCTCGTGCCATTGAATCCTCCTAGAACTTCAGGCCCGCGTTGCGGGCACCGTCTGCCAGAGCCTTGACACGGCCGTGATAGATGCGACCACCGCGGTCGAAGGTGACCTCGGTGACGCCCTTCTCGACGGCGCGCTTGCCCACGAGCTCACCCACGAACTCGGCGGCCTCCTTGTTGGAGCCGATCTTGCCCGTGGCGCGGAACTCGGGGTCGAGGGTCGAGGCAGAGCAGATGGTCTTGCCGTCGGCGTCATCGATGACCTGAGCGTAGATGTTTGCGTTGGTGCGGTGCACGCTGAGGCGCGGACGCTCAGCGGTGCCGAAGATCTTGGCGCGGACGCGGCGCTCGCGGCGCTTGAGACCGGCCTTCTTCGCCTGCTGCTTGTTCATTCCTTCTCCTTAGACGTGCCGCCACCTGACGGGGTGACGGTCTTTTATAAGCCTCGAGGCTACTTGGCGGCCTTGCCGAGCTTCCTGCGAATGTGCTCGCCCTCGTAGTGAATGCCCTTGCCCTTGTACGGCTCGGGCGGGCGCTTCATGCGAATCTCGGCCGCGACCTGGCCCACCTGCTCCTTGGAAATGCCCTTGACGGTAATGTGGGTGTTGTCGGGCACCTCGAAGGTGATGTTCTCGGGGGCCGGGTAGACCACGGGGTGAGAGTAGCCGAGGGAGAGGTCGAGGTCCTTGCCCTTGAGCGTGGCGCGGTAGCCGACGCCGGTGAGCTCGAGCTTCTTCTCAAAGCCCTCGGAGACGCCCACGACCATGTTGTGAAGGAGGGTGCGCGTGAGGCCCTGCTGCGCGTTGGACGCGGTGGACTCGTCGACGCGGACGACGTGGAGCTCCTCGCCCTCCTCCTTGATCTCAACGAGGTCGGAGAAGGTACGGGTGAGCTCACCCTTGCCACCCTTGACGGTGACGGTGGTGCCGTTGACTGTCACAGTGACTCCGGCCGGAACCTGGACAGGCTGCTTACCAATTCGAGACACGGCTGTCTCCTTTCATTCCTGCCGAGAGTTACCAGACGTAGGCGATGACCTCGCCGCCAATGCCCTGCTTGCGGGCGTCGCGGTCGCACATCATGCCCTTGGAGGTGGAGATGACGGCGGTGCCGAGGCCGCCGAGCACGCGCGGAAGCCTGTCCGCGGTGGAGTAAATGCGAAGGCCAGGCTTGGAGATGCGGCGAATGCCGCGAATGACCTTGGCGTGGCGGTCGCCGTACTTGAGGGTAATGTGGAGGGTCTTCTGCGGGGTCGTGTCCTCGACCTCGTAGCCCGCGATGTAGCCCTCCTCGCAGATGACGCGGGCAACCTCGACGAGCACCTTGGTCGAGGGCATGGACACCTCGGCCTTGTTGGCTGCGTTCGCGTTGCGGATGCGCGTCAGCATGTCGGAAATGGGATCAGTGATCTTCATGGATCATTCTCCTTCGGTAATGATGAACCTGAGTGCCCGGTTCGCCCGCACCCGTGGCGCGTGCGCCTGGGCGCCAGAGCCCTGCGCCCTACCAGCTCGCCTTGCGGACGCCAGGAAGCTCGCCCTTGCTCGCAAGCTCGCGGAAGCACACGCGGCAGAGGCCGAACTTGCGATAGACGGAGTGGGGACGCCCACAACGCTGGCAACGGTTCTGCTTGCGCGTCGAGAACTTCGGCTCGCGCTGAGCCTTGACGATCATCGATGTCTTAGCCACAAATCCTCCTTCAGTGCAATCCCGGCGCCCCGCTCGCGCGGGGCGTCTTGTTGGTATTCGACCTACTCAGCCTTGAACGGGAAGTGGAAGGCGGACAGAAGCGCCTTGCCCTCCTCGTCGGTCTGAGCGGTGGTCACGATGGTGATGTCCATGCCGCGGGTGTGGTCGATCTTGTCGAAGTCGATCTCCGGGAAGATCAGCTGCTCGGTGACGCCCATGGAGAAGTTGCCACGGCCGTCGAAGCTCTTCGGGGAGATGCCGCGGAAGTCGCGGATGCGCGGAATGGCAATGGAGATCAGGCGGTCAAAGAACTCCCACATGCGGTCGCCGCGCAGGGTCACCTTGGCTCCGATCGGCATGCCGGCACGAAGCTTGAAGGTGGCGATGGACTTGCGGGCGTGGGTGATCAGCGGCTGCTGGCCGGTGATCGCGCGAAGGTCGGCGACGGCGCCGTCGATGGCCTTGGCGTCCGTGGCGGCCTCGCCGACGCCCATGTTCACCACGATCTTCTCGATCTTGGGAATCTGGTTGACGTTCTTGTAGCCAAACTGCTTCTGGAGCTCGTCACGCACGGTGGCGAAATACTGCTCCTTGAGACGCGGGACGTACTTGTCTGCCATGTTCACTCCTTAGATCTTGGGGTTCTCAGCACGGGGTTTCCAACCTCGTGCCTCCCTGCCTTGGCGGGGCGGGGAGCCTTGTCATGTGCCCGAGGCAGAATCCTCCCTACCTACGGACGCAAGGAAACATATTACGCCCTTTCTCCACAAAAGGGAACGACGAACTCCTCGGCACCGTTTATGCACAAACTCGCGCGTTCTTCTCGCCCGGCGCCCGCTCTTGCAAATACGCGACTTCCAACGTTTGAGACACTCAAAGTGTTGGAAATCGCGTATCGCCAATCCCCAGTACGCGACTTCCAACGTTTCGACCCCCGAAAACGTTGGAAGTCGCGTATCGAAGAGCACAGACCAGGGCGGCGACAAGAACGAGCCTGAGCATGCGCGTCAACGGAAGGAGCCCCCGGATTTCCGAAGAGAAGTTCCGCGAAGCGCACTTCTCGAAGGAAATCCGGGGGCTCCGGTCAGGTACGTGGGGCTCAGGCTCTTAGAACTGGGCGCCGCACTTCTTGCAGACGCGGACCTTGTCGCCCTTGTCGTTCACGTCGTGACCGACGCGGGTGGGCTTGCCGCACTTGGGGCACACCAGCATGACGTTGGACACGTCAATGGCGGCCTCCTTCTCGACGAAGCCACCCTGCTGGTTCTGGGCGGTCGGGCGGACGGCCTTCTTGACGACGGCGACGCCCTCGACGACGACCTTGCCCTCGGCGGGCAGGGCGCGAATGATCACGCTCTCCTTGCCCTTGTCCTTACCGGAGAGGACGACGACCTTGTCGCCCGTCTTCACGTTCATCTTCGCCATATTCACTCACTCCCTAGAGCGTCTCAGGCGCGAGCGAGACGATCTTCATGTACTTGTGGTCGCGGAGCTCGCGAGCGACGGGCCCGAAGATACGGGTGCCCTTGGGCTCGCCCTCCTTGTCGACCAGCACGCAGGCGTTCTGGTCGAACTTAATGTAGCTGCCGTCCTTGCGGCGGGTCTCCTTGGTGGTGCGCACGATTACGCAGCGGACGATGTCGCCCTTCTTCACGGAGCCGCCCGGGGTGGCCTCCTGAACGGCGCCGATGATGACGTCGGCAAGGCCGGCGTAGCGACGCTTGGAGCCACCGAGGACCTTGACGCACTTCACGCGCCGAGCGCCGCTGTTGTCAGCGACGTTGAGCATGGTCTCCATCTGAATCATTGGTGTTCCTCCGAACCTGCCCTCCGAGAGGTGCGCCCACTCGCGCGACGCACGTCTGAGGACTCGTCACTGATACTTACTTGGCGCGCTCGACGATCTCCACGAGACGCCAGCGCTTGGTCTTGGAGAGCGGACGCGTCTCCATGACGGTCACGAGGTCGCCGACGCCGCACTCGTTCTTCTCGTCGTGCGCGTGGAGCTTCTTCGAGATGGTCATCATCTTGCCGTACTTGGGGTGGCGCTTGCGGTAGTCGATCTTCACCGTAATGGACTTGTCGCCAGAAATGGAGACGACCGTCCCGGTGACGACCTTGCGCGCGTTCCTCTTCTCGGTCTCAGCCATAGTCATATCTCCTGCTAGTTCTGGGCGGCGGACTTCTCCGCGGCGATCTGACGGGCGCGCTGCTCGGTCTGAACGCGCGCGATGTCCTTCTTCACGAGCTTGACGCGAGCCGTGTTGTCAAGCTGGCTCGTGGCCATCTGGAAACGGAGGTTGAAGAGCTCCGCGCGGCCCTCCTCCAGCTTCTTGGCGAGCTCGTCGTCGCTCATGGCCTGAATGTCCTTGTACTTCATTGACTATTCCTCCCCGTCCTTGTCGGTGCGGGCGACGATCTTGGTCTTGATCGGCAGCTTGTGCTGGGCAAGACGCAGCGCCTCACGAGCCACCTCGTCGGACACGCCGTCAATCTCGAACATGATGCGGCCCGGCTTGACGACGGCCACCCACTCCTCGGGGTTGCCCTTACCGGAGCCCATGCGGGTCTCGGCCGGCTTCTTGGTAATCGGCTTGTCGGGGAAGATCGTGATCCAGACCTTGCCGCCACGCTTCATGTAACGGGTCATGGCAACACGGCAGGCCTCAATCTGGCGGTTGGTGATCCAGTGGGCCTCGAGAGCCTGGATGCCGTAGGAACCAAAGTGCAGCTCGGTGTTGCCCTTGGCGTGACCCTTCATGGAGCCGCGCTGGACCTTGCGGTGCAGGACGCGCTTAGGTGCGAGCATTAGCGAGCCCTCCTCTCATTGCGACCGCGGCGAGGACGCGAGGAGCCCTCGAGCGCCGGACGGGGCGTGGCCTGGCCGGGCAGCTTCTCGCCGAAGTAAATCCAAACCTTGACGCCGCAGGCACCCATGGTGGTGCGAGCGGTGGACTGGCCGTAGTCGATCACGGCACGCAGGGTGTGCAGGGGCACGCGACCCTCGCGGTACCACTCGCGACGGCCCATCTCCGCGCCGTTCAGACGGCCGGAGCACTGAATACGAATGCCCTTGGCGCCGGCCTTGCGGGCGGACTGGACGGCCTTGCGCATGGCGCGACGGAAGGCGACGCGCTGCTCGAGCTGCTCGGCAATCGACTGGGCGACGAGGTTGGCGTCGAGCTCGGGGCGCTTGACCTCGATGACGTCGACGTTGACCATGCCCTTGCCCACGCCCACGACCTTCTCAAGGTCGGAGCGGAGGACGTCAATGTCGGCGCCCTTCTTGCCGATCACGATGCCCGGGCGGGCGGTGTAGATCGTGACCTTGACCTTCTCGCCGGCGCGCTCGATGTCGACGCGGGAGAGGGCGGCCTTCGCAAGACGCTTCTCGAGGTACTTGCGGACGGCGAGGTCGTTGCCGAGGGTCTCGGCGTAGTTCTTATCGGCGTACCAGCGGGAACGCCACTCCTCGGTGATGCCGAGACGGAAGCCGGTAGGCTGAACCTTGTGACCCATGCTCGCTTACGCCTCCTTTCGCGGAGCGACGACGACGGTGATGTGGCTCATGCGCTTGTTGATGCGGGAAGCGGAGCCCTTGGCGCGCGGACGAATGCGCTTGAGGGTCGGACCCTCGTCAACGTAGGCGAGCTTGACGTAGAGGTTGTCGCCACGCATGCCGTTGTTGTTCTCGGCGTTGGCGATCGCGGAGCGCAGGACCTTGGCCACGTCCACGGAGGCGGCGCGGGTCGAGAACTGCAGGACCTCGAGGGCCTTCTCGACGGGGAGGTTGCGGATCAGCGACACGACGGCGCGGGCCTTGCGCGGGGCAACGCGCACGTACTTGGCGGTCGCGCGCACCTCGTTGGTGTTGTTCTGAGGCATCTAGCTCCTACCTCCCTAGTTGGCCTTGTGGCCACGGAACGTGCGGGTGGGCGCAAACTCGCCCAGCTTGTGCCCGACCATGGACTCGGTGACGTACACGGGCACGTGCTTGCGGCCGTCGTGGACGGCGATCGTGTGACCAACCATCTCGGGGAAGATGGTCGAGGAGCGCGACCAGGTCTTGATGACCTCCTTGGTGCCGGCCTCGTTCTGAGCGGCGACACGCGCGAGGAGGCGAGTCTCCACGAACGGGCCCTTCTTGAGACTTCTGCTCATGCTTTCTATCTCCTACTACTCGTGTTCCGACTACTTGGACTTGCGGCGACGGATGATCAGGCGGTTGGAGGCCTTCTTCGGGTCGCGCGTCTTGTAACCCTTCGTCGGCTTGCCCCAGGGCGTCACGGACGGACGGCCGCGTCACGGACGGACGGCCGGAGGTGTGGTTCTTGCCCTCGCCGCCGCCGTGCGGGTGGTCGACCGGGTTCATGACGGTACCACGGACGGTCGGGCGGACACCGGCCCAGCGGCTGCGGCCGGCCTTGCCGACGACAATGTTGGAGTGCTCGGCGTTGCCGACCTCACCAATGGTGGCGCGGCAGGTGAGCAGGACGCGGCGAAGCTCGGAGGAGGGCATGCGCAGGACGGCGTAGCCGTTGTCCTTGCCCATGAGCTGGACGGAGGTGCCGGCGGCACGCGCCATGGCCGCACCCTTGCCGGGCTGGAACTCGACGGCGTGGACGAGCGTGCCGACCGGGATCTCGGAGAGCGGCATGCAGTTGCCGGGCTTGATGTCGATGTCCTTCACGCCGGAGACGACGGTGTCGCCCACGTGCAGGCCCTCGGGGCACAGAATGTAGGCCTTGGCGCCGTCAACGTAGTGGAGCAGCGCAATGCGGGCGGAGCGGTTGGGGTCGTACTCGATCGTGGCGACCTTGGCCGGGACGTCGTCCTTGCGGCGCTTGAAGTCGATCTTGCGGTACTGACGCTTGTGGCCGCCACCCTGGTGACGGGTGGTGATGCGGCCGTTGTTGTTGCGGCCGGCCTTCTTGGGCAGGGGCTCGAGAAGCGACTTCTCGGGCGTGGTGCAGGTGATCTCGGAGAAGTCCGAGACCGTCTGGAAACGCCTGCCGGCGCTCGTGGGCTTGAGGTGCTTGACTGCCATTGAAACCTTTCCCTTCTTTTCCGTTGGCCGGCCCGCTCAGGGAGTGGCGAACCGACACCGGATTACCACGGTACCGCGCGTATCCATACCGCGCGGCATGCTGCCCGAGCCCCATGAGGGACCCGGGCGGAAGCGCTACTCAGCGGCCTGCTGGCTGCCGAAGATCTCGATCGTCTCGCCGGGGGCGAGCGTCACGACGGCCTTCTTCCAGGAGCGCGTGGTACCAGGGGTCTGGTAGCGGACGCGCTTCTTCTTGCCGGAGACGTTGATCGTGTTGACCTTGACCACGTGGACGCCGAAGAGCTTCTCAACGGCGCTGGCGATCTCCTCCTTGGGGGCGGACTTGGCCACCTCGAAGGTGTACTTGCCCTGCTCGATGAGGTCGAAGGAACGCTCGGAGACGATCGGGCGAATGATGACGTCGTAGGCGGAGTTCATTATGCGAGCACCTCCTCGAACTGCTTCGCGATGTCGGCGGTCATGACGAGCGCGCCGTTGTCGATCAGGGTGCGCGTGGTGGCCTCGGAGACGCCAATGACGCTGACGCCGACGAGGTTGCGGAACGACAGGTAGGTGTTGACGTCGTCGTCGGGAACGACGATCGTCACGCGCTTGTCGCCAATGCCGAGGCCGGCGAGAAGGGCCTTGGCCTGCTTCGTGGACGGCTTCTCGAAGGAGAGGGCGTCGACGAGCACGAGCTCCTGGTCGGCGACCTTGCCGGAGAGCACGGAGCGCATGGCCAGCTTCACCATCTTGTTGTTAATGCGCTTGTTGTGGGTGCGCGGGGTGGGGCCAAAGACGACGCCGCCGCCGGTCCACTGCGCGGCGCGGGTGGAACCCTGGCGAGCGCGGCCGGTGCCCTTCTGACGGTAGGGCTTGGCGCCGCCGCCCGAGACGTCGTGGCGGTTCTTCACGGCGTGGGTGCCCTGACGAGCGCAGCTGTCCTGGCAGACCACGACCTGGTGAATGACGGGAATGTTCGGCTCAATGCCGAAGACGCCGTCGGCGAGCTCGGCCTCCGCGACCTGAGCCCCCTCAGCGTTCTTGATTGCGTACTTGGACATTCTGTCCTCCTTGTTAGCCTAAGAGTTTTCCTGGCACTTAGGCCATGCGGACCTGGACGAGAGCGTTCTTGCCGCCGGGGACAGCGCCCTTGACGAGCATGAGGTTCTGCTCGGCGTCGATGCGGACGAGCTTGAGGTTCTTGACCGTCACGCGCTCGTCGCCCATGTGGCCGTACATGTGCAGGCCCTTGCGGACGCGCGCGGGGTAGGCGCACTGGCC
>CASEQJ010000016.1 GCA_949290055.1 uncultured Olsenella sp. | reverse complement strand
TCCGCCGCGAGTTCTTGCCGAGCGCCCTCCTCGGCAAGCTGTCCGAGCGCCGGAGGTTGCCCTGCCCGCCGCGGGTCCGGACGACTCAGGCGAAGCGGCGTTCGATCTCGGCGAAGAGCTCGTCGACGGCGTCCGCCTCGTCGACCGTGCGGATCTTCTCGCCCGAGGCGAAGAGCACGGCCTTGCCGCGACCGCCGGCCAGTCCGATGTCGGCACCCTTGGCCTCGCCGGGTCCGTTCACCACGCAGCCCATGACGGCGACCGTGATCGGGGCGCGGACGCCGGACAGGCGGCGCTCCACCTCGGCGGCGACGCCCATGAGGTCCCACTGGCAGCGCCCGCAGGTCGGACAGCTCACGAGCTCGGGACGCAGACGGCGAAGACCCACGGCCGAGAGCAGGTCCCAGGCGACGTTGACCTCCTCCACCGGGTCGGCGGTGAGCGAGAGGCGCATGGTGTCGCCTATGCCCTCCATGAGCAGCGCACCGATCGCGGCGGCGTTCTTGACGGTCCCCTGCCTCAGGGTGCCGGCCTCGGTCACGCCAATGTGGAGCGGGACCTCGGGCAGCTCGCGCGAGAGGGCGCGGTTGACCTCGACGGTCGTGGGCACGCCGTGCGCCTTGGCGGAGAGGACGATGTCGGCAAAGCCGCGCTCGCGGAAATGCTCCACGAACGAGGTCGCCGAGCCCACGAGCTTCTCGACGTGCGTGAGGTCCTCGCGCTCGGCGAAGGCGGGGTCGAGCGAACCGGCATTGACGCCGATGCGAATGGGAATCCCAGCGACGCCAGCCTCGTCTATGACCGCGTCCACGCGGGCCCACTCACCTATGTTGCCGGGGTTCACGCGCAGCGCGGCGGCCCCGCGGCGACACGCCTCGATCGCGAGCGTGTGGTCGAAGTGGATATCGGCGACCACGGGCAGCGGAGACCGCGCGCAGATCTCAGAGAATCCGTCCAACGCCGCGGCGCTCGGAATCGCCACGCGAACGATCTCGCAGCCGGCCGCTGCCAGCCCCTCGATCTGCTCGAGCGTGGCGGCGGCGTCGGCAGTGTCGGTCGTGCACATGGACTGAACCGAGACCGGCGCCCCGCCCCCGACGACGACGCCTCCCACGCTCACGGGTCTGGTGAGCTCGCGCGCAGCGCGCATAGGGCTCTCGCTCATGGCCGCTCCTAACCGAAGACAAAACGCACGACGTCGTTTCTCAGCACGACGACGAAGACAAAGAGTATGAAGGCCATGCCCACGTAGCTCACGGCGACGACCGCGCGCTGCGGGAGCGGCCTGCGAATCACGAGCTGCACGAGCTCGATCAAGATCTTGCCGCCGTCAAAGGGAGGTATGGGCAGCAGGTTCATGAAGCCGAGCGACATGGAGATCGCCGCGACAATGACGGCGAGGTCATAGGCGCCCGACGACGCGGCCTCGGAGGTCATGACGGCAATACCGACGACCGAGGACGACTGGTCGAGCACCTCCATGGTGTGCTGGGGCTGCAGGAGCTGCGCGACGGCGCCCGCGACCTGGCCGACGTAGTCAAACGTCACCGACGTCGCCTCGGGAAGGGTCGGGTGGTAGGTGGCGACCGTGGCGTTCACGCCGAGCAGCTCGGTCGGCTCGCCGTCGGGCAGGTCGATCACAACCTCGTGCGCCGCGCCGTCGCGCTCGTAGGTGATCTCGAAGTCGCGCCCCTCGGAAAGGGGCCCCTTCAGGGCCTCCACGATCTCCGTCCATGTGGAGACCTCGCTGCCGTCCACCGAGGTCAGGACGTCGCCCGCCTCAAGGCCGGAGCGCTCGGCAAGGGAGCCCTCGGTGACCGAGCCCAAGACGTTGACGTTCGAGACGTAGTCGACGCCGCGCACCATGAGGGCGCAGGTCACGATCACAAAGGCGAGAAGGACGTTCACCAGCGGCCCAGCGAGCAGCATGGCGCAGCGCCTGAGAAAGCCGACGCCCAGGTAGGTCCGCGAGCGCTCGTGGTCGAGAAACGCCTCGGGCGACAGGGCGGTCTCGCGAGGAAGCCCGGCCTCGGTTGTCCCCTCAGTGGCGAAGTCATGCCCGCGGTCGTACTCCGTCAGGAGGGCGGCGTCGCGTCGCACGGTCTCGAACGAGGCGGGATAGGTCGACTGGGAGGGGCCCTCGCCGAGCGCGGGGTCGTAGAAGGGGCGAATCGCCGCCCAGTCGCTCAGGGTGACAAGCAGCTCGTAGGCCCGGTCGAGGTCAACGCCGAGCTCGTCGGCAACCTCCTGGGCCCTCACGCGCCCACGGCGCATGACCAGGTCGAGCGCGGGCGCAAGAAGCGGGTCCTCGGTTCCCTCCATGCCGCAAATGCGCGTGTAGCCGCCCAGAAGCAGCGGGGTCACGCCGAACTCGGTTCCGACCTTGGCACTCTTGCGCGAGAGCTTGAGGCGACAGGGCAGCCCGAGGAAGAACTCGGTCGCGCGGACGCGGCAGGCGCGCGCGGCGAGGTAGTGTCCGCCCTCGTGAGCGAAGACGAGCAGGGAGAGGACGAGGACGCCCCAGAAGACGGTGACAAGAACACCAAGCACGCTGCTCACCCACGAACCTCCGCGAGAACGGCCGAGGCACGCTCGCGAGCGAGGGTGTCGACCTGGTCGAGTTGTTCCAGGCTTTCTACCCGCTCAACCGACGTCTGGTCCATGACGCGGGAGACGATGCGCTCTATGTCGAGGAAACCGCACATACCTTGACGGAACCCGGCGTTGGCGACCTCGTTGGCCGCATTCATGGCGCACGGCAGCGTGCCGCCGACCCTTCCCGCGTCGCAGGCAAGTCGAAGACAGCCAAAGGTGTCGAGGTCGGGAGCGTCGAAGGTGAGCGGCTCGCAGCCCCACCAGTCGACGGTGTCGGCGACCGCCTCCCAGCGCTCGGGGTAGCTCAGGGCGTACTGGATCGGGGCTCGCATGTCCGAGGCGCCGAGCTGCGCCTTCACCACACCGTCGGAGAACTCGACCATGGAGTGAATCTTGCTCTGGCGGTGAATGAGGACGCTGATCGCGTCAATGTCGACGCCAAAGAGGTGGTGCGCCTCTATGACCTCGAGGCCCTTGTTCATGAGCGTGGAGCAGTCAATGGTGATCTTGGGCCCCATGGTCCAGGTGGGGTGCGCAAGGGCGTCGGCGGCGCTCACCGTTGCAAGGTCCTCGCGCGTCCGCCCGTAGAAGGGACCCCCCGAGCAGGTGAGCCAGATTCGCCTGAGGTCGGCGTCGCGCTCCCCCACCAGGCACTGAAAGATCGCGCTGTGCTCGGAGTCGACGGGAATGAGCTTGCCCGGCCTCACAAGGGGCATGAGAAGGTCTCCGCCGCAGACGATCGACTCCTTGTTCGCGTAGGCGAGCGTCTTGCCGCGCTCGAGCGCGACGTAGCCGGCGTGCATGCCGGCGAACCCGACGAGCGCGTTCACGACGACGTCGACGTCTGGAAGAGCGGCAAGCTCCGCCGCGGCCTCGGGACCGCTCAGAAGCTCGCAGTCGTCGGGAAGCTCGCTCAGGCAGGGGTCCCCCGCGCGATCGGGGCTCGAGACGGCAACGTGTCTGGCACCAAACTCGCGCGCCGCCGAGACGAGCGCGGACGTCTGGGCGTTCACGGAGAGCGCGACCACGCGAAGGCGCTCGGGGTGCCTGCGGCACACGTCGAGCGTCTGCGTCCCAATGGAGCCCGAGCAGCCGAGAACCGCAACGCGCAGGGGATCTCCCTCACCTCTTGTCATAGCAGCCCCCCAAGGTAGAGAAGGAAGAGCGCGGTCGTGCCGCCGAAGAGCATGGAGTCCGAGCGGTCGAGCAGACCGCCGTGCCCGGGCAGGACGTTGCCGGAGTCCTTGACGCCGACGCCGCGCTTGAGGCGCGACTCGAAGAGGTCGCCAAAGACCGAGACGGCACCGACGGCCAGGCCGAGCCCGACGGCACCGGCGACGCTCAGGTCCTCAAAGACGAACAGGGCGATAAGGACCCACACGAGCACCGACCCGACGAGCCCGCCGACAAAGCCCTCGACGCTCTTGCTCGGAGATATGCGGGGAGCGAGCTTGTGCGAGCCGATTGCGGAGCCCACGAAGTACGCGAAGGCGTCGTTCACCCAAATGGAGAACATGATCGCGAGCGTCACGAGCGCGCCGGTGATCCCGGTGTCGACCTTGCGGACGAGTATGAGGCTCACAAAGCACAGCGAGGTGTAGAGCGGGCCAAACGCCGTCACGGCGACGTCGGCGACGTTCGCGCGGGGCGTGAACACGTACCAGCAGGCGCAGGCGACGAGCAGAAGCAGCACGACGAGCGCGCACGCGGCGAGGCCATGCAGGTAGGCGGCGGCGGGAAAGAGCAGCGCCGCCACAAGACCGAGCGACTCGTTGGGCATGCGCCCGCCCATGCGGCAGATTCTGAAGAACTCGGAGCAGCACAGCCACGCCTCGGCGGCGATCAGGACGCTTGTGGCGAGGGGGCCGCACAGGACGCACGCGAGCGTCACGACGACGTAGATCGCCCCCGACATGGAACGGGTGAGGAGCTTCTCGGCGGAACTGCGCGCCTTCTGGCCGCGCAGGCCGCCGGCGGCACGCGCCTCCTCCTTCGAGGCCCTGCGACCCTCCAGGAGCTCGATCTGGCGGTCAAGGCCCTCGCTCCTATGCTCCTGGTCCTTCTCGCTGCTAGTGCGACTCACGAGCGAACAACTCCTCCAAAACGACGGCTGCGACCCTGGAAGGCGAGAAGGGCCCTCAGGTAGTCCCACTTGGTGAAGTCGGGCCACAGCGCGTCCGTGACGTAGAACTCGGTGTAGGCGAGCTGCCACAGCAGGTAGTTCGAGAGGCGAAGCTCGCCCGAGGTGCGAATGAGGAGGTCGGGGTCGGGAAGCCCGGCGGTGTAGAGCCTGTCCGAGACCGCCCGCTCGTCGACGTCCTCCCACGAAAGCTCGCCAGCGGCGACCTCACGCGCCACCTCTCGCGCGGCGCGGGCGATCTCGGCACGCGAGCCGTAGTTGACCGCAAGGGCGAAGACCATGCCCGTGTGGTCGGCGGTCTCGTCGAGTCCCTGCTGAAAGACGACGCGCGTCTTCTCCGGGAGCGCCGTGAGGTCGCCAAAGAAGAGAAGGCGGACGTTCTCCTGGTGAAAGAGGGGGAGCTCCTTCACGAGCGTCGTCGCAAAGAGGTGCATGAGCAGATCGACCTCGTGCTGGGGACGCCGCCAGTTCTCCGTCGAGAACGCGTAGACGGAGAGGACGTCGACGCCGAGGCGAACGCTGGTGGTGACCGCCTCGCGCAGCGCGTCGACACCAGCGACATGGCCCATGGAGCGATCGAGGCCGCGGGCGGTCGCCCAGCGTCCGTTGCCGTCCATGATTATGGAGACGTGCCTCGGCACCCGCTCGAGGTCGAGGTCGTCGAGGGAGAGCCCCTCGGGCGCGTCGGCGTAGTAGGCCCTCAGCTTGTCGTCGTCGCGCTGCACTAGATCTCCATGACCTCGGCGCTCTTGGTCTTGAGCAGCTCCTCGATCTTGGCGACGTAGGAGTCGGTGATCTTCTGAACGGCCTTCTTCTCGCGCGACTGCTCGTCGTCAGAGAGCTCCTCGTCGCGCTCGATCTTGCCGTTGACGTCGCGGCGGACGTTGCGGACGGAGACGCGCGCCTCCTCGGCGAGCTCCTTGCACTCCTTGACGAGCTCCTTGCGGCGCTCCTCGGTGGGCTTGGGGAACGGCAGGCGAATCGAGGTGCCGTCGTTGGACGGGGTAATGCCGAGATCGGAGCTCTCAATGGCCTTCTCTATGGCGCGCAGGGCGCTCTTGTCCCACGGCTCGACGACGAGCATGGAGGCCTCGGGCACCTTGATTCCGGCGAGCTGGGTAATAGGGGTCGGCTGGCCGTAGTAGTCGACCATAATGGGCGCGAGGATCTGCGCGTTCGCGCGACCGGTGCGGACGCGGGCGAAGTTGACCTTGAGCGTCTCCAGGCACTTGCCCATGTTCTTCTCGGCGCGGTCGGTGTACTGGCTCATGTCTAGTCCTCCTCGACGACGGTCGTGCCAACGTTCTCGCCGCTGACGGCGCTCAGGAACACGCCGGGCTGCTTTATGTCAAAGACCATGATCGGCATGTGGTTGTCATGGCAGAGCGCCGTGGCGGTGGCGTCCATGACCTTGAGGTCGCGGTTGAGCACCTCGCGGTAGGTTATGGTGTCAAAGCGCCGGGCGTTGGGGTTGGTCCGCGGGTCGGCGTCGTATATGCCGTCGACGTTCGTGGCCTTCATGAGGACCTCGGCGCCGATCTCGCAGGCGCGCAGCGCTGCGGCGGTATCGGTCGTGAAGTAGGGGTTGCCGGTGCCGGCGGCGTAGATCGTGATGCGCCCCTTCTCGAGGTGGCGAATCGCGCGGCGGCGAATGTAGGGCTCCGCGATCTGACGCATCTCGATCGCGCTCATGACGCGGCAGTCCATGCCATTGCGCTCAAAGCAGTCCTGAAGGGCAAGGGAGTTGATGACGGTGGCGAGCATGCCCATGTTGTCGCCCTGCGCGCGGTCCATGCCGGCGGCGGCCCCGGTGAGGCCGCGGAATATGTTGCCGCCACCAACGACGATGGCGACCTGGACGCCGGCCTCCCAGACGGGCTTGATCTCCTCGGCGAGGCGCTGCGGGACGGCCGCGTCGATGCCGTATTCCTGACCGCCCATGAGGGCCTCGCCAGAGAGCTTGAGCAGGACGCGCTTGTATCGAATGTCAGACAAGCCTACCTCGCTTTCTTCGTCCCCGGACCGGGGCGGGTAACGTAACTGTCGAGATTCTAGCAGAGCGGGCGAGAAGGACCGTCCGAGCGGGGGCTTCTCCACACATGAGAACGGGGCCGGCGATTTACTCGCCGGCCCCGTGCAAGTCTGTGGTGCTGTCGCTACTCGGCGTCGCCGAAGGTGTAGCGGACGAAGCTCATGACCTCGATCGTGTCGTCAACGTCCTTGGAGACGTTCTTGGCGAGCTGGCCGATCGTGAGCGAGCCGTCCTTGACGAACTCCTGCTCGGTGAGGACGCTCTCCTTGAAGTACTTCTCGAGACGCCCCTGAGCCATCTTCTCCTGAATCGCCTCGGGCTTGCCGGACTCGGCGGCCTGGGCCTTGTAGATCGAGAGCTCGTGCTCAATGACGTCGGCGGGGACGTCGTCGCGGCGAGCGGAGACGGGCGCGGCAGCGGCGACCTGCATGGCAACGTCGTGCGCGAAGGTCTTGAACTGCTCGTTCGCGGCGGTCTCGGCCTTGCCGAGCTTGAAGGTCACAATGTCGGCGAGCTTGCCGCCAAGGTGGACGTAGCTGCCGAGAGCGCCGTCCTCAGCGACGACGCGCTGGAAGCGGGCGACCTTCATGTTCTCGCCAATGACGTGAATCATTTCGGTGAGCTCGGCGTCGACCGTGGACTCGCCCATGGGGCAGGCCTTGAGGGCCTCGACGTCGGCGGGGTCGTTCTCGGCGACGATCTTGGCAAGGTCGAGCGCGAAGCCGGTAAACTTGGGGTTGGTGCCGACGAAGTCGGTCTCGCAGGTGAGCTCGAGCAGGGCGCCGAGCTTGCCGTCCTCGGAGACGTAGGCGGCAATGGTGCCCTCGTTGGTGTCGCGGCCGGCGCGCTTGACGGCCTTGGCAATGCCCATGGTGCGGAGAATGTCGACGGCCTTGTCGATGTCGCCATCAGCCTCGACGAGGGCCTTCTTGCACTCCATCATCGGCGAGTCAGTCATCTCGCGGAGCTGCTTGACGAGAGCGGCGGTAACCTGAGCCATGGTTAATCTCCTAACGTTGTGGTGAGGGTCTACTCGGCGGGGGTGGCGTCGGCGCTCGGGGCCTCCTCGGCCGCGGGAGCGGCCTCGCCAGCCATCTCCTCAGCCGTGATCTGCTCCTTGCCGGAGCCGGCGAGGACGGCGTCGGCCATGAGCTCGCACATGAGGGAGACGGAGCGAATGGCGTCGTCGTTGGCGGGCACGCCGTAGTCGACGACGTCGGGGTCGGAGTTGGTGTCGAGCAGGCCGACAACGGGAATGTGCAGGCGGTTGGCCTCGCGGATGGCAATCTCCTCGCGCTTGGTGTCAACGACGAAAATGGCCTGCGGAAGGGCAGTCATGGTGCGGACGCCACCGAGGTTCTTCTGGAGCTTCTCGAGCTCCTTGGTGAGCAGCGCCTGCTCCTTCTTGGGCAGGGTGGCCATGCGGCCGTCCTCGACCATGGCCTCGAGCTCCTCCATGCGGGAAATGCGGGAGCGCATGGTCACGAAGTTGGTGAGCATGCCGCCGAGCCAGCGCTGGTTGATGTAGGGCATGCCGCAGCGCTCGGCCTGGGCCGCGATCGGCTCCTGGGCCTGCTTCTTGGTGCCGACGAAGAGAATGGAGCCGCCCTTGGCCGCCGTCTCCTTGAGGAAGGTGTAGGCACGGTCGGCGCCGATCATGGTCTTCTTGAGGTCAAGAATGTAGATCCCGTTGCGCTCACCGAAAATGAACGGCTTCATCTTCGGGTTCCAGCGACGGGTCTGGTGGCCGTAGTGGCAGCCGGCGTCGAGCAGGGTCTGGATAGTGATCTTAGCCATGGTAAACCTCCTGTGGTTGATCCTCCGCGTGGGGTCGACCCCGACGCACCACCCATGACCTGGCTTTAGTCACGGGCACCACGGTGCGCGAGTAGCCACGCGTGTGACGTATGCCGTGCGGACGCACAGCGAATTGACAGTATAGCCGCTGTGGGGGCGCGTGTCGAGGGGAAATGTGCCTCCACGAACGCACTACGAGCGCGGATGCGCGCTTCGGGCGGCCTCCTTCAGCCTCTCGACGGAGAGGTGCGTGTAAACCTGGGTCGTGGCGAGGCTCTCATGGCCGAGAAGCTCCTGGACGCTTCTCAGGTCCGCCCCGCCGCCGAGCAGCTCCGTCGCAAAGGTGTGGCGCATGGCGTGCGGCGTGAGCACGGGGTCGAGGCCGGCCTGGGCGACGCGGCGCTCGAAGGCGGTCCGGAGGGCGTCGGCGGACATGGGGTTGCCGCGCGTGGAGAGAAACAGGGCGCTCGTGGGCCGGTCCGCGCGGGCGAGGGCGCCCCTCCCCCGCGCGAGGTAGGACTCGACGCGCTCGAGCGCCACGGGGTAGACGGGGACGACGCGCTCCTTTGAGCCCTTTCCGAAGAGGCTGACCAAGCCCTGGTCAAACGCGACGTCGTCGACGGAGAGGCCCGCGACCTCGGATATGCGCGCGCCGGTCGCGTAGAGCAGCTCGAGGAAGGCGCGGTCCCTGAGCTCGACGGGCCCGCTCCCCTCGCAGGTCTCGAGCAGGCGGCGCACGTCGGCGTCGGACATGGTCCTGGGGAGGGTGCGCGCGAGCTTGGGACTGGACAGCGCCGTCACGGCGGCCGAGTCGCACAGCCCCTCTCGCAGCATCCACCGGTAGAGCCCCCTCAGGGCGGAGAGGTGACGGGCGATCGTGCGGGTCGAGTAGCCCGCGCGCGTGAGCTCGAGCAGGTACGCGCGGAGGTCACGGTGGGTCACCCTCAGAGGCGAGACGCCCTCGCGCTGCGTCCAGAGGAGAAACGCCCGAAGGTCCTGGCCGTAGGCGCGCGTCGTGTTCGGGGAGAGGTTGCGCACGCCGGAGAGGTGGGCGAGGTAGCCCTCGATCGCCTCCTGGAGCCGGCGCTGGTCGAGCTCGCGGGCCGCGGCCTCGGGGGTCTGCGCGCTCACGGGCGTCCGCCGTCGAAGAGGTCTCGCCGGGAGGCGAGGTAGGCGTCGAGGTCGGCGCGGGCGCGACGAACGAGCGCGGCGTGACGCTCGGCCTTTCTCCTGGGCGCGTCCGCAAGCGGCGGGAAGAGGCCGAAGTTGACGTGCATGGGCTGGTAGCCAACCGTCTCGGGGTCGGTGGCGTAGCGCACGAGCGAGCCGAGGGAGCCGGTTGCCGGCAGCTCGACCCCCGCGGCGCCCGTGAGCTCCGCGTAGACGTTCAGGGCGGCGAGCAGGCCGGACGCAATAGCCTCGACGTAGCCCTCGGTGCCCGTTATCTGGCCGGCAAGGCGAATCTGCGTGCCCGGAATCGCGAACGTTCGGTCGAGGGCATGGGGCGCGTCGACGAACGAGTTTCGGTGCATGACGCCGTAGCGCAGAAACTCCGCCGACCCGAGGCCGGGAATCAGCCTGAACACACGACGCTGCTCGGGCCAGGTCAGGTTCGTCTGGAAGCCGACGAGGTTGTAGGCGGTGCGCGCCGCGTTCTCGGCGCGGAGCTGGACGACCGCCCACGGTCGCCTGCCCGTGCGCGGGTCAACGAGCCCGACGGGCTTCAGGGCGCCGTGTCGCAGCGTGTCGTGACCCGTCCGGGCGACCTCCTCGATCGGCTGGCACGCACAGAAGAGGTCCTTCTGCTCGAAGTCGCGCGCGAGCACGCGCTCGGCGCCCACGATCTCCTCCACGAGGCGGTCGTACTGATCGCGCTCGAGCGGACAGTTGAGGTAGTCGCCACGCTCTCCCCCGTCGTAGCGGGACTGCTCGAACACGACCCCGCGGTCGAGGGAGTCGGCGTCGACAATGGGCGCGGCGGCGTCGAAGAAGCTCATGCTCTCGCCGCCGACGCGAGCGGCCAGGGCGTCGAAGAGCTCTCCGGCGCAGAGGGGGCCGGCGGCTATGACGCTCGGGCCCTCGGGCAGCCGCTCCACGCGCTCGCGGACGACCTCAATGAGCGGGTCGGCCTCGACGAGGGCCGTGACGGCGCGCGAGAAGCCCCTCCGGTCGACGGCGAGCGCGCCGCCGGCGGGGACGGCGTTGTCGCGCGCGCAGCCCAGAAGGACACTCCCGAGTCGGTCGAGCTCCCACTTGAGCTGGCCCGCCGCGCTGTCCTCTCTCGTCGTCTTGAGGGAGTTCGAGCACACGAGCTCGGCGAAGTCGCCGCCGTGGTGCGCGGGAGACGCGAAGCGGGGGCGCTGCTCGAACAGGCGCACGCCCACGCCGCGCCGCGCCAGCTGAAGCGCGCACTCGCTGCCGGCGAGACCGCCGCCCACCACCGTGACCCTCTGTGTCATTGCTTCCCTCTCGACAAGCTCCGTCCCGTGTCGTCACCCATTGTGCCCCAAAAGGTAGGACTGCGTGGGCGTGTAGCGACCGTCCGGGAGGCGCTCGACGATCCCGCGAGCCTCGTAGTCGGTGAGCGTCCTCATGACCGTGAGCACGCTCTCGTTGAGCCGCTCGGCGAGCTCGTCGGGCCGCGAGGGCGAGGCGAGCAGCGCCGACATGACGGGCCCACCCTCCCTGGCGCACGTCCCCGCCATGCGCACCAGACCGTAGTCCAGGGCGATTGAGACGCTGAGGGACTGCTCGTCGGGTATGACGCGAGCTCCGTCGGCTATGAGGCGGTTCGTCCCGCTCGAGTTTGGCGAGAAGATCGAGCCCGGTATGGCGTAGACGATGCGGTCGAGCTCGCTTGCGACCTCCGCCGTGGAGAGCGTTCCCGACCGAGCCCCCGCCTCGGTGACGACCAGGACGTTCGAGAGCGCCGCTATGACGGCGTTTCTCTTCGGGAAGCTCCAGCGCCTGGGACCGCTCCCCCACGGCTCCAGAGAGATCACCGCCCCTCCCTGCGCGACCGTCCCCTCGAAGAGGTCGGTCGAGGACCTCGGGTACACGACGTCTGCCCCGCAGCCCGAGACCACAATCGACCTCCCGCCGGCCCTCAGTGCGGCCATGCCGGCGGCGTGGTCGCAGCCCAGCGCCCCGCCCGAGACGACGCTCAGCCCGCACTCCACGGCGACCCTCGCCGCCATTTCCGCGATCGAAAGACCGTAGGGCGTCGCCCTCCGCGCCCCGACGATCGACAGGCTCGGAGCGTCGAGCGCCTCGGGCGAGCCCATGCCGTAGAGTCGCTCGGGAGGGCGCGGGAGGTCCTCGAGCGCCCGTGGGTAGAGGCTCGAGCCGCGCTCGATCAGCCAGCCCGCGTTCTTCTCGCCCATGTTCTCACCCCTTCGAACGGGGACGAAACGCCAGTGCCTCCACGACGTCGTCCTCGGATATCAGCTCGCGCTCCCCCAGGTCGGCGATCGTGCGCGCGACCCTCGTGACCCGCACGACGCCCCTTCCCCCGAGTGAGAGGCCCCTGGCGAGCGACTCGAGCGCCTGCCGGGCGCGCGTGTCGAGCTCCGTGGCGGGCGGCGGGCTCTCCCCCTCGTCCAGGTCGCGCTCGCGCCAGGACCTGAACTCGCGGGCGGAGGCGACAAGGTCCGCCATTTCGGCCGAGGTCGTCCCGCCCCTGCCCTCTATGACCTTTGCGACCTCGGGCCTGGGCACGTCGACCACCACGTCTATGCGGTCCATGAGCGGGCCGCCGACGCGCGCCTGGTAGGCGTCGATCCGCGGCTGCGTGCAGGTGCATTCGTGCCCGGGGTCGCCAAGGTGGCCGCACGGGCAGGGGTTCGCCGCGGCGACGAGCTGAAAGTCGCAGGGAAACACGTAGGCACCGTCCACGCGCACGATCCTCACCACGTGGTCCTCGAGGGGCTGCCTGAGCGCCTGCAGCGTTGCGTGAGAGAACTCCGGAAGCTCGTCGAGGAACAGCACGCCCTGGTGCGCGAGGGAGACCTCGCCGGGAAGGACCGGCCTGCCCCCTCCCACGAGCCCGCCGGTGGATATGGAGTGGTGCGGGGCGCGAAACGGGCGCACCCCCTCGGCGAGAAGGTCGATCGGCTCGCCGACCACCGAGTGGACGAGCAGGGCCGAGGCGGCCTCCTCCTCGGAGAGCGGCGGGAGTATGGAGGGAAGGCACCGCGCGAGCATGGTCTTGCCGGACCCCGGAGGGCCGACCATGAGCAGGCCGTGGCGACCAGCCGCCGCGATCGTCAGCGCTCGCTTGGCAAGCTCCTGGTCGGCGACGTCACCGAAGTCGGGAACGTCGCGTCGTGCTGACGCGGGACCGAGGCACCCGCCGTCGAGCGGCTCGAGCGCCGCCGTCCCGTCCCTCAGCTCGGAGAGGTGGCGCATGCCGTAGACGCCCTCGGCCCACTCCCCCGCGAGCGGGCTTCCCGCAGAGACCACGAGCCCCAGACCGAGCTCGTGCGCGAGCATGGCGTAGGCCACGTCGCCGCGCACCGCGCAGACCGACCCGTCCAGCCCGAGCTCCCCGACAAAGAGCAGCCCCTCGGCAACGGAGGGCGGAAGCTGCGAGGTCGCGACGAGCACGGCGACCGCGATCGGGAGGTCGTAGGCCGTCCCCGTCTTGCGCACGTCGCTCGGTGCGAGGTTTATGGTGACGTGCTCGCGCGGCGTCTCGAAGTGGCTCTCCCTGAGCGCGCAGCGCACCCTTGAGCGCGCCTCGAGCACGGCGGAGTCCGGCATGCCGACTATGTCCAGGCCCGGAAGCCCTCCCGACACGCTGACCTCGACCTTGACGAGGCCCGCCTCCACCCCGCGAAGCGACGCGGTCAGGACCGTCACCGAGGCGGCACCCATTAGCGGTCCCCCGCGTAGGCGTTCTTGACGTGGTGCAGGTGCGCCATGCCGTCCGGCGTCACGACGATCGCGATCACGTCGAAGCGCACCACCGACGCCCATGCGTAGGCGCGCAGCAGCTCGGTCGCGGCGTTGAGGTAGCGCGCCTGGCGCTGCTCGTCGACGGCCTCCTCCGGCATGACGTCGCCCTGGGCGTCCGCGCGCCTGGTCTTCATCTCGACGAGCACGACCGTCGAATCCGACGCCCGCGGGTCGAGGGCGACGATGTCGATCTCTCCGTAACCCGACCGCCAGTTGGTCTGGAGTATCCTCCAGCCCCGCTTCTTGAGACTCTCAACAGCCACGCGCTCGCCGCGCGCGCCCAGCTCGTGGGGGTCGCACCTCCAGTCCCTCTCCTCGGACGCCGTCGGTACCTGAAGCTCTCCCTCAAACATGGCCTTCCCCTTCCTGTCGTGAGGAAGAGGTTCGCAGGCGAGGCTTTCGGCTGGCGTTCGCGAGGGTCCCACCAAGCGCTCACGAGGCGCTCACCAGACTCCCGGCTCCTTCAAAGGCAGAGGCAGGAGGGTCGGAGACGCCGGGGACGGGCGAGCCATGGCACGGGAGCGGCTCAGAAGAGACGGAGCTGCTCCACAAAGTTCCCACAGAACGAGCGGCGGTGTATGGGCGTGAGCCCGCGCTCTCGAATGGCGCCGACATGGGCCGCTGAGCCGTACCCCTTGCACTCGGCGAGGTGGTAGCCGGGATACTCCTCCTCATAGGAGACCATGAGGGCGTCGCGCGTCACCTTCGCGACTATGGACGCGGCGGCGATGCATGCGATCCGCGCGTCTCCCTTGACTATGCAGAGCTCGGCCGGGTGGGCGCCTATGGGGTTTCCGTCAATGAGGACGCGGTCGGGCTCGAGTCCGGTCTCCTCCACGGCGGAGGCCATGGCCTGGCGCAGCGCCGAGCCCATGCCAACGGAGTCAATGACCGCCGGCTCGACGTGGGCGATCCCTATTGCAATAGCGACGTCTGCCACCTGAGCGGCAATGCGCTCGCGCTCGCGCGGCGTGAGCTGCTTCGAGTCGTTGAGGCCCCAGACCCTGGGCTCGGCGGGCAGGCACACCGCGGCGACCGTGAGAGGGCCGGCGAGCGCGCCCCTGCCGACCTCGTCGACGCCGACGACCACGCCAGGGCCGCCCAGCTCCTCCTGCAGGGCGTACATGGCCTCCACGCGCGCCCGCTCCGCCTCCTCGCGCGCGACGCGCCTGCGCGCGACGGCGACCGCGTGACGGACCTGCTTGCGCGGGTCCTCGGCGTAGCGCTCCACCAGCCGGCGCGCCTCGTCGAGCGAGGCTCCGGAGAGCGTGGCGACGATCTCTCGCGCCGTGGCGGGGCGCGGCGAGTCCTCGGGCATGGCAGTTCACCCCCATACAAGAAAGCCGCCCCTCGCGGGGCGGCTCTGACGCGCTTGAGTCGAGGCTAGTCGCGCTTCTCGCGAATGCGGGCGGCCTTGCCGACGCGGTCGCGGAGGTAGTAGAGCTTGGCGCGACGGACGTCACCGTGACGGACGACGTCGAGCTTGGCGATCTTGGGGCTGTGGAGCGGGAAGGTGCGCTCGACGCCGACGCCGAAGCTGATCTTGCGGACGGTGAAGGTCTCGCGGGCACCGGCGCCGCTCATGCGAATGACGTCGCCCTCGAAGACCTGCTCGCGGGTGCGGTCGCCCTCGACGATGCGGTAGTGAACCTTGACGTGGTCGCCAACCTTGACGGCGGGAATGTCCTCGCGAATCTGCTGGCGCTCGATGGCACGAATGTAGTCCATGTCTCTTTCCTGTCTCTAGAGGTGCCGACGCGCTGCGAACGACACATAGGTTTACACACAAGGAGACATTATAGGGCACGCGTCACGCGCTGACAAGAACCCCACAATCCCCCTAGAGGCACAGGCCCACCACGACGCCCGACTCCTGACCCGCGGGCGCCACCGTCGTGGGGTAGCCGCTCTCCATGACCTGGTAGAACATGTATCCGCTCTCGTCGCTGGGCGCAGGCTGGGCGCTGCGGTACCACCAGCTGGTGGGAGCTCCGCCATAGGTGAGCTCGAGCATGCCCGAGGGGTCGGAGACAACGCTCACTCCCTCGCGCGCAAACAGGGGGTACTGCTCGCCCTCAGAGGAGAGCGCCTGGTCGTAGCGGGTGTAGTCAACGTAGAACGTCCGGGCGCGAACGTCGTCGCCGTACTCGCGGACAAAGAGGTCGACCTGCCCGCACACCTCACTCACGGAGAAGAGCCACAGTGCGTCGTCCGTCGTCACGAGCGTGGTCTCGTCGCCGGTCACGCTCATGGAGCTCGAGGTCTTGCGCACGCTGACGACCCGCTCCGCGAGCCCCTCGGGAAGGAGGTCGGCTCCGTCGCTCGCAAGCCAGCGGCGAAGCGAGCTCGTCTCCCAGGTTCCCTCCCCGGCAGCGGAGTCACCCATGGCGCGCAGCGCTATGGGCGAGGTCATGAGCGTCAGGCCGGCGAGTCCCTCCCCGTCCGAGCGCTCGTCGCAGCGAATGCCGACGACGGTGAGGGTGGCCTGCCGCCCGTCAGCGAGCGGCAGCGCGCGCACGTCCCCGACCTCGATCCCCCACTGCGAGGCGACGCGCTGCGCCTCCTCGTCGCTTTCGGCCTCCGCGATCTTGTCGGCCACCTGGGCGAGCTCGTCCCAGTCGTACTCGGAGAACGTCTTGGGCTCGAGGGGCTGCGCCGCCCCGGAGCCCACGGCCTCGCGCGAGAAGGGACCCTGCTCGGTCATGACGAGGTAGAGCGCGCCGCCCCCGATCGCCACGACCGCAAGCGACAGCGCCACCAGAAGCGCGGTCAGACAACCGCCGCCCCGTTCACGCATTCTTCCTCCCGTCGCGCCGGCGTCCTAGCGACGACGCCAGGACCGCGGAACCTTGAGACTCTCGTAGACGCTCACGGCGTAGCGGTCGGTCATGCCGGAAATGAAGTCCGCGACCTGAACGTCCGGCCTGTCGCCGTCGTGCACGCGATACTCCTCGGGCACCTCGTCAAGGTGGGCGGCGAAGTGGTCAAAGAGCTCGGCGAGCATGGCGTAGGCCTTGGGCTCCTCCCACTTCGCGTCACCATGAGAGTAGAGGTTCTCGAAGAGGAAGTCCCTGAGGGACATCATAGCGCTCCACACCGACTCGGACATGACGACGTCGCCGCGCTCGGCACTGCTCGACACGACGTCGTGGACCATGGTCTCTATACGCTGCGAGGAGCTGTCGCCGAGTACCGAGCGCGGCCCCTCGGGCAAATCGGACTCGCTGAGGAGCCCGGCTCGCTTTGCGTCGTCTATGTCGTGGCAGACATAGGCGATTCGGTCCGACAGCGCGACGACGCGCCCCTCGAGCGTCTCCGAGCGACGGGACCCCGTATGGCACCGAATGCCGTCGACCACCTCGCGGGTGAGGTTGAGCCCGTGCCCGTCGCGCTCGAGAAGCTCGACGATTCTCGCACTCTGCTCGTTGTGCGCAAAGAGGCGCCCGTGCGGCGCGCCTGAGTCGTCGAGGCCGCGGTAGCGTGCCATGGCGTCGGAGAGGGCACGCTCCCCCACGTGGCCGAAGGGGGTGTGACCGAGGTCGTGCGCGAGCGCGATCGCCTCGGTCAGGTCCTCGTTGAGACCGAGGGGGCGGGCAATGGAGCGCGCCACCTGGGAGACCTCGAGGGTGTGTATGAGGCGCGTGCGGTAGTGGTCGCCCTCGGGGGCGAGAAAGACCTGGGTCTTGTGCGCAAGCCGGCGAAAGCTCTTGCTGTGGAGAATCCGGTCCCGGTCGCACTGGAAGCAGGTCCTCAGCAGGTCCGGCTCCTCGGCGACAAGACGGCCCCGAGACCGGTCCGAGAACGCCGCGTCCGGCGAGAGGCGCTCGTGCTCGGCCCGTTCGAGGTCAACGCGTCGGGAAATCCTCACCGCACTCTCCTTTCGAATGCCCAAGGGGAGTCAGGCCCCCCTTTTAGGAAAAGGGGGAGGAAGCCCATGGCCTCCTCCCCCGTCAGTGACCGTGCGTCAGGCTCGGTTACTTGGCGACCTTCTCGGCGCCGCCGTTGGCCTCGATCTTGGCCTGGGCAGCCGCGAGGCGCGCGATGGGCACGCGGTACGGCGAGCAGGACACGTAGTCGAGACCGAGGTCGTAGTACATGTGAATCGACTCGGGGTCGCCGCCGGTCTCGCCGCAGACGCCGCAGACGATGTCCGGGTTGCCGGCGTGGCCGCCCTCGACGCCCATCTTGACGAGCTTGGCAACGCCCTTGTCGAGCGTGGCGAACGGGTTCGTCTTGCAGATCTTCTTGTCGAGGTAGAGCGGCATGAAGGCAGCCTCAACGTCGTCACGGGAGAAGCCGAGACCCATCTGCGTGAGGTCGTTGGTGCCGAAGGAGAAGAAGTCGGCGTGCTTGGCGATGTCCTCGGAGGTGATCGCGGCGCGCGGAATCTCAATCATGGTGCCGACCGGGATGTCGAGCTCGACGCCGTACTCCTCGGCGACGGCCTTGATGTTCTCCTCGACGACCTCGCGGACGAGAGCGAGCTCCTCCTCGAAGGCCACGAGCGGGATCATGATCTCCGGCTTGGGGTTGAGGCCCTGCTTCTGGAGCTCGGCGGTGGCGGAGGCGATGGCCTTCACCTGCATGACGTTGAGCTCGGGGTAGACCAGGCCGAGGCGGCAGCCACGCAGGCCGAGCATGGGGTTGGCCTCCTGGAAGGAGTCGAGCTTGGCGAGAAGCGCCTTCTTCTCGGAGACGTCCTTGCCCTCGGCCTCCTCCTTGGCGATCTCGACGTCGAGGTCACGCGGGTCCTCGAGGAACTCGTGCAGGGGCGGATCGAGCAGGCGCACGATGACGGGCATGCCGTCCATGGCCTTGAACATCTCCAGGAAGTCACCCTTCTGGGCAGCGCCGAGCTTCTCGACGGCGTCGGCCTTGACGGCCTCGTCGTCAGCGAGGATGAAGTTCTGAATGAGCTGCTTGCGCTCGCCGAGGAACATGTGCTCGGTGCGGCACAGGCCGATGCCGGAGGCGCCGTTGTCCTTGGAGAGCTGCGCGTCGGCGGGGTTGTCGGCGTTGGCGCGGACACCGATCACGCGGCCGCGCTCGGCGTTGAGACGGACCTCGTCGGCCCAGTCGAGAATGGTCTGAAGGTCGCCGCCGAGCTCCGGACGGACGAGGGCGACCTCGCCGAGAATGACGTCACCGGTGGTGCCGTCAATGGAGATGACGTCGCCCTCGTGGAGGGTGATGTCGGTGCCGGCGACGGTGCAGACCTTGTTGACCGCGTCGATCTGGAGGGCGTCGACGCCGCAGACGCAGGGAGCGCCCATGCCACGGGCAATGACGGCGGCGTGGGAGGTCTTGCCACCGTGGGAGGTCAGAATGCCCTCAGCGGCGACCATGCCGTGGAGGTCGTCCGGGGTGGTCTCCCAGCGCACGAGAATGCAGGGCTTGCCGGCCTCGGCGTAGGCCTCGGCGTCAGCGGAGGAGAACACGACAGCGCCGACGGCGGCACCCGGGGAGGCGTTGAGGCCCTTGGCAATGACCTTGTAGTCGGCCTTGGGGTCGAACTGCGGGTGGAGGAGTTGGTCGAGCTGCTCGGGGGCAACGCGCATGACCGCCTCCTCCTTGGAGATGCGGCCCTCCTCGTACATCTGAATGGCGACCTTGAGCGCGGAGAGCGCGGTGCGCTTGCCCACGCGCGTCTGAAGCATCCACAGCTTGCCCTGCTCGATGGTGAACTCGAGGTCCATCATGTCAGCGTAGTGATCCTCGAGGATCTCGAAGACGTGGAAGAGCTCCTTGCCAGCCTCCTCGAGGCCCGGGACCTTGGGCAGGTCGGCGATCGGCTCGGTGTTGCGAATGCCGGCGACGACGTCCTCGCCCTGGGCGTTGACCAGGAAGTCGCCGTAGCGCTCGTTGGTGCCGTCGGCCGGGTTGCGCGTGAAGGCGACGCCGGTGGCGGAGGTGTTGCCCTTGTTGCCGAACGCCATGACCTGGACGTTGACGGCGGTGCCAAGATCGTCGGGGATCTTGTTCTGCTTGCGGTAGAGAATGGCGCGGTCGGTGTTCCAGGAGCCGAAGACGGCCTGCTCCGCGAGACGCAGCTGGAGCAGCGGGTCGTGCGGGAAGGCCACCTTGCCGTCAACGACGACCTCGGGGTACTTCTCGGCGTCGACGTTGTCGACGAAGATCTGCTTGAAGGTGGCGACGAGGTCCTTGAGGTCGTCGGCGTCGAGCTCGGTGTCGAGCTTCACGCCCTTCTCGGCCTTCTTGGCGGAGATGGCGTCCTCGAAGAGCTGGCCCGAGACGCCCATGACGACGTCGGAGAACATCTGAATGAAACGACGGTAGGAGTCGTAGGCGAAGCGCGGGTTGTCGGTCTGCTTGGCGAGGCCCTGGACGGAGTCGTCGTTCAGACCGAGGTTGAGGACGGTGTCCATCATGCCCGGCATGGAGAACGGAGCGCCGGAGCGGACGGAGACGAGCAGCGGGTCCTCGGAGTCGCCGAGCTTCTTGCCCATGCGCTCCTCGAGGTCCTTGCGGTACTCGTCGATCTCGTCGAGGACGCCCTCGGGCCAGACGTTACCGGCGCTCGAGTAGGCGACGCAGGTCTGGCAGGTGATCGTGAATCCGGGAGGGACGGGAAGGCCGATGTTGGCCATCTCGGCAAGGTTGGCGCCCTTGCCACCGGTGATCCACTTGGCCTCCGCAACGGACTCGCCCGCGACCTCGGTCACGTTGTTGCCGTTGGCGTCGAAGCCGAAGCGGTAGACGTGCTTTTCTGCCATGTTTACCCCTTGCTTCTTGAATTCCTGACGCGACGCGAGCGCCGCGCACTTACACAGGTCGACGTGCGGACACCGCACGCTCGCAGACATTTTAGCAGTGAACGGTCAATCGGCAAGCCATTTGTGGGGACCGGCCGCGCGTCGTCGGCGAACAGCGTCTCGTGGCTGCCGCGAATGGCAAGGTTTTGCACTGGACGCCTCCGTGCGTCCGCGAGGGGGCGCTTCTCAGGGGTTTCTCTCCGGTTTTGGGGCAAACGTTTTATGTTCGTCTCTCTAAGTGAGTGCAAAACCTTGCTCAACGTGGCACAAAACCAACCTCCGAACGGTATTGGGCAACAACCTTTATGCAAAGCGCCACCGGGCATCAAACGTTTTGCCCAAAACAGGAAAAAGGGCGCGGGGGGCGAGAAGAACCACGACACGCGGCCCCACAAAGAGGGCGGGACGCCCGCCTTGCGCGCGCCCCGCCCAGCTCTCAGACAAATCCCGCTTTCGCTACTCGGTGACCAGCGGCTTGTCGTAGACGGCGCCGATCTCGTGCGTCGGCTCCTCGCCCGTCAGCGAGGAGATAACCGTGACGGCGGGGCCGAGCAGGTCGATCGAGGGAATGCCGCGACGGTCGAGCTCGCGGCGAATCTCGCGGCGAAGCGTGCCGTTTGCGAAGGTGTGGAAGACCGCGCAGGGACGGTCGGGGTCGAAGTTCTCGTCGAAGTAGGTTCGGACCGTGTCGACGTCCTTGACGTTGGAGAGGCGCTCAATGTCCACCGACGTCTCGCCAAACTGCGCGGCGGCGGCCATGACGACGGTGTTCGCCGTCTCGCCGCGGGCGTCGGACAAAACGTAGATGAGCGGAGTGACCTGTCCGAAGATGTCGTCATCCAAATCCAGCTTAGCCATCACGTCTCCTCCTGGTTCCAGACGTCGCGTCACGTGTCCTGCGCAGACAGCGTACCCTACTTCTTGCGCGAGAGAGCCCCGATGTCGGCAACGCCCACGAACACCTCAACAAAGCGGTTGAGAAGCCGCAGGCGGTTCTCCCTTACCGCAGTATCCTCGTCCATGACAAGAACGTCGTCGAAGAATCGGTCGATGGGCGCCTTCAGTTCGGCAAGGGCAGACAGGGCGGCCGCGTAGTCGTCCTCCGCGAGCGCCCGCCCGACGGCGGCGCTCCCCTGCTCGCAGGCGTCAAGAAGGGCCTTCTCGGCGGGGCCGAGAAGCGCGGTGTCGACCGAGGTGCCCAGCGAGGCGTCACCGAGGTGGGCGGCGCGGGCGTAGGCGGTCGCCAGGTCGTCGAAGAGCTCGGGGCTCTGCGAGCGGGCGTCCTCGAGGGCGCGGGCGCGGGCCATGAACTCGACGGGGTCGATGACGCCGACGGCGGAGACGGCCTCAATCGTGTCGGGGCGCAGGCCCTCGTCCTTGGCGATCGCGACCAGACGCCCCTGGAAGAAGCGCACGACCGCAACCGCGACGGCCTCGAGATCGAACTCGAGCCCCTGAGCGCGATAGGCTCCGAGCGCAAGGCCAATGAGCTGACGGAGGTCGCAGGACGGCAGCGTGCGGAGCATGGCAATGATCCCGATCGCGGCGCGACGCACGGCATAGGGGTCGGAGGAGCCGGTGGGCGGCTCGTCGATCGCGAAAATGCCGCAGACGGTGTCGAGCTTGTCGGCTATGGCGACGCAGCGGCCGCACACGCCGCTCGGAAGCTCGTCGCCGGCGAAGCGCGGACGGTAGTGCTCGCGGATCGCGGTGCAGACCTCGGGGGCCTCCCCCGCAGCAGCGGCGTAGTAGCCGCCCATGACGCCCTGCTGGTTGGTGAACTCGACGACGGCCTGGGAGACCAGGTCGGCCTTGGCAAGGTGCGCGGCGCGCGCGGCGGCGGCCACGCCGGCCTCGTCCTCCCCCGCCTGGGTCGCGACGGCGGCCGCGAGGGACTCCATGCGCTCGACCTTCTGGAGCATGGTGCCGAGCCGCTCCTGGAAGGTGACCGAGCCGAGCCGCTCGACGAACTCCTCCATGGGACGCTTGAGGTCCTCGTTGTAGAAGAACTTGGCGTCGTCGAGGCGCGCCCGCACGACCTTCTCGTTGCCGGAGACGACGGTCGCGGAGACCGCGGGGTCGGCGTTCGAGACCACCACGAACTCGCGCGTGAGCTTGCCGGACGCGTCGTAGATCGGGAAGTAGCGCTGGTTGGAGAGCATGGACTCGCAAATGATCTCGTGCGGGACCTCGAGGAAGGACTCGTCGAAGGTGCCCACGAGCACCGTCGGCCACTCGCAGAGGTTCACGACCTCGTCGAAGATTCGCTTGGGCGTGTCGACGCGCGCGCCGCCGCGCTCGGCCTCGATCTTTGCTATGCCGGCGCGAATGACCTCGGCGCGGCGCTCGGCCGAGAGCACGAAGGCGCGCTCGAGCGTCGCCTCGTAGTCGGCGGGCGAGGAGACGACGTGCTCGCCCGGGGCCAGGACGCGGTGTCCCCGCGTGGTGTTGCCCGAGGTGACGTCCGCATACGTGACCGGGACGACGTCCGTGCCGAGAAGCGCGCAGATCCAGCGAATCGGGCGCACGAACGTGGCGTGCTCCGACCCCCAGCGCTGGCTGCGGTAGTTCGGCCACTGGAGGCCGCCAATGACCTCCGCGGAGAGCCGGGAGAGAATGGGCTCGGCGGGCTCGGAGGGAACGCTCCGCTCGGCGAAGACGTACTCGGAGCCGTCGGCGTCGACGCGACGAACGAGCTCTGAGGCGTCGGCGCCGCACTTGCGGGCGAATCCGAGGGCCGCCTTGGTGGGCTGGCCGTCGGCGTCGAAGGCAATGGCGGCCTTGGGGCCGCGCTTGACCTCGTGAATCTCGTCGGTGGCAACGGCGACGTCGGACACGAGCGCCGCGAGGCGGCGCGGCGTGGAGACCACGCGCACCTCTCCGTGCGCGAGCCCGGCGGCGTCGAGGCCCTTGGCCACCAGGCCGCCCAGCTGCTGGGCGGCGTTCATGAGCGGCGCCGAGGGCATCTCCTCGGTGCCGATTTCGAGCAGGAAGTCACGGGTCTGCGCCATTTAGGCCACCTCCCCCTTCTTGGCATCGTCGTCCTTCTCGCCAGCCACCTCCGCGAGGTAGGACTCGCAGCAGAGCTTGGCGATCGTGCGGACGCGCAGAATGTAGTTGGCCCTCTCGGTCGCCGAGATCGCGCCGCGCGCGTCGAGCAGGTTGAACGCGTGGCTGCACTTCATGACGCAGTCGTAGGCGGGAAGCGGCAGCTTGCGCTCGAGGCAGGCGTGGCACTCGGCCTCGTAGTCGTCGAACTTCTGACGCATCATCTCCACGTTCGCGACCTCGAAGTTGTACGTCGAGAACTCGAACTCGTTCTCGTGGAACACGTCCCCGTAGGTCATGGGGGTGCCGTCGGGGAGGTAGGACCACACGACGTCGTAGACCGAGTCGACGCCCTGAATGTACATGGCAATGCGCTCGAGGCCGTAGGTGATCTCGACGGGCACCGGGTCGCACTCAATGCCGCCGACCTGCTGGAAGTAGGTGTACTGGGTGACCTCCATGCCGTCCATCCACACCTCCCAGCCAAGGCCCCAGGCGCCCAGCGTCGGGCTCTCCCAGTCGTCCTCGACGAAGCGGACGTCGTGCTCGGCGGGGTCGAGCCCGATCGCCTTGAGCGAGCCGAGGTAGAGGTCCTGCGAGTCGACCGGACACGGCTTCAGGATCACCTGGAACTGGTAGTAGTGCTGCATGCGGTTGGGGTTCTCGCCGTAGCGACCGTCGGCGGGGCGACGGCAGGGCTGCGGGTAGCAGGTGCGCCAGGGCTTGGGGCCGAGCGAGCGCAGCGTCGTCGCGGTGTGGAACGTGCCGGCGCCCACCTCGGAGTCGTAGGGCTGCATGACCGTGCAGCCCTGGGCGGCCCAGTAGCGCTCGAGCTCCAGGATCATGTCCTGGAAGGTCAGTGTGGTAGTGCCCATGATCGTCCTTCTCTCGTCCCCGCGCGCGCCTACAGCGGGCCCGCGTCGGAGAGTGGCCAGTAGATCAGAATCGCCCTCGATGTTACGTCATCGACGCTCACGGGGCCAAAGTAGCGGGAGTCCTTCGAGTTGGTGCGGTTGTCGCCCATGACCCAGACCGAGCCCTCCGGAACCGTGTAGGGGTAGGTTATACCAGCGGAGCCCGCGAGGTCGCTGAGGGACTCGGTGGGGGCGTCCCCCACGTAGGGCTCCTCGAGAACCCGCCCGTCCACGACGACGCGGCCGTCCACAAGCTCGACCGTCTGCCCGCCGACCGCGACGACGCGCTTGACGAGCGTCTCGCCGGGGGTGAGCGGGCTCTCGAAGGTCACGATGTCGCCCGGCTCCGGGTCGCGAAACGCAAGGGTGACCTTCTCTCCGAGGACGAGGTCGCCGATCTGTATGGTGTCGAGCATGGACCCCGAGGGGACGTAGTAGACGCCAATGACAAAGAAGCGCAGGAGCAGGACGAGCGCGACGCAGATCGCGAGCGTCCGAACGAACCAGCCGAGCAGGCTGCCGGAACCCTCCGCCTCACGCGCGTGACGAGCCATTCCCCACCTCCCCGGACTCGAGGACGGACCTCACGAGGGCAAGCTCCTCGTCGTCGAGGCGGCGCTCGTCTATGAGGTCGGGTCGCCAGCGGGCGGTCCGCTCGAGCGAGCTCAGCCTCCTCCAGCGGTCGACGCGCGCGTGGTCGCCGGACAAAAGGACCTCCGGAACGTCCATGCCGCGGTAGCTGGAGGGACGGGTGTACTGCGCGTACTCGAGCAGGCCCGTCTCCGCCGAGAAGGACTCGTCCACGGCGCTCATCTCGTCGCCCAGGGCGCCGGGCAGAAGGCGCGCGACGGAGTCCATGACGACGAGCGCGGCGAGCTCGCCGCCCGTCAGCACGTAGTCGCCGAGGGAGAAGACGTCGTCCGCCAGCGCGTAGACGCGCTCGTCCATTCCCTCGTAGCGCCCGCAGACGAGCAGAACGCGCTCCTCGCGGGCAAGCCGCTCGGCGGCGCGCTGGTCGTAGGGCACGCCGCAGGGCGAGAAGAACACGACGTGCGGGCGCGGGCCGCGCGAGGAGAGGTCGTCCAGGGCCTCGAAGACGGGGGCGGGCTTCATGAGCATGCCCTGCCCTCCCCCGAAGGGGGCGTCGTCAACGGTGCGGTGACGATCGTGCGTCCAGTCGCGCAGGTCGTGGGAGAGAAACTCAAAGACGCCCGCTCGACGCGCGCGGCCCATGATCGAGGCGTCGAGGTAGGGGTCGAACACCTCGGGAATGACGGAAAGGGTCTCGAAGAGCACCTCAGCGCACCTCCCAACCCAGGCCGGCGGGCACGCGGACCTCGATCGCGCCCTCGTCGGGAACGTCCGAGACGACCTGCTCGATCACAGGGAGCAGAAGCTCGCCGCGCTCGCCGCGCACCACCCAGACGTCGTTGGCCGGGCCGCTCAGGATCTCTTCGATCACGCCCTCCTCGCCCGTCGCAACGTCACGGACCGTCCTGCCGACGAGCCGCGCGGCGTCGTGGAGGGCAAGGTCGTCGGGAAGATCCGACTCGCGAACGAGCAGGTAGCGGCCGACGAGGGACTCCGCGGCCGTGAGGTCGGAGACGCCCGAGAGGGCGACCAGCGACCCGGAGCGCCCGTCGCCCTCGCACGAGACGACGCGGTGCCACCTCGAGCCCTTGAGGGCGGGCGGCACCACGGCGACGGTGAGTCCCTCGCGCACAAGTGAGGGAAGGCCGCGAACGGGAACCGTCACGACCTCCCCCTGTCTGCCGTGTGTCTTCTCCACACGGGCTATGCGCCTGTAGCGATCCCGCATGAGCCCCTAGCCCACGACCTCGACCTCGACGGAGGTCCCGACGCGCTGTCCCAGCGCGCGGGCGAGGGTGCGAATCGCCTTGATGGTCCTACCCTTGCGGCCGATCACGCGCCCGGCGTCCTCCTCCGAGCAGCTCACCTCAATGAGCGCCCCCTCGTCACCGTCGGTGACGTCGAGCGAGACGGCGTCCTCGTCGTCGACGAGGCCGCAGACTATGTACTCGACGAGGTCGGCGACGCGGTCGGAGGGAAGCTCCTGCTCAACGGTCTCGGCAAGGGAGCCATCGTTGGTCCCCATGACGGACACCTACTCGGCGTCCGACTCGGCCTCAGCCTCAGCGGCGGCCTCCGCGGCCGCGGCGGCCTTGGCAGCGGCCTTCTTGGAGATCTTCGTCTTCTTCTCGACGACGGGCTGGCCGTTGCGAGCAATGTCGATGAGGTGGGAGACCGCGTTGGTCGGCTGGGCGCCCTTGGCGACCCACTCGTCGACCTTCTCGAGGTTGATGTCGATCGTCTTGGGGTTGGTCAGCGGGTTGTAGCGGCCGACCTCCTCAATGTAGCGACCGTCGCGGGGCATGCGGCCGTCGGCGACGACGACGCGGTAGTACGGGCGCTTCTTGGCACCGTGACGGGCCAGGCGAATCTTGACTGCCAATGAACACTCCTCCATACGTGCGGTGCGCGTGGTCTCATGGGTTGGCCGCACCGCGTGGCCACAAAACGACATATCAGTTTACGACTCTTCCGCCACACCGCAAGGTGCAGTTTTTGTGAAAGGCCCCCAAGACGCGGGGCGCGCGGCGCGCGTTCAGGAGAAATTCAGCCTCGCTGGGTAGGATACCCCACATGAAACGGCGCGAGCGATCGCGCGACAAAGGGAAGGACTGCCCATGAACATTCTCGTCGTCGAGGACGAGCGCAACCTTGCGGACGCAATCGCCCACATCGTCTCCGAGGCCTCCTATGCCGCCGAAGCGGTCTATGACGGCAACGCCGGTCTGCGCGCGGCGCTCTCCGGTCGCTACGACGCCATAGTCCTCGACGTCATGCTGCCGGGCATGGACGGGCGCGAGGTCGTCCACGAGCTGCGCCGCCAGGGCGTCGCGACCCCCGTCCTCATGCTGACGGCGCGGACCTCGCTCTCCGACAAGGTCGAGGGCCTCGACGCGGGGGCGGACGACTACATGACCAAGCCCTTCGAGGCCGACGAGCTTCTCGCCCGCCTGAGGGCCCTCACGCGGCGCCGCGGGGACGTCATGCTCGACGAGGTGACCTTTGCCGACGTGACGCTCGACCTGGCCACCCACGACCTCTCCTGCGCGGACAAGACCGTCCACCTCTCGGGCAAGGAGTTCGAGGTCATGCGCATACTCATGAGCTCCAGCTCTCGGGTGGTCTCCAAGCAGGACCTGCTCGCGCGCGTCTGGGGCGGCTCCGAGGCGTCCGAGAACTCCGTCGAGGCGTACGTCTCCTTCCTGAGGAAGAAGCTCGCCCACATAGGCTCCACCGTCCAGATCACCACGCTGCGCATGCTGGGGTATCGCCTCGAGGTGTTCGGCGCCTAAGGGGGCAGGGGTGCTCGCACGGCTGCGCAGGGAGTTCATAGCGATCACCATGCTGCTGGTCGGCATGGTGCTCATTGGCGTGCTCGGCATGATCTTCGTCAGCAACGCGCTCACGCTGCGCGCGGTGACGACGAGGATCCTCGACCGCGCGATCGAGGGCGACATCACCTCGGCTCAGATCGGTGACACGACCGGCGAGCAGAGCGCCGAGATCATGCTCGCGGTGGTCGTCGAGCTCGCGCCGGACGGAACCCCCCTCAACCTCGGCGGCTCCCCCGTCGCGATCCCGACCGACACCCTCGACGACGTGGTCGCCGAGGTACTCGCCGCTCCCTCGGACTCGGGCGAGTGCGAGAACTACCCGATCTCGTGGAAGCGCGCGGCAACGCCCTACGGCTGGAGGCTCGCCCTCGTCGACACCTACTCGCGCGATGCGGCGCTGCGCACCCAGGCCCTCAACGGGCTCGCGATCTTCCTCGTCTCCATGGGTGCCCTCTTCGTCATTTCCTACCTGCTCTCCGGCTGGGCGCTCAGGCCCGTCGAGCGCGCGTGGCAGCAGCAGCGCCGCTTCGTCTCCGACGCCTCGCACGAGCTCAAGACACCGCTGGCGGTCATTCTCGCCAACATGCAGATCCTCGAGCGCGACCGTGGGGTCGGCGAGGACGCCATGCGCTGGGTGAGAAGCACGCGGGAGGAGGCCACGCACATGAGGGAGCTGGTCGAGAGCCTGCTGACGCTCGCCCGCGCGGACGAGCAGGCCTCGGCGAGGGCGGGTCGCACGGGGCAGGACGCCCCCGAGACCGACCTCACCGCGCTTGTCTTTGGCTGCTGCCTGGAGTTTGACGCGGTCGCGTTCGAGCGCGGGTGCTCCCTCGAGACCGAGCTCTCCGACGCGGTCGTCGCCCGTGTGAGCGCAGACGACTACCGGCGCGTCGTCAGGACGCTGCTCGACAACGCGACAAAGTACGCAAGCCCGGGAAGCGCGGTTCGCGTGCGGCTCGACCGCAATGGCAGGCGCTCGCGCCTCGCGGTGAGCAACTTTGGGGAGGTCATAGCGGCAGACGAGCTCGAGCACCTCTTCGACCGCTTCTACCGCACCGACCGCGCCCGTGAGCGGCGCGGCGAGGGCGGCTTCGGGCTCGGGCTCGCAATCGCCAAGGGCCTCGTCGAGGGCGCGGGAGGCTCAATTTCGGCGACGTCGGACCCCGAGCACGGCACGACCTTTCTCGTCCTCCTCTGATTGCCAAAAGGGGGTCAGACCCCTTTTAGGCACGTTCTAGAAGTCGGATTTGTTCATGGGCGCAGTGTCGGACGTCAGTCCCTTGAGCCTGAGGTCGCGTCCGTAGCCGACCGCGTCGTCCCCGTAGCGCTCGCGAAGCGCGTCGGTCACGCGAGCAAGGGCCTCTCCCCCACGACCGTCCTCAGCGTCCCCCTCGTCGCCAAGGAGCGTGAGCTGGGTCGGCACGTCCCCGAAGCCGGACACGCCCACGCCCACGAGGCGCACCGGGGTCCCCTCGTGCCAGACCTCCCTCAAAAGGGAGACGGCCAGGCGCCCAATCGGGCGCGCGTCGTCGCTCGCGCGCGACAGGGCGCGCTGCGCGGTGCGGGCGTGGCACACGTCGAACTTGAGCTTGAGGGTCACGGTCCTGCCCTTGAGCCCCTTTTTCCTGAGGCGGCGGGCGACGACGTCGGCGACGTGCAGCACGGCTGCCTCGACCTCGTCGCTCGTCGTGAGGTCGCGCGCGAAGGTCCGCTCGTTGGAGACGGACTTGACGCGCTCGGGGGCGGCCGCCTCGGCGACCGCGCTGCGCTCGAGTCCGGCCGCTCGAACCCTCATGCGCGGGCCGCTGACGCCGAACTCTCGCTCAAGCAGGGCGCCGTCTGCGCGGGCGAGCTCACCCAGCGTGCGAACCCCCAGCTCGTGAAGCCTCTTCTCAGTTGCCGGGCCAATGCCGCTCATGGCGGCGACCGGCAGCGGCGCGAGGAAGGAGCCCTCGGTGCCGGGCATGACGACGGTCAGGCCGCGGGGCTTCTCGCGCTCCGAGGCGATCTTGGCGACCGTCTTGTTGACCCCAATGCCAACTGAGCAGGTGACGCCCAGCTCGCTGACGCGCCGCTGTATGCGCCGGCATATGTCGACGGGACTCTCGTGCGAGTAGCGTCCCGGCGTCACGTCGAAGAAGGCCTCGTCAATGGAGACCTGCTCGACGCGCGGCGTCTCGTCGACCAGAATCGACATGACCTGGGCGCTCACCTCGCGGTAGCGGTCAAAGTGACCCTGGGTCCATATCGCGTCGGGACAGAGCCTGCGGGCCGTCGCGGCGGGCATGGCGGAGTGCACGCCGTAGCGACGCGCCTCGTAGGACGCCGTGGAGACGACACCGCGTCGGTCGGCGGAGCCACCGACTATGAGCGGCTTGCCGCGCCACTCGGGGTGGTCGAGCTGCTCGACGGAGGCGAAGAACGCGTCAAGGTCGAGAAGCCCCACCGCCGGGCCCTCCCATGCGAGCAGGTCGCGCCGACTCAGCGAGCTGTCGTCCGTCTTCTCCATACGCCCAGTATACGTTGCCTAAATGGGGTCAGACCCCTTTTAGGCAAGTTTTAAAGGCTTCCGGTAGGTCGTATGCGAAATGGTGCTGCGGCCTATTCCCGTCAGTCGCTCGATCTGACGAATGGTAAGCCCCTCGTCACGAAGCGCCTGCAAGCGAGGGTTGCGTTCGACGGGCGAAAGGCTCTTCAGCTCACTCGGATCGCTGCCGCCGAGGGCCAGCCGCGCGACGGCCAGCGCCGCGTCGTCAGACACGTAGGCGCCGGTGCGCTCCGTATAGCCCGCATACTCGTCCGACTGGGAGAGCTCCCTGAACCCGTCCGTCCCACCAAGCATGTCGAGAACTGGGTTGACATCGACAATGACGGGATTTCCTGAAACGTATTCGCCAAAGCTGCTCCACGGGTATTCGGAAGCCGCGCAGATTCCAGCCCTCTCCGGGTTGTCGTGAATGTATCGAACGACCTGGAGGAGCTGTCGGTCGGATGTCACGGGAACGCTCTTGAAGCGCCCGGCGAACACGTGCCCCACATGCCCGGTAAGTCGATTGAAGTGACCCGCGTAAGAGCTCGAAAAACGTTGCACGGCAGCGCTGAGAGCGTCCTGCGGATCAAAGAGAAGCAGGTGAACGTGGTTGCTCATCAGGCACCACGCAAGGACGGAAATGCCCGCATCCGACATACTCTCAGAGGCAATCATGAGGAACAGGCGCCGGTCGGCATCGTTCTCGAACAAGATCTGGCGCCCACTCCCTCGAAGTATGACGTGATAGACCCCCTCATCAGTGCGAATCCTCGGAGCACGTGGCATTGGCCCTCCCCTCGCGCAAGCTGTGGGGAGAAGCCTAGCACGTCCCGAGGCAAATCACCTCCGAAAAAGTTGCCTAAAAGGGGTCAGACCCCTTTTAGGCAAGGTCGAGGGGGACGCGAGAGGCGTCGGCCCAGAGGGTCTCCAGGCGGTAGTAGTCGCGCGTCTCGCGCCGGAAGACGTGGACGACCACCGAGCCGTAGTCCACGAGCACCCACGAGAGCCCCTCGCGGCCCTCGCAGGACAGCGGGGAGACGCCGCAGTTGGCGCTCACCCGCTCGCGCACCTCGTCGACGATCGCGTCGACCTGGCGCGCGTTGTCACCGGAGCAGATCAGGAAGTAGTCGCAGACGTCGGTCACGCCTGAGAGGTCGAGAAGGACGACGTCGTCGGCCTTCTTCGAGTCCGCGGCGCGCGCGGCGACGAATGCGAGCTCGTACGGGGTAACGCTCATGCGCTCTCCTTAGCTGTGGGCCCGACCCGCGCGGCGCGCGGCAAGGGCGTTGTACACGTCAATGGTCCCCGGGTAGAGGTAGCGCCCGCCCTCGAGGACGTAGGTGATCCCCCCGACGAAGGAGTCCCAGAAGAGGTCGTCGAGGCTCGCGCGCCCCACGAGCGCGCGGAGCCGCTCGATCGGAGGTGAGTCCGGCCTGAGCGGCTCGATTCCGTCGGCGACGAAGAGGACCTCGTCAAGCGGGCCCATGTCCGCGGAAGCGGAGGTGTGGACCGCAATGGCGTGCCACACCGCGGGCGGGAGCTCGGGGTAGCGCGCCGGGAGGACGCGCGCGGCTATCATGCCGTGCAGGACCGAGTGCACGAGCTCAAGCTCGACGCCAAGGTCAATGCCGAGCTCACGGGCATGTGCGAGCTGCTCGGAGACGGAGCAGACCTTCTCCCAGTCATGCAGGAGCCCCGCCGCCCGCGCGAGGAAGGGGTCGACCCCGTAGGCGACGGCCAGCCGCTCGGCGGTCTTGGCGACCGAGAGCGAGTGGGCGAGCCGGCGCGGCTTTGCGGCAAGGTGCTCGGTCACGTCCTCCGTTATGCGGGCGAGAAGAACCTGCTGCTTCGGCGTGTAGCTGACCCGCAGCTTCTCACCGCCCTTCTCGCGCGACTTCCCCTTCTTCTTTGCCATTAGGCAACCACCTCGCGGGTGTGCCCGTAGCGGCTGCGCGGCGCCCCGTAGAGCCCGTGCTTGTGCAGGTAGCCCGTCACCTGGTCGGGCGTCAGGTAGCGCAGGCTCTGCCCAGCCTCGACGCGCTCGCGCAGGTAGCTCGAGGAGATTGCGAGCGCGGGAACGGAGAGGTAGGTGACGTCGAAGTCCAGGCCGGACGCGGCGATTGCGTCCCAGGCGCGGTCGAGGTCGTAGCCGGGGCGCGTCGCCCCGACGAGGTGCGCGAGCCGCGCTATGTCGGCGGCGTCGCGCCAGGAGACGATCTCGGTGATCGCGTCGGCGCCGGTAATGAAGTAGAACTCGACGTTGTTGGGGTAGAGCTGGCGCAGGAGGCGCAGCGTGTCCGCCGTGTAGGTGACGCCGTCGCGGTCAATCTCAAAGCGCGAGGCAACGAAGTGCGGGTTGTCGGCCGTGGCGAGCAGCGTCATGGCAAAGCGCTCCTCGCCCGAGGTCACGCGCTGGTCCTGCTTGAAGGCGGGACGGCCGGCGGGCATGAAGACGACCAGGTCGAGGGCGAGGTCGTCGAAGGCCTGCTCGGCGGCGACGAGGTGACCGTTGTGAATGGGGTCGAAGGTCCCGCCCATGATTCCCAGGCGGTAGGTGCGACCCTCGTCGAGGCCGAGGACCGGCAGGTCATAGGCTCTGAGGCGTGCGACGTCGACCGTCATCTCACCTGGCCCTCCCCGCGCGCGAGCCACTTCGTCGTGGTGAGCGCCGAGGCTCCCATGGGCCCGCGCGCGTGCAGGCGCTGCGTGGAAATCCCGATCTCGGCGCCCAGCCCGAAGACCCCGCCGTCGGTGAAGCGTGTCGAGGCGTTGGCGTAGACGACCGAGGCGTCCACCTCGGCGAGGAAGCGCTCGCAGGCCTCGTAGGAGTCGGCCACGATCGCCTCGGAGTGCCCGGTCCCGTAGCGGTTGACGTGCGCTATCGCCTCGTCCAACCCGGAGACGACGCGCACGCTGATCTCGAGGGCAAGGTACTCGCGGCCCCAGTCCTCACCGGTCGCGGCCACGACGTGGGAGCGCACGAGCTCACGGTCCTTCTCGCCCACGAGCTCGACGGCGGCGAGCGTGTCCTCGTCACCATGGACGAGCACGTCGGCACCGGCAAGCTCGACGAGCATGCCAGGGAGGAAGCGCTCGGCCACCGCGCGGTCGACGAGCAGCGACTCGGCGGCGTTGCAGACGCCCACGCGCTGCGTCTTGGCGTTCATGACAATGGCGCGGGCCTTCTCGAGGTCGGCCGAGGCGTGCACGTAGACGTGGCAGTTGCCCGTGCCCGTCTCGATCACGGGGACCTTGGCGCCCTCGACGCAGGCGCGAATCAGCGCCGCGCCGCCGCGTGGAATGAGCACGTCAACGAGGCCGGTCGCCCCGAGGAGCTCCGCGGTCTGGGTGTGGTTGGCGTCGTCGTCGACGTACTGCAGAGCGTCGGCGGGGAGACCGGCGTCGCTCAGCGCGTCGCGGCAGAGCGCGACGATCGCGAGACAGGACTCGCGCGCCGCCGAGCCGCCCTTGAGGACGCAGGCGTTGCCGGAGCGCACGCAGAGGCCGAAGGCGTCCGCGGTGACGTTTGGCCTGGCCTCGTAGATCATGGCCACGACGCCGAGCGGGACCGTCACGCGCTCGATCCTCAGACCGTTCTCGAGGGTCGAGCCGTCGAGCACGCGTCCCAGCGGGTCCTGCTGACGGGCTATGTCGTCGAGGGAGTCCGCGATTGCGGACACGCGGTCGCAATCGAGCATGAGACGGTCCAGCAGGCCGGCGCTCATGCCGGCGGCGCGGGCGCGCTCGAGGTCGCGGGCGTTCGCCTCGACGATCGCCTCGGAGCGGGTGCGAATGAGCTCCGCGGCGCGCGCGAGGGCGCGCTCGCGTATGCGACGCGGGGCGCGTGCAAGCTGTGGCGCCGCGTCCCGGGCGAGCGCGGCCTTCTCCCTGGCCTCAGACATGGGTGTCTCCTTCCGTTGCCGCTTACCCGTAGCATAGCCGAGAGCGGCCGTGCGAGGCTAGAGGACGAGAAGGTCGTCGCGGTGCACGGCGGGCTGGGCCCGCTCGGCGCCGAGGAAGCGCGCTATGACGTCGAGCTTGATCCCGCGCACGCGCGCCATGTCCTCGGAGGAGTAGCGCGCCACCCCGCGCCCGATCACGTCCCCGGACGAGGAGCGCACGCTGACGACGTCGCCGCACTGGAACGACCCGCTCGACGAGACGACGCCGACGGGGAGAATCGAGGCGCCGCGCTCGAGAACGGCCCTGGTGGCGCCCTCGTCAAGCGTGATCGTGCCGCGCGGGACCTCGGCAAGGCCGATCCAGAGCTTCCGGCCGCCCTCGTGCGCCGCGCCGGGACGGGCCTCGAAGCGCGTCCCCACGCTCTCGCCGCGCGCGACCTCGAGAAGGACGTCGGGGCGGCGGCCGCGGCAGATAACAGTGGGGATTCCGGCGGCGAGCATGGCGCGCGCCGCGCGGAGCTTTGAGGACATGCCGCCGGTCCCAAAGGAGGTCCCCGCCCCGCCCGCGAGCGCGCTCAGGCGCTGGTCCACCTCCTCGACGCGCGGAATGAGCGTGGCGCTCGGGTCCTCCTGGGGGTTGGCGGTGTAGAGGCCGTCAACGTCAGAGCAAATGAGGTAGAGGTCGGCCCCCACGAGCGCGGAGACGAGCGCCCCCAGCATGTCGTTGTCGCCGAAGGCGAACTCGGCGGTCGAGACGGTGTCGTTCTCGTTCACGACGGGCACGGCGCCGAGCTCGATCAGACGGGTGAGGGTCGTTCGGGCGTTGAGGTAGCCGTCTCGGTCCATGACGTCGCGACGCGTGAGCAGAACCTGGCCGCAGGGGATCCCCCGCTCGGCAAGCACGTCGGCATAGGCCTGGGTGAGGCGGGCCTGCCCCGCTGAGGCGCAGGCCTGAAGCGTCGCGAGGTCGCTCGGGCGCTCGGAGAAGCCGAGCACGTCACGGCCGGCGGCCGCGGCACCGGAGGAGACTATGACGACGCGAGTGCCGCCCGACACGAGCTCGCTCACCTGGTCGCAGAGGGAGCGTATGAAGCCGCGGTCGAGGCGGCCCTCGGCGTCCACCAGCGTGGAGGATCCGATCTTGACGACAACGAGACCGACGGCAGCCACCTACTCCTCCCCCTCCTCGACGTCGAAGGACGCCTCGTCCTCGACAAGCTCGTCGTAGTCCGGGGCGTCGTCACCGCCCTCGAAGGTGAACGCGAGCTCGAGTATGCGCACCTCGTCCCCGTTGACGGCGCCCGCCTTCGCGAGCGCGTCGTCGAGACCGCAGCGCTCGAAGCGGTGCTGGAGATAGGCGACCGCCTCGTCGTTCTCCCAGTCGGTCTGTATGACCATGCGCTCGATCTGCGAGCCCGAGACGCGCCAGGCGTGACGCTCCTCGCGCCGCACGCTGATTCTGCGGTCACGCCGCTCGCGCTCGCGCTCCCAGCGCTCGGAGAGGTCGACGACCGGGGCGGACGCGGCAGCCTCAGCCCTCAGACGCGAGACCTCGGCGGCGCAGCGGCTGACAAGGGCGTCAAGGCCGAGGCCCGTTGCCGCGGAGACAGCAAAGAACTCACGGCCGTCGGCCTCGGCGGCCTCGCGCAGACGCGCGACGGCACCCTCGGTCTCGGGCAGATCGCACTTGTTGGCCACCACGATCTGCGGCCGCTCGGCAAGCTCCGAGGCATAGGCGGCGAGCTCCTCGTTGATCGTGCGGTAGTCCTCGACCGCGTCGCGCCCCTCGTAGCCGCCCGTCACGTCGACGACGTGGAGAATGAGCGCGGTGCGCTCAATGTGGCGAAGAAACTGGTGACCGAGGCCGCGTCCCTCGCTCGCGCCCTCGATCAGGCCGGGGACGTCGGCCACGACGAACGACTGGCCGCTCGCCGCCCTCGCAACGCCCAGGTTCGGGACGAGCGTGGTGAACGGGTAGTCGGCGATCTTGGGCCGAGCCGCGCTCATGCGCGCAATGAGGGAGCTCTTGCCGACCGACGGCATGCCCACGAGGGCGGCGTCGGCCATGAGCTTCATCTCAAGCTCGATCCAGTGCTCGCGAGCGGGCTCGCCCTTCTCGGCAAAGGCCGGGGCACGTCGAACCGAGGTGACGAAGTGAATGTTGCCGCGCCCACCCGCGCCACCAGGGGCGACCACGACGCGCTCACCGGGACTCGTGAGGTCGGCAAGGTCAAAGACCGGCGTCTGCGTGACGGGGTCGAGCTCGCGCACGACCGTGCCCACCGGCACGCGCAGAACGAGGTCGTCACCGTCGCGGCCATGCCGGCGCGCGCCCTGGCCGTGCGTGCCGCGCTCGGCCTTGAAGTGGTGCTTGTAGCGATAGTCGATCAGCGACGAGAGCTGGGGGTCGGCCTCGACAATGACGCTGCCGCCCCGGCCGCCGTCGCCGCCGTCGGGTCCGCCCTTGGGGACGAACGCCTCTCGGCGAAACGACATGCAGCCCGCGCCGCCGTCGCCGCCGCGCACGTTTATGTGGGAAAGGTCGGTGAACGTGTTCTCCACGGGAACCTCCTCTGGTCGGCCTCTCATGGTACGGCAACTGGGACAACGCGTCCAACGCACGGCGTGGCTGTTCGGGTGTGTACACCCCTCGGAGGAAGCCGGAATTGGGACACCGTCGCTACCTGCACGTTTACGAGCCTCGCTGCTTCATGACGGCCCGTAGGGTGTACATACCCGACCCTGCCAGCCAAAAAGCGCCGACGGCGAGCCAACAAAACCCTACTTTTGAGGTTTTCGGGCCCCTGCGTCGGCGCAGGTCCGATTCTCAAGGAAGAATTTCGTGTTTTGGGCAACAGGTTTTATGTTGAAGCCACGAGAAGAGCGTTTTTGTCGCCCAGCTGTCACCATATGCAAACTTTTGTAATCAGCTATCTAACCAAGTCGACGTCGCCCATCAAAGTTGTTGCCCAAAACATGAGGGAACAGCCTCGGCAGCGTAGGTGCCGCGGACACAGAAACAAAAAGAGCCCCGGTCAGTGACCGGGGCCCGAGTCAAACAGCCTGAGCGCGCTCTCGTTACGCCTCGCGGACGTGCACGCGGTGCTTGACGCCCTTGGTGAACTCGACGGTGCCGGCGGTGAGGGCGAACAGCGTGTCGTCCTTGCCGATACCCACGTTGTCACCCGGGTGAATGTGGGTGCCGCGCTGACGGACGAGAATCTCGCCGGCCTTCACGAACTGACCGCCATAACGCTTGGTGCCGAGGCGCTGAGCCTGAGAATCGCGGCCGTTGCGGGACGAGCCGAGACCTTTCTTGTGAGCCATGGTGTGACCTGCCTTCTCTAGAGCGAAAAACGAGAGCTACGCGGGAATCTCGACGACCTTGATCTTCGTCAGGTTCTGACGGTGGCCGTTGGCGCGGTGGTAGCGCTTACGCTTCTTGAGCTTGAAGACGAGGACCTTCTCGCCCTTGAACTGCTCGACGACCTCGGCGGTGACAGTCTTGCCCTCGAGGGGGGCCGAACCAACGACCGTCTTGTCGCCGTCGTTCAGGAGAAGGACGGGGAGCTGGACCTTGTCGCCAGGCTGCGCGTCGAGCTTCTCGACGTCGAGGACGTCACCCTCGGCAACCTTATACTGCTTGCCACCAGTTGCTACGATTGCGTACATGTGCGAAACCCTTCATTGCTGGCTGAATGCAACAGTTGCTTATATTACTAGCACGGGCCGGGCTCGTCAACGAAAAGTTGCCGTGACCTGCGGATACCGCAAGGGAAAAGACGGTAGCGCACGCCGTGCCCGGACAATGCGGCCTTGCTCAGGATAAAGGTGTCTCCCCCGGCTGGAACAAGCGTCCGAAAGGCTCCACAAGACAACCATCTTCCTCGTGCCACTGGCCCTTGCGACGGACGCGGACCGAGGACGGCTCGGCAAGTCCCGCCGCCCCGAGCGCCGCGTCGAGAAGAACGCGCGGCCTGAGGGCGCCGGCGGGACTCGAGCGGGTCTCAAGCTCAACCACCGGACCGTCGTCGCCCTCGCGCACGGAGAAGCCGACGAGCGTCGCGGACAGGTCCACGCGCTTCTCGCGCTCCCCGCGCAGGTACGTTATCTTCCCCAGCTCGCGGACCCCGCGGACGGCCTCCGCGAGCTCCTCGGCCGAGAAGGGCGCGCCGAGGCAGCAGAGCTCCCAGGACGCGCGGTCGAGCCACGCCTCGAGCGCGGGCATGCGTCCCTCGACGTAGACGGCCCGCCTCGGCGCGAGCGCGCCCGGCGTCGCGGCGCGCAGGGCAGCGAGGGCCTCCTCAGGGTCAAGAGCCTCCGTGAGACGCAGGTCAAAGTACTCGCACGAGGAGCTCGCGCCGACCGGCAGCGCGCTCGAGAACTGAATGCGCATGCGGCGCGCAAAGCCGTTGCCGATCGAGAAGGGCAGACGGGCGCGGCGCACGCACCGCTCGACCGTGGCAATGAGGTCGAGGTGCCCGAGGTAGGCGAGCCGGCTGTCCTTGCCGTACTCGACGCGCAGGCGCGCGAGGTCGGCCTTGACGGGCAGGTCCTGGGGACGAGCGGCGGTTGGCTGCTGCCTCATGAGCGATCACCCCAGATCACGTTGCGCACGCCGAGCGCCGGGCACACGCCGCAGCCCGTGCAGCTCTTTCGCGTGCAGTCGGGAGTCGTGACGCCGTCGGTCGCGCGCAGCCACTCGCGCTGCAGGTAGCCCTTGTCCACGCCGGGAGAGGTGTGGTCCCAGGGCAGACGCGCGGAGAGGGGGAACTCCTCGCAGGCGACCTCGGCGAGGTCGAGCCCACAGTCGCGCGCCGCCTCCAACCAGAGCTCGAAGCGAAACTCGCTCGTCCAGGCGTCGAAGCGGCAGCCGAGCTCCCAGGCGCGGTGCACGAGGGCGAAGCCGCCGCGTCCCAGCTTCGAGAGCGCCCCCTCGACGAGCGAGACGCTCGCGTCGTGGTAGGAGACGCGTATGGCACGGTCCCGAATCTCATGAAGAAGCAGCTGCTGGCGTCGGCGCACCTCGTCGGGGTCGAGCTGGCCGCACCACTGGAAGGGCGTGTAGGCCTTGGGGACGAGCACGGCAACGGATATGGACACGGAGACGCCGGCCTTGCGGCCGAGCTCCTCGCGGCCGATATCGAGGACCCGCTCGGCGAGCCGCGCGATTCCGACCACGTCCTCGTCCGTCTCGGTGGGCAGCCCGATCATGAAGTAGAGCTTCATCCGGCGCCACCCGGCCCGAAACGCGTTTCTCGCCGCGGTCTCGACGTCGTCCTCGGAGACGTTCTTGTTGATCACGTCGCGCAGGCGCTGGCTTCCCGCCTCCGGCGCGAAGGTGAGGCCGCCACGCCGGGCACCGGCCACCGCGGCCGCCATGTCGACGCCGAAGGAGTCAAGCCGCTGCGAGGGAATCGAGACGCGCACTCCCCTGCCCTCGAGCTCGCGGTTGAAGCCCGAAAGGATCTCCGCGCACTGCGAGTGGTCGGTCGTGGAGAGCGACGAGAGCGAGATCTCGTTGTGGCCGCTCGCGAGCAGGCCGTCGACGCCGCAGCGCACGACCTGCTCCGCCGGGCGCTCGCGGACCGGCCTGTACGTCATGCCCGCCTGGCAGAAGCGGCAGCCCCGCGCGCAGCCGCGCAGCACCTCGAGCGAGAGACGGTCCTGGACGATCCCCATGTAGGGGACGATCCGCTGGGCGAGCGCCGGGGTGTCGGCAAAGTCGCCCACGCAGCGCTTGAGCACGACCTCGCTCGCCGGGGAGCCCTCGCGCGGCACCGCGTAGCCCCAGCGCGTCGACGTCTCGTCGACGCGCACGTCATAGAGGGAGGGGACGTAGGTGCCCGGAACCTCCGCGAGCCTGCCCAGCAGCTCCGCCCTCGAGAGGCCCTCGGAGCGCGCGTCGCGAATGCACGCACAGACCTCGACAATAGACTCCTCGCCGTCGCCGAGCAGAACGGCGTCGAAGACGGGGGCGAGCGGCTCGGCGTTCCACGCGGAGGGGCCGCCGGCAAGGATTATCGGGTCGTCCTCGTCACGCTCCGCGGAGGTGAGCGCAATGCCCGCAAGGTCGAGCGTCTCGAGCACGTTGGTGGCAATGAGCTCGTGGGCCAGCGTGAAGCCGACGGCGTCGAACGACGCGAGCGGGGCGGCGCCCTCGAGCGAGAGCAGCGGGACCCCCCGCTCGCGCATGAGGCCCGCCATGTCCTTCCAGGGAAGGTAGCAGCGCTCGCAGCTCATGTCCGGCTGCGCGTTCACCTGGTTGTAGAGAATCGCGACGCCGAGGTTGGGCTGTCCCACCTCGTAGACGTCGGCGTAGACCATGCAGAGGTGGAAGGGCCCGTCCTGCCGCTCGCACGCGCCCCACTCGTGATCGAGGTAGCGCGCCGGGTGCTCGACATGGGCGAGCAGCGGCTCGATCAGGTGAAAGAGGTTCTCGCGCGCCGCCCTCACGAAAGGTCGCCACCGATCGTGACGTAGGCGTCGCCCGCGACGGCGGAGCCGTCGAGAAGGACGGCGGGCCGAGCCGCGCCCTCTTCGGCAGAGCCGGCCTCCCCCGCGCGCTCCGCGAGGTCCGGGAGCTCAAAGCGAAGCCGGAGCGCGTTGCCGGTCAGGGCGGTTCCGCCGAAGGCGATGCCGGCGCGCAGGATCGTCCCGAGACCCGGCACGGCGCCAAGCAGCGTGCGCGCGAGCGCGCGCCAG
>CASEQJ010000015.1 GCA_949290055.1 uncultured Olsenella sp. | reverse complement strand
CCAGGGCTTCAAGCGCCTGGGCGTGCTGGGCGAGTGGGACAACCCCTACCTCACCTACGTGAACGACTACGACGCCACGGACGTGGAGATCTTCAAGGCGATCTTCGACGCCGGCGCCATTACCCAGGGCTCCAAGCCCGTGCACTGGTGCTCGCACTGCCACACGGCCCTCGCCGAGGCGGAGATCGAGTACGGCGACGAGGTCAGCCCCGCGATCTTTGTGCGCTTTGAGATGACCACGGTGCCGGAGGGCCTCGAGGCCTGGGCCGGCAGGCTCTTCGTGGACATCTGGACCACCACGCCGTGGACCCTTCCGGCCGACGACGCCGTGATCTGCCACCCCGAGGCCACCTACGTCGCGCTTGTCCATGACGGCCGCGCGGAGATCGTGGCCGAGGCGCTGGCCGAGCGCTGCGCCGAGAAGTTTGGCTACGGCGAGGTCGAGCTCGTGCGCGGCGAGGACGGCGAGCCCTGGCGCGCCACCGGCGAGCAGCTCGCGCACAATCGCTACAAGCAGCCGATCTTTGGCGACCAGGGCGAGACGGGCGAGTTCATTTACGCCGACTACGTCACCCTGGACGACGGCACGGGCATTGTCCACTGCGCGCCCGGCCACGGTGTGGACGACTACCTCGCCGGCCAGAAGTTCGGCATTCCCACGGTCATGCCCGTGGACGACGACGGCCGCTTCTTCGTGGGCGACGGCATGGGCACCGGCGGCCCGTGGTCCGGCATGGAGGTCAATGAGGCCAACCCCAAGATCATTGCGTGGCTGCGCGAGCGCGGCACGCTGATCCTCCATGAGGACATAAGCCACAGCTACCCGCACTGCTGGCGCTGCAAGGAGCCCGTCATATTCCGCGCCACGAGCCAGTGGTTCGTCTCCATGGACAAGCCCCTGCGCGGCGGCAAGAGCCTCCGCGAGCAGGCGCTCGAGGAGCTCGCGAAGGTCAAGTTCTACCCCGGTCACGCGATCAAGCGCATCGGCTCCATGGTCGAGGGGCGCCCGGATTGGTGCATCAGCCGCCAGCGCAACTGGGGCGTGCCCATTCCCGCCTTCACCTGCGCCGACTGCGGCGAGACCGTCATGAACGACGACACGCTCGACGCCGTGATCGAGCTCTTCCGCACCAAGGGCTCCGACGCCTGGTTCACCGACGACCCCGCGAGCTACCTTGGGCAGTCGTGCGTCTGCCCCAAGTGCGGCAGCCACCACCTCAAGGCCAACAGGGACATTCTGGACGTCTGGTGGGACTCCGGCGTCTCCCACACCGCCGTCTGCCGCCACCGCGACAACCTCGAGTTCCCCGCGGACATGTATCTCGAGGGCTCCGACCAGCACCGCGGCTGGTTCATGAGCTCGCTCATGACCTCCGTGGGCGCCTATGGCGTGGCGCCGTACAAGTCCGTGGTCTCGCAGGGCTTCACGCTCGACGGCCAGGGCCGCAAGATGTCCAAGTCGCTCGGCAACGTGATCGACCCCAACAAGGAGTGCGACACCCGAGGCGCCGACATCCTGCGCCTGTGGGTCACCTCCGTCGACACCTCCAACGACATCCCCTGCGACGGCACGATCCTCGACCACGTGGGCGAGGCCTACCGCCGCTTCCGCAACACGCTGCGCTTCCTCCTGGGCGAGATCGAGGGCCAGTTTGACCCGGCGACCGACGCCGTGCCGTATGACGAGCTCCTCCCATACGACAAGCTCGCGCTCGCGCGTCTCTGCCAGGTCCACGACCAGGTGGGCGCCGCCTACGAGTCCTACCGCTTCAACGTGGTCTATCGCACGCTCTACGACTACGTGATCGGCGACCTCTCCAACGGCTACCTCAACGCCACCAAGGACCGCGTCTACTGCGGCGAGAAGGACGGCTTCGATCGCCGCTCCGCGCTCACCGTCTGCGCGCAGATCCTCTCCATGCTCGTCCACGACCTGCAGCCGATTTTGGTCTACACCACCGACGAGGCCATGGCCTACCTGCCCGCGTCGCTGCGCGACGGCCAGGAGTACGCCGCCCTTCTCGACTGGTACCAGGCGCCCTGGACCGCCGAGGAGTACGAGCCCTACCTCGCCGCCTACGACGCCGTCGTGGAGGCCCGCGCCGCCTTCACCAAGGCCTACGAGACCGCTATTGCCGACGGCACGCTCACCGAGAAGACCACGCAGGCCGCCCGCGCCACGCTGGTCGCGCCCGCGGAGCTCCACGCGCTTCTCGCCGGCGAGCTGGGCTGCGACCTGGCCGAGCCCTTCGTCTGCTCTGCTGTCGAGCTTGTGGAGGGCGACGAGCTCTCCTGCACCGTGGAGCCGGCGACGGGCGAGAAGTGCCCGCGCTGCTGGAACTTCCGCGAGCTCGGCGCCGACGGCCTCTGCGAGCGCTGCGGCCACGCCGTGGCCGCGCTGGGGGAGTAGGGCTTGGCCGGCCGCGACACCACGAACGCCGCCCGCGCGCGGCGGCTGGCGCTCTTCGCGCTGGTCGCCGCCGCGGTCGTCCTTCTCGACCAGCTGAGCAAGCTCGCCGCCCGGGCCCTTCTCGTCCCGGGCGACCCCGTCACGCTGATTCCCGGCGTCATGGACCTGTCGCTGATCTACAACACCGGTGCCGCCTTCTCCCTGGGTGAGGGGGCAGGTCCGCTCTTCGTGCTCGTCGCGGCCGCCATGTGCGCGGCCGGCGCCTACGTGGCCTGGGCGCGCCCGGACGTGCCGCTGCCGCTGCTGCTCGCGGTGGCGTGCGTGGTCGGCGGCGGCATCGGCAACGCGATCGACCGTGTCGCGCTCGGCGCCGTCACGGACTTCTTCAAGACCACGTTCATGGACTTCGCGATCTTCAACGTCGCCGACATCTTCGTCACCTGCGGCGTTCCCGTCGCGCTCGTGCTCTGGTGGCGCTGGGACGCCGCCCGCGAGCGCGCCGCGGCGGGGGAGTGACATGCCGAGTCGCATCGTTAACCTGCTCGTGGGGCCCGAGTTCGACGGCATGCGGCTCGACGCGTTTCTCGCCACGGGGGAGGGCATGCCGTCGCGCTCGGCGTGCGCGCGACTCGTGGAGGGCGGCGCCGTCACGATCAACGAGACCCCCGCCACCTCCAAGTCCGAGAAGGTCCTGCTCGGCGACCGCGTCCGCGCGACCGTCGACGAGCCGGACGACGCCGGCGGGCTGCTGCGCCCCAACCCGGAGATTCCGCTCGACATTCGCTTTGAGGACGACCACCTGATCGTCCTCTCCAAGCAGGCGGGCCTCGTGTGCCACCCCAGCCCCGGCCACGTGGACGACACGCTGGCCAACGCGCTCGTCGCCCACTACGGCTACGCCCACCTCGGCATGCTCCAGGGCGAGGAGCGCCCCGGGATCGTCCACCGCCTCGACATGGAGACCTCCGGCCTCATGGTCGCCGCCAAGGACGACGCCACCCAGAAGGCCCTGCAGGACCTCATTCGCCTGCGCGTGCTGGACCGCCGCTACGTCGCGCTGGTCCAGGGCCCGATCGCCCACGACGAGGGCGCGATCGAGACCGGCATTGCCCGCTCCACGCGCGACCGCCTCCGCATGGCGGTCAGCGACGCCCCCGGCGCGCGCGAGGCGATCACCACCTTCCGCGTGCTCGAGCGCTTTGAGGCCGGGCGCCGCGACGACGGCTACACGCTCGTCGAGTGCCACCTCTACACCGGCCGCACGCACCAGATTCGCGTGCACATGCGCCACGTGGGCCACCCGCTCGTGGGGGACCCGCTCTACGGCCGCGGCGACCTTCGCCAGAACCTCGGGCTCGACCGGCAGTTCCTGCACTCCTGGCGCATAAGCTTCGACCACCCCGCAACCGGAGAGACGGTGAAGCTTGCCGACACCCTGCCGGACGACCTGCTCGCTGTATTAGAATCGCTTGCCGAGAGGTCCATGGGCCGGACGCCGGCGGGCGAGAAGATCTGTCCCGCCCTGGCTTCGGCGGGACGGGTAACGCGGCACGAGGGGTAGTCGATGGAGTTCAACCAGTTCGGCCTCACGCCGATCGTCGTCTTTAACTTCCTCATTTGGGTCTTTTTCACCTTTGCCTACCTCTACCAGGCAATCTTTATGATTCGTGCCCTGGTTCAGGGCACGGTGCGCCTGCCTGAGGCCAAGCGCCAGCACAGCTACGCCTTCGTGATCGCCGCGCACAACGAGGAGGCGGTCATAGCCAACCTCGTCGAGTCGATCTTCGCGCAGGACTACCCCCGCGAGCTCATGGACGTGTTCGTGGTCTGCGACGCGTGCACCGACGACACCCACGCCGCCGCCGAGCGCGCCGGTGCCGTGGTCTGGGACCGCAACGACCTTGCACGCCGCGGCAAGAGCTGGGCGCTCGACTACGCCTTCGACCGCATTCTCAATGACTATGGCGACAAGTACGAGGCGTTTGTCGTCTTTGACGCGGACAACCTGGTCTCGCCGAGCTACCTCTCGGTCATGAACCAGGCGTTCGACGCGGGATATCTCGTCTGTACGGGCTACCGCAACTCCAAGAACTTCGACTCCAGCTGGGTGAGCTCCGCCTACGCCACCTGGTTCATTCGCGAGGCGAAGTTCCTCAACAACGCCCGCATGATGTCGGGCACGAGCTGCGCGATCTCAGGCTCGGGCTGGATGGTCTCCGAGCGCATCGTGCGTGGCATGCACGGCTGGGACTTCCACACCCTCACCGAGGACATTCAGTTCTCCACGTTCTGCTGCGCCAACAACGTGCAGATCGGCTATGCGCCCGCGGAGTTCTACGACGAGCAGCCCGTCACCTTCAAGGCCTCCTGGACGCAGCGCATGCGTTGGACCAAGGGTTTCTACCAGGTGTTCTTCAGCTACGGCAGGGACCTCGTCAAGGGCGTCTCCAAGGGGCGCTTTGCGAGCTACGACATGCTCATGACCATTGCCCCCGGCATGGTCCTCACGCTGCTGTCCTTCTCGGTCAACGCGACCTACCTCGTCATAGGCTCGCTCTCCCATGGCTTCATAGCCACCCAGTCCGAGCTCGACATGTGCGTGGGCGCGCTCATAATGACGTTCGTCTCGCTCTACGTGACGTTCTTCCTCCTGGCGCTCATTACCACCGTCTCCGAGCGCTCCCACATTCACGCCAAGAAGCGCTGGCGCGTGGTCACGAACCTCTTCACCTTCCCGATCTTCATGATGACCTACGTGCCCATAACGGTTGCCGCCCTGTTCAAGAAGGTCGAGTGGATTCCCACCAAGCACGACATTGCCGTTGACGTCAACGACGTCGTCGGCAGCGACGCCTAAACGGGGTCAGACCCCCTTTAGGCATGTTTTCTCGGCAAACGGTGTCTGATAAAGCCGTGAGCGGATGCTACAATGTCCTGAACTTTACGCTGACCGCCGCAGGCGGGGAGAGGAGCCTCACGACATGGCAACGTTCTTCGAAGGGGAGTCCCACACCTTCTCCGAGTACCTGCTCGTCCCCGGATACTCCTCGGCGGAGAACATTCCCGCCAACGTCTCGCTCAAGACGCCGCTCGTGAAGTTCCGCCGCGGCGAGGAGCCCGCGCTCAGCCTCAACATTCCCATGGTCTCCGCGATCATGCAGTCTGTCTCCGGCGTCGACATGGGCGTGGCGCTCGCCATTGAGGGCGGCCTCGCCTTCATTTACGGCAACCAGACGCCCGAGCAGGAGGCGGCCATGGTCAAGGCCGTCAAGGACCACAAGGCCGGCTTCGTGGAGTCCGACTCCACCCTCACGCCGGACATGACCATGGAGCAGGTCATGGAGCTCAAGGCCCGCACCGGCCACTCCACCATGCCCGTCACCGACGACGGCTCCTCCCGCGGCAAGCTCCTCGGCATTGTGACCAGCCGCGACTACCGTCCCACGCGCGACGACCACCAGAAGAAGGTCGCCGAGTTCATGACCCCGCGCGAGAAGCTCATCGTTGGCGACAAGGACATCACGCTCAAGAAGGCCAACGACGTAATCTGGGACAACAAGCTCAACGCCCTTCCCGTCGTCGACGAGAACGACCACCTGGTGGGCATAGTCTTCCGCAAGGACTACGACCAGCACAAGTCCAACCCCAACGAGCTCTTGGACGCCAACAAGCGCTACATGGTGGGTGCCGGCATCAACACGCGCGACTACGCCGAGCGCGTGCCGCTGCTCGTGGAGGCCGGCGCCGACGTGCTCTGCATTGACTCCTCCGAGGGCTTCTCCGAGTGGCAGAAGCGCACCCTCGAGTGGATCCGCGCCAACTACGGCGATTCCGTCAAGGTGGGTGCCGGCAACGTTGTGGACGAGGAGGGCTTCCGCTTCCTCGCCGACTGCGGCGCCGACTTCGTGAAGGTCGGCATCGGCGGCGGCTCGATCTGCATTACCCGCGAGACCAAGGGCATTGGCCGCGGCCAGGCCTCCGCGGTGATCGACGTCTGCCGCGCGCGTGACAAGTACTTCGAGGAGACGGGCGTCTACGTGCCTGTCTGCTCCGACGGCGGCATCGTCTACGACTACCACATGACGCTCGCCCTTGCCATGGGCGCAGACTTTATGATGCTCGGGCGCTACTTCGCGCGCTTTGACGAGAGCCCCACCGAGCGCGTGAACGTCAACGGCCAGTACATGAAGGAGTACTGGGGCGAGGGCTCCGCGCGCGCCCGCAACTGGCAGCGCTACGACCAGGGCGGCGCCTCCAAGCTGGGCTTCGTCGAGGGCGTGGACTCCTACGTGCCCTACGCCGGCTCCCTCAAGGAGGGCGTGGGCCAGACGATCTACAAGATCAAGTCGACCATGTGCAACTGTGGCGCCAAGACGATCAAGGAGCTGCAGGAGAAGGCGCGTCTGACGCTCGTGAGCTCCACCTCGATCGTCGAGGGCGGCGCGCATGACGTCGTGGTCAAGGACTCCCAGCACTCGGTGAGCTACCGCTAGTTTGGCGAGAAGAACCTGGACCTGTCGGCCTCCCCGGCATTCCTGCGAGAAGTGCGCTGCGCGAAACTTCTCTCCGGAATGCCGGGGAGGCCTTTGCGTGGGCCGGTTATGTACACCCTTTCGCGTGTGGCTGAGTAGCAGCGCGTCGTCTACCTGCTGAAACGTGACGGGGGTTTGTCGCTGTCTCTCGAGGAGGCGTACATACCCGTCAGCCTTCCCGTGAGTTATCGCCACGCACACGCCGAGTCGCCCCTTGACAGCAAGGTCCGGGGGGCAGCATTGACTCATTGTGAGTTCACACCTAATGAGGGGCTGCCATGCCTAACACCTTTCGCTCGACGCTGACCGTGCTCGTCGCTCTTGTGGCTGTCATGCTCGGCCTGGTTGCCATGCCGACGACTTCCGAGGCCGTCACGGTCACGGGCAGGACTCTGCTCAACGAGATCGACCTCGACAAAACGGCCGACAAGGACGGCGAGGGCTGGACATGGGACGCAGGCACCCAGACCCTCACGATCACTGACTGTGGCCTGTGGTTCTCTGAGCGCGGCTTCGATTTTGAGCTTGGTGTTGACGCCAAGATTGTTGTGAGCGGCAACTGCACCTCACTGCCGTGGGCGGGAGCCTGAATTATGGCTGGACGTACCCAGCGTTTGGCGTCGTATGCCAGACAGGTGATCCTACAAGTAGTTTCTCGTTTACCTCTGCTGCGGGTGATTCCGCGACACTCACCCTAGGTTCGGGCTATGACTGTACTGAGGTCAAAAATTATGACCTATCAACGGTTACGGCCCTGATATCCAACTACTCAAACGAGTGGTGTAAAAGCACGATCACCATTCAAAACCTCGACGTCGTTCTTACTGGCGAGGCAGCCACAATCACTGGTGACAACGTGAAGGTCGAGGATTCCTCGATTACGGTCGGCGCCCGTATGGTCGGTGGCGTGAGCTTTCCCGATCCCGTGTCGCAGCTTTTGACCTCGAACGGTTCCGGCGCGACTGGCGGGTCGCTGGTGATTGACAACACGGTGATTACGGGCACGCTCAAGGACCCTGCAACAGTGTTTGAGGGGGACTCTGCGCTCGACGTCGTGAATGGAAGCGTGATTGACCTGGAGCTTCCAATTGAGACCTCTAAGCACCGAGCGTATCTGGGCTCTTACATGGGCGTCTACGGATTGAACGCCATTACCAGCCTGAAGATCGAGGACAGCGAAGTCTCACTCGATTTTGACGCCTCGACGTATTCTGGCGACGCGCTTATCGGCATAGACGTCATGGGTGACCTCGTGATCGAGGACAGCACCGTCACCGTGTCCACGACCGAGGGCTCCGCCTCGATTCCTGGGGCGAAGGCCATTCACTCCGTCGACACCATGACGATCAACAACAGCAAGGTCACGGCGACGGCCACAAGCGAAAGCGCCGCCTACGAGGTCCTTGCGGACCAAGGTCTCGCGCTGACCGGCTGCGCCGTTCGTCAGGGAACCGTCCAGACGGTCAATACGGGAACCGCGGTCTCGCAGAGCGACGCCTCCGCAGCAAAACCCGCGGGCGGCACGGTGCTTATCGACCTTGCCGCAACCGACGCGACGGTCGCCTCCGTCACCGTTGCTGGCAGTGAAGCCACCCTGGGCGCCGACGGCTCGTACTCGGTCGAGCTGCCTGCCGGTTCCTCGGCGCCGGCGGCCTCCGACATTGTCGTGACCCCGACCGACGCCAACGCGACGGTCTCGACGCCCGTCACCTCTGACGGCGGTCGCACCTGGACGTTCACGGTCACGGCCGAGGACGGCTCCACGGCGACGACCTACACCCTGCATGTCAGCGTCCCGCCCGCGCCCACTCCGGGCCCCTCGACCACCACGGACAGCGGGGACACCGCGGCGTCGCAGGACGGCCTTGCCGCGACGGCTGACCCCGGAAGCGCCGCGACCCTCGTCGCGCTTCTTGCCGTCTCGACCGGTTCGGGCGCGCTTCTGGCGAGCCGGAGGCTCCGGTAGCGAGAAATAACGCGCTCGATTCGACAAGCGCGTTATTTTTACCTGCGGGTATAGAAAGTTGTGCTTGATCGAGCGCGTTAATTCAACGCGCGCGGCGCGCGGCGCCATGTTCTTCTCGCCAAGCGCCCCGTGCTGCTACAATGTGACGGTTGACCATCGCACACGAAGGAGCAACGCTGATGAGCGACGCCGAGAAGAACTTCGAGGTCCCGGCCTACGACGCCGAGGAGATCGAGACCCGCTGGCAGGCTGCCTGGGACGCCGAGGAGCTCTACAAGACCGAGGAGAGCCCCGAGAAGCCCAAGAAGTACGTGCTGGAGATGTTCCCATACCCCTCGGGCGACCTGCACATGGGCCACGCGCGCAACTACACGATCGGCGACGCCATGGCGCGTCAGGCCCGCATGCGCGGCTTTGACGTGCTGCACCCCATGGGCTACGACGCCTTTGGCCTGCCCGCGGAGAACGCCGCGATCAAGCACAACACCCAGGCGAGCGTCTGGACCCACCAGAACATAGCGCAGGCCACCAAGACCATGTGCCGCATGGGCTTCTCCTACGACTACGACCGCATGTTCAACACCTGCGACCCCGAGTACTACAAGTGGGGCCAGTGGATCTTCCTCAAGATGTGGGAGAAGGGCCTGGTCTACCGCGACAACTCGCCGGTGAACTGGTGTCCCGGCTGCCAGACCGTCCTTGCCAACGAGCAGGTCGTGGACGGCAAGTGCTGGCGCTGCGGCTCGGTGCCCGAGAAGCGCGCGCTCTCCCAGTGGTACTTCAAGATCACCGACTACGCCCAGGAGCTGCTCGACGACCTCAAGAAGCTCGAGGGCAAGTGGCCCGAGCGCGTCCGCGCCATGCAGGCCAACTGGATCGGCCGCTCCGAGGGCGCCGAGATCGACTTCACGCTGGCCGACGTTGACGGCGTGACCCCCACCGACACCAAGATCACCGTCTTCACCACGCGCCCGGACACGCTCTTTGGCGTGAGCTTCTTCCTGCTGCCGCCCGAGAGCCCGCTCGCCGCGGAGCTCGTGGCCGGCACCGAGCACGAGGCCGCCTTCCTCGAGCTCAAGGCCGCCGCTGAGAAGGTCTCCTCGGTCGACCGCCAGGGCTCTGAGCGCGAGAAGCACGGCGTCTTCACCGGCCGCTACGTGATCAACCCGGTGAACGGCCGCCCGGCGCCCATCTGGGTCGCCGACTACGTCCTCATGGACTACGGCACCGGCGCCGTCATGGGCGTGCCCTGCGGCGACCAGCGCGACTTCGATTTCGCCAAGAAGTACGGCCTGGAGATCGCCCCGATCATTTGCGAGAAGGACGACCCGCTGTACGAGCAGCTCAAGGACGAGCGCGAGCTCGTCGTGACCTCCGTCGACTGGGACCACGCCATGGAGGCCGAGGGCTACCTCGTGCAGTCCGGCCAGTTCACCGGCATGAAGGGCGGCAAGCACTCCGAGGCCGTTGACGCCATTATCGACTGGCTTGGACAGCAGGGCCTCGGCCGCAAGACGGTGCAGTTCCGCCTGCGCGACTGGCTTATCTCCCGCCAGCGCTACTGGGGCAACCCGATCCCCATGATCCACTGCGATTGCTGCGGCGACGTGCCGGTGCCCTACGAGGACCTGCCCGTCACGCTGCCGGACGCGCTCGACCTCGGCGCCGGCGAGACGCTCGCCGCCTACGCGCCGTTCTACGAGACCACGTGCCCCAAGTGCGGCAAGCCCGCCAAGCGCATAACCGACACCATGGACACCTTCACGTGCTCCAGCTGGTACTACCTGCGCTACTGCGACCCGCACAACGAGGAGCTGCCCTTCTCGCGCGAGGCCGTGGACCGCTGGATGCCGGTCGACAACTACATTGGCGGCATCGAGCACGCCATTTTGCATCTGCTCTACAGTCGCTTCTTCACCAAGGTCCTGCGCGACCTCGGCATGATCGGCATAGACGAGCCCTTTGAGAACCTGCTCTGCCAGGGCATGGTCAAGGACGCCAACGGCGACACCATGTCCAAGTCCAAGGGCAACGTCGTCCCGCCGTCCTCGGTGATCGAGCCCTACGGCGCGGACACCATGCGCCTGGCCATTCTCTTCATTGCGCCGCCCGAGAAGGACTTCAACTGGGACGAGGAGGCCGTTGCCGGCGCCAACCGCTTCATAAAGCGCGCCTGGCGCGTGGTCTGGCTGCTCAGCCAGGGCGCGGCCGCCGGCGCCGTGAACGCGGGCACGCTCGACGCGGCGGGCAAGGAGCTCTGGCGCACGCTCAACGGCATGGGCCTCAAGTGCACCACCGACTTCGACCGCGGCCAGTTCAACACCGCGATCTCCGCCGTCATGGAGATCACCAACGCGGCGTCCAAGTACGTGAACGACGTGGCCGCCGAGCGGCGCGACCCGGCGCTCTGCTTCGCCGTTGCGCACGCGATCGTGACCATGCTCGCGCCGATCTGCCCGCACTGGGCCGAGGAGCTCTGGCACAAGGCGCTGGTCCAGGAGGGCTCCGTCTACAACGCCGCCTGGCCTGAGTTTGACGCCGAGGCCGCCAAGGCCGACGAGGTGGAGATCGCCGTCCAGATCAAGGGCAAGGTCCGCGGCCGCGTGACGGTCGCCGCCGACGCCACGGACGACGAGGCCGCCGAGGCCGCCAAGGCCGCCGTCGCCGACCAGCTCGCCGGCAAACAGATCAAGAAGGTCATCGTGATCAAGGGCCGTCTCGTTAACATCGTGGCCGTGTAGGTCCTCGCACATGGGGGAGACCCGCCGATGTTCTGAAGAGAAGTTTCGCGCAGCGCACTTCTCGTAAGAACATCGGCGGGTCTCCTGCGTTGCGGCCCTCACACGCTTGGTGCGGTTTAAATGAAGTCCATCTCATATGCCGTGCGGAGGTCGTCCTCGGTGTAGTCGCTGAGAAGGTCGCGTTTCTCGCGCTCGCTCATGTGGTCGGCGGCCCCCATGCCGACCAGGGCGTTGACAAAGCGGTCGCGCAGCGTGGGCATGTGGGCCATCCTGTCATAGAGGTTGCCGCCGTTTTTGCGCTCCGTCTCCTCTCGGAGCTCCTTCTCCACCTTTGCGGTGAGGAGGTCCCACTCGTGACCGGGCTTGGCGTCGGGGTCGTAGAACACCGAGTCGTCCACCTTCTCGAGGATTCCCACCCCCTCGGGCGTCACGTGGTCGACCTTGCGGTTATAGACGCTGGGGAGCGCGTCGAGAATCTCGTCGAGCTCCTCGGGGCTCAGCTTTGAAATGTCCATGGGCTCACCCTCGCTCGCGTTACCGGAACCGGGAGTCGACGTAGTCGCGCAGGTCCTTGCCCGACTTGGGCCCCAGCCACAGGACGTGGTCCTCTCGGCCCTTCCTGAACGTGAACTTGTGCCCGAAGAGGCAGGGCAGCTCCCGAATGGTGTTGTAGCGGTAGAGGAGGGTGTTCTGGGGGTTGACCTGCGAGCCGCTCAGCATGAGAAACGGCATGAAGATTATCTCGTTGACCGTTTTGACCTCGGGGAAGAACGGCTTGTACATGACTCGGTTCGAGAAGAGCATGATTCGAATGAACTTCCCGTCGAGCCTGCCCACCATGGTGGAGCCGTACTGACGGTTGAGCCGGTCTATGGCGTTTGCCTCGCTCCGCGTCTTGGCGTACTTCTTGGCGTCGTCAATCTCGTCGTCGGTCATGGTCTCGGGCATGTCGACGTTGAGCACCTTCTGGACCTTCTCGTGAAGCGGCCCGAACTTGGGGTCCTCTCCTCTGAACAGCGACATGGGCGTCTCCTCGCTACGTTGCCAGGTGCGGCTTGCACGGTTTTCCGGCTCTATTGTAAAGGCCTGAAGCTGAACTACATGGCTCAGTGTATGAGAGGCGACGAGCGGGCATTTGCGCAAAGACGCCGGGGTGCCGCCATACATACTGAGTTTGAGGCACCCATGCCATGCCGCCGGGGCCCTTCGACCCGCATTCGGGAAGACAGGGGTACGGTAGAATCGTCGAAGGCCCGCACGTCGTAGGAGGAACCCATGGACAAGGAGACGCCCAGCAGGGTCATGTACAACGACCTCAAGACGTTTGGGGGCATAAAGCTGGGGTCCGCCGCGGAGATCCTCCTGAGCGACCGTCCCCGCGCGGGCGGGCGGTCCCTGAGGGAGCGCGCGGGCTCGACGCCCTCCTTCCTGACGCGCGAGGTCTGCGACGCGGAGCCCGGGAAGTACGGCGAGCGCGACTTCAACGACTTCTCGGCCGCCGCGCTCACGATCGTCAGCCGCATGGTCGACCGCCTTGGGGGCACGGACGCGCGCGAGCGCATATGCCGCCACTACCGGGAGGAGACCGTGGCGCCAATGTGCGAGGCGCTCGAGGCCTACGGCTGCAAGGGGACGCTCTACGCAAACGCCGTCGAGCGCGTGGCCACCATGACCCTTGCGAACGAGAAGGACCGCGCGTCCGTCTACGTCCTGCTCTTCGTGGCCACGGGCTGTCTCGGCCAGCCCTACCGGGCGTTCAAGCTGGCGGACGAGTTCGCTCGCGCCAAGCTCTCGGGCTACTTCCGCACCAAAATGGACGTCGACGGGCCCGTACCTGAGCCCGTTGCCCCCAGGGAGACGAGCATGGCGCTCGTTCGCGAGAGAAACGGCGTCGGGGACAGCAGGTTCTACCAGCTCGACCCCGCGGGGACCGAGATCGGGGCGTTCTCTGACGGCCCCTCGGACATATCCGAGGTGGAGCTCGACGTCTCGGCGCCCCACCTGAGAATCTGGCGGGAGAAAGGTCACTGGTACTGCGAGGGCCTCGGCTCCACCAACGGGACCACCATAGTCTCGGTGGACAAGCGCGTGAGGGTGGTGGAGCCGCCCGCGCGCGAGCGCCCGCGGGACTGGACGCCGGAGCCCTGCGAGATCTTCTCCGCCGACCTGATCTGCCTCGGCGCCCACACGTGCTTCAGGGTCTTTGGGGTGAACGCCGGCTAGGGCGTCCCCGGGGCACCCCCGGCTTCTGCCGCCGCGGCGACGCCTGTCGAGGGGCCGTGCGATTTGCGCAACAGCGCGCGGCCCCCTTGGGTCAGAGTGGTGGTGCAGGGAGCGGCGCCGAGTGCGCCAAGCGGAAGAAGGGAGCGTGCGAGGTGGACAACGCGCACGAGGGACGTGTGAGCTTCGAGGGCGTTCAGCCCGCGTACCTGGGGGCCCTGAGCCTCGAGGACTTTGAGCCGGCGCGGCCGGTGGCCCTCGAGGGGCGCGACGCCGGGGGCGACCCCTACGCGAGGTACACGCTGCTGTTTGTCAAGGAGTCAGGCGCGCGCAGGGCGGGCGCCTCGGCCCTCGTCTACAAGGTCATGAACAGCGACACCGAGTTCTTTGCGCTGAAGCGGCTGCGCCCCATGACGGAGGAGGGCACGCTCGAGAACGACATGACGCCGGGGCACTCCGCGCGGGACGCCTTCGACGAGGAGTACCGAACCCAGCTCGACCTCTCCAACCTGCCGTGCTTCCCGGAGGTCTTTGGCCGCGGGACGGTCGAGGGGGACCCCGCCATTCTCATGGAGTGGGTCGAGGGAGAGACGCTCGCCTCGGCCGAGGAGGCGCTCGCGACGGAGGTCGCGGCGAGCGGCGAGCGCTGCGCCCCGGCGACGACGGTCGCGGCGCTCGGAATCGCGGTGCTCGGGGCGCTGCAGCTCGCCGGGCGCCTCAACAGGCCGCTCGTCCACCGCGACCTCTCCCCGAGAAACATAATGCTCAGGACCGACCGTCGCCCGGTCTCGGTGCAGATTCGCGAGTGCTCGTTCGACGTGTGCCTCGTCGACTTTGGCAGCGCGACGCTCGTCGACGACGGGCGGGACGCCAACTTCACCCGTCGCACGGGTGAGTGGCGCTGGGGCACGCCGGAGTACGCGCCGCCGGAGATGCTCACCAACCACATTCCGGGCGTGCGCGAGCTCAGGCGCGACCAGCGCGTGGACGTCTATGCGCTCTGCAGCGTCCTCTACCAGCTCTACTCCGGCCACACGCCCTACCGGCTCGCGGAGCAGGGAGTCTCAGACGAGGAGTTCTCCATAGTCAAGGAGCGGGAGGCGCCGCACCCGCTGCTCGCCCGCTCGCCGCGCGACCAGGAGCTCGTCGACGCGATCATGGCAGGCATACGCGCGGAGCAGTCCGAGCGGATCGGCGTCTCGGAGCTGAGCGCCGCGCTCGTCTCGTGGCTCGCCGACCGGGACCCCTACGCCCCGGCGCGCGCCATGAGGCAGACGGCGGGGCTCACGAGCGCGCTGGCCGTCTCAGGCGGCGCCGCGCCGAGCCAGGATCCGCAGGAGGAAGCCGCCACGGGACCCTCCGCGACCCCTGGCGCGACGGGCGCGGCGAGCGCCCCGGGCTCCCGTCCCGCGAGAGGTCGCGCCGCCGTGTCGCGCCGCGCGGTTCTTGTGGGCGCGGGTGCGCTCGCGGTCGTCGGCGCCGGCGTGGGGCTCGCGTCGCTTCTGGGGGGCGTCCTCGGCTCGGGCGGCTCCGAGGCCCCGGCCGAGGAGGAGCCCTCCGACGACGGCGCCGCCGCGGACGCGCCCGAGCCGACGGGCGTCGTCGCCGACGGCGAGGCGAGCGGGGCGTTTCCCGCCCGCCTCGAGGACTCCGCGCTCTGGGGCTTTGCCCGACGGGACGGCTCCTGGTGGGTGGAGCCCGTCTTCTCCCAGGCGCCCTCGCCCTTCAGCGAGGGACTCGCGTGCGTCGTGGATTCCGAGGGTCGGGGCGTCGGCTACCTGGACGAGACCGGCGCATGGGCCATTGAGCCCGCGTTCTCGTCCGCGGGGAGCTTCTCCGAGGGGCTTGCCGCCGCCAAGGACGCCTCGGGTCTCTTTGGCTACGTGGACGCGAGCGGGGAGTGGGCGATCGAGCCCGCGTTCGTCGACGCGCTCCCCTTCCACGAGGGGCTCGCGGCCGCTTCGACGCCGGTGCCCGACGAGAGCGGCAACGTCGCGCGCAACGCCTGGGGCTTCGTCAGGCCGGACGGGAGCTGGGCCATGCCGCCGGGGCTCTACGACTGCACGTCCTTCTCGGGCGGCGCGGCCGCGGTCGCGACAGGCGTCCACAGCTGGCAGCTCGTCGACGCGGACGGAGACGTCCTTTCCGGCGAGCTCCCCGGGGCGAAGGTGCAGGGCCTCTCGGCGGGGCTCTGCGCCGTCGCGGACTCGGTCACGGAGCTCTGGGGCTACGTCGACGCCACAGGCTCCCTGGTCATAGCTCAGCAGTTCTCCTCCTGCCACCCCTTCGTCGAGACGGAGTATGGCGAGAAGTTCGCGCCCGCCAGGGACCGCAGCACGGGCCTCTGGGGCGTCATAGACCAGACGGGGGCCTGGGTCGCGGGGGCCACGCCGCGCTTCGTCGACATGGGGGAGTTCTCCGCCGTGGACGACGGGGGCTCGCAGGGCTGGCTCGCGCCCGCGAGGAGCGCCGACGGCAACCTCTGGGGCCTCGTGGACCGCACGGGGACCTGGGTCGTCGAGCCGCAGTTCATGGACGTTCGGTTCTAGGCGGCGGGCGAGATGGGGCCGAAGGACAGAGCGGGCGCCGCGCAGGGCGGCGCGGTCATGGAGCTCTCGGAGCGGCTCGGGCGTGCGCGCGAGCGGCTCGCCAAGGCGCGCGAGGGCCACGCGCACCTCTCGCGTCTGCTCGAGGGCGCCGACGCCACGGTGGCCGCGTGCGCCGAGGAGCGCTCCCGCGCGCGGGAGGCGGAGGCCGCCCTGCTCGCGGAGCGCGACGAGATCGACGCCGAGCTCGCGCCGCTCGTGGAGGAGCTGCAGCACGCCGCGGACAGCGCGGGGCTCTCCTCGCGCCTCGAGGAGCTCCAGCGGCGCCGCGTCCAGTGCGACAAGGACTTGGCACGGCACCGCGAGACGATCTCGCGCTGCACCAGGCGAATCTCCAACGCGGAGTCGGTGCGCGACCACCCCTACGTCGTCGAGAACGAGCGCGAGCGCGTCGAGGAGCTGGAGGCCGAGGTCGCGCGCCTCTCCGAGGAGCTCGCGGCCGCCCAGGCCACGGCGCGCCGCGAGCGCGCGAGGCGCGTGGCCCCGCTGGTGGCGCTCGCCGCCTGCGCCCTTCTCGTCGTGGCCGCGGCCGCCGGGCACGCCCTCTGGGTCGGCGGGCGGGTCGTCATAGACGACGCCGCCTTCCCGGACCCCGCCATACGCTTTGTGGCCACGGAGGCGGACAGGGACGGCGACGGCATGCTCTCCCGCGCGGAGATCGAGGCGTGCACGAGCGTCACCGCGCCCATGACCGTGAGCGACCTCACCGGCCTCTCGGAGTTCACCGCCCTGGAGCGCCTCTCCCTGCCCTCGTGCGACGCCGGCGAGATCGACCTCACCGGCTTTCCGAGGCTCAGGACGGTCGAGGTGGGCCTTGAGTCGCGCGCGTCGCTTGACGTGAGCGGGCTCGAGGGCCTGGAGCGTCTCACGCTCAGGTGCTGCAGGACCTTCTCGTCCGTGGACCTCCGCGGCTGCTCCGGCCTCGAGGAGCTCCTCATTTACGCACCGGTGGACGAGTTCGTCGTGGACTCGGGCACCGACGGCGCGCTCGTGCGCGAGCTGCGCCAGGTGTGCGAGCAGAACGGCATGGTCCTCACGGAGCCGGGCGAGAAGGACGCCGCCTTGTGGGAATCTCGTGGAGGCGTGGTTGACGCGGGGCGAGAAACACCGTAGACTAGCTGCGTATTCGAAGCTGTAACCGCAGGAAGTGGGGTGGATCTTCTCGCCCCGCTTCCTTTCTGTATGAAGACGGGAGGGGAGATATGCCCAAATCCGGCATTGAGCAGGAGATCATTGACGCGCTGGAGCCCCGGGCCGCGGAGCGCGGCATTGACGTCGTGGACGTCGAGGTCGTTGGTGCGACCAAGGCGCCCTGCGTGCGCGTGCGCATAGACCACGCCGACGAGTCGCTGGCCACCATCTCGCTCGACGAGGTGACCGCCGAGACCGAGTGGATCTCGGCCGCCCTCGACGAGCTCGATCCCATTCCCTCCAGCTTCACCCTCGAGGTCTCGAGCCCCGGCATGGCGCGCCCGCTGCGCAAGCCGCGCGACTTCGAGCGCTTTGCCGGCGAGACCGTCGCCGTCTCGCTCACCCCCGGCGAGGGGAGGCGCCGCTACACGGGCGTCCTTCTCGGCATTGAGGAGGGCACCGTTGCCCTCGAGGTCGACGGCGAGCGCGTGGTGCTGCCGTTTGACGACATACGCAAGTGCACGATCAAGCCGGACTTCTCCGCGTAGGCCGGCCGAGGAAAGGACTATCACATGGCTTCTGAGATGATGGCGGCCCTCGAGCAGCTCTGCGAGGAGAGGCACATAGACCAGCTCGACCTGATCACCCGTCTGGAGCAGTCGCTCGCCAAGAGCTACGCCGACGTGCTGCACCTGCCCTTTGGCGCGCGCGTCACGATCGACCGCGCGACGGGCAAGGTCTACGTCTACGAGCTCGTGCCGCGCGGCGAGGAGGACCCCGAGACCGGCGAGTACACCGAGTTCGACGAGGTGGACGTCACGCCGGCCGACACCTCCCGCATTGCCGCCCAGCACGCCAAGGCGGAGATCCGCGCGATCGTGCGCAACGCCGCGCGCGTCCAGATCTACGAGGAGTTCTCGCAGCGCGTGGGCGACATAATCACCGGCACCGTCCTGCAGTCCACGCCCGACTTCACGATCATCAAGATCCGCGAGGGCGTCGAGGCGGAGCTGCCCCACTTTGACCAGCGCCGCCACCCCGAGGAGCGCAACGAGCGCCCCGCCGGCGAGCGATACAGCCACAACCAGCGCATTCGCGCGATCATAATCGACGTGCGCGACCCCAACTCCACGCAGCCCGTCGTGCGCGGCGAGCGTCAGCGCCCGCCCATTGTGGTCTCCCGCACCCACCCGGACCTGCTGCGCCGCCTCTTCGAGCTCGAGGTGCCCGAGGTCTATGACGGAATCGTCGAGGTCCGCAGCGTCGCCCGCGAGCCGGGCGTGCGCTCCAAGGTGGCCGTCTCCTCCAACGACGACCGCCTCGACCCCGTGGGCGCCTGCGTCGGCCCCAAGGGCAGCCGCGTGCGCACCGTCGTCTCCGAGCTGCGCGGCGAGCGCGTCGACGTGGTGCTGTGGAGCGACGACCCGGCGCGCTGCGTCGCCTCGGCGCTTTCCCCGGCGCGCGTCTCCCGCGTGATAATCGATCCCGAGACCGGCTACGCCACGGTGATCGTCCCCGACGACCAGCTCTCGCTCGCAATTGGCAAGGAGGGTCAGAACGCCCGCCTCGCCGCGCGCCTCACCGGCCTGCACATTGACATTAAGAACGAGTCCCTCGCGGCGACCATTCTGCGCGACCTGCCGCGCGCGACCGTCGAGGACGAGGTCGAGCTCGACGAGGAGTCCCACCGCTGCGAGTACGTGGGCCCCACCGGGATCCAGTGCCGCAACATGGCGCGTCCCGGCTCCCGCTTCTGCGGCGTCCACGAGGAGATGGCGGGCGCCGAGGTCTCCTCTGACCCCGACTCGCTCATTTAGCTCCCGGCCCCGACGACGCTCACACGACTCTCTGAGGCGACTCGCCTCATGCTTGGAAGGTAGGTCACATGGCAAAGACGCGCGTACATGACCTCGCGAAGGAGTACGGGATCTCAAGCAAGGAAATGCTTGGGCACCTCCGCGACCTCAAGATTCCCGCGAAGGCGGCTTCCTCGACGCTCGAGGACGCCTACGTTTCGATCGTTCGCAAGAAGCTGAAGCCCATTCTCGAGGCCCACGCCGCCGAGATCGAGGCCCAGAAGCGCGCCGAGGAGGAGGCCAAGGCCGAGGAGGCCCGCATCGCCGCCGAGAAGGCCGAGGCGGAGCGCCTCGCCGCCGAGCAGCGCCGCGAGCGCGAGCGCGCCGAGGAGGAGCGCCGCCGCGCCGCCGCCGAGGCCGAGCGCAAGGCCAAGGAGGAGGCCCGTGCCGAGGCCGAGCGCAAGGCGGCGGAGGAGGCCGAGAAGAACCGCGTGCGCGACACCGCCCCCAAGTCCGTGCCCTCCTTCACCTCCCTGCTCGACCAGATCGCGCAGCAGGAGCAGATCCTGAAGCAGCAGGCCGAGGAGGCCGCCCAGAAGAAGGCCGAGGAGCGCGGCAGCCGTTCGCGCCGCGAGGCCGCCCCCGCGCGCGGCTCCCAGGGCCGCGCGTCCGCTCCCGCCCCCTCCGAGCCCGTCTCCGACGGCGGGCGCCGCCGCGGCAAGAAGGGCCGTCGCGGCGACGGTGACGGCGAGGACCGCTACAGCCGCATGGCCCGCGAGGCCGAGGCCTACAACCGCAGCCGCGTCCTCGAGGAGGCCCGCGTGGCCGTCGAGGAGGCCTCGCGCGAGTCCACCGGCCGCCGCAAGCGCCGCAAGGAGCGCCGCCAGAAGCAGGCCGAGGAGGCCGCGAAGGAGCAGCGCATTGAGGAGGCGCTCGCCAACGACCAGGACATTTCGCAGCTCGACACCGTGAAGGTGCCGCAGGGCTCGACGGTCCAGGAGCTCGCCGAGCTTCTCGGCGTGCCCGCCAACGACATAATCAAGCGCCTCTTCCTTCTGGGCACCCCGCTCACGCTCACCGAGTCCATGTCCGACGAGCTGATCGAGCTCGTCGCCGACGACCTCGGCCGTGACGTCAAGGTCATGACCAAGGAGGAGGAGAACTCCTTCACCTTCTACGACGACCCGGCCGACCTCAAGCCGCGCCCGCCGGTGGTCACCGTCATGGGTCACGTCGACCACGGCAAGACGTCGCTGCTCGACGCCATTCGCCACACCGGCGTCGCCGAGGGCGAGGCCGGCGGAATCACCCAGGCGATCGGTGCCTCCCAGGTCACGATCAACGGCCGCCTGATCACCTTCATCGACACCCCGGGTCACGAGACCTTCACGGCCATGCGTGCCCGCGGCGCCAAGGTGACCGACATCGTCATTCTGATCGTCGCCGCCGACGACGGCGTCATGCCCCAGACGATCGAGTCGATCAACCACGCCAAGGCCGCCGGCGTGCCCATAATCGTGGCCGTCAACAAGATCGACAAGCCCGGCGCCAACCCCGACAAGGTGCGCCAGGAGCTCACCGAGTACGGCATAATCCCCGAGGAGTGGGGCGGGCAGAACATGTTCGTCAACATCTCCGCGAAGAAGAAGATCGGTATCGACGAGCTGCTCGAGACCGTCATTCTCCAGGCCGACGTCCTCGAGCTCAAGGCCAACCCCGACACCTTTGCCTCCGGCAACGTCCTCGAGGCCAAGCTCGACCGCGGCCGCGGCTCCGTGGCCACGGTGCTCGTCACCCGCGGCACCCTGCGCATTGGCGACCCCCTCGTGGCCGGCATGGCCTACGGCCGCGTCCGCGCCATGCTCGACCCGAAGGGCAACTCCGTCACCGAGGCCGGCCCCTCCGACGCCGTGGAGATCCTCGGCCTTCAGAGCGTGCCCATGGCCGGTGACGAGTTCCGCGTCTTCCACGACGAGCGCGACGCCCGCCAGCTCGCCGACGAGCGCGCCCTCAAGGCCCGCATCGAGGAGCAGAACCGCGTCAAGCACGTGACGCTCGAGAACCTCTTCGACACCATGGCGGACGCCGAGGTCAAGGAGCTCAACCTCATAATCAAGGCCGACGTTCAGGGCTCGATCGAGGCGCTCCAGGACTCGCTCGACAAGATGGACCAGTCCGAGGTCCGCATCAACACGATCCACTCCGCCGTCGGTGCGATCACCGAGACCGACGTCATTCTCGCCGACGCCTCCAACGCGATCATTATCGGCTTTGGCGTCCGCCCGGAGGCCAAGGCCCGCACCGCCGCCGAGCGCGACGGCGTGGAGATTCGCACCTACAGCGTCATCTACAAGGCCATTGAGGACATTGACGCCGCCCGCATTGGCATGCTCAAGCCCACCGAGGTCGAGGTCCAGACCGGCACGGCCGAGGTCCGCGACACCTTCAAGGTGCCCAAGGTCGGCATTGCCGCCGGCTGCATGGTCACCGAGGGCGAGATCTCCCGCGACGACCAGGTGCGCCTCGTGCGCGACGGCATCGTCGTCTACGACGGCAAGATCGCGTCCCTGCGCCGCTACAAGGACGACGTCAAGAGCGTCAAGGCGGGCTTCGAGTGCGGCATCGGCCTGGAGAACTTCCAGGACGTCAAGCCCGGCGACCAGATCGAGAGCTACCGAATCGACCAGGTCGCGCGCACCGAGTAGGCGCCCTATGGGGACGGGGCCTTGGCCCCGTCCCCTGTCTTGGAGCAGAACATGAAGCAGAACCAGCACTCGAGAAGGACGAACGAGCAGGCGCGCGTCAAGCTCGCCAACATTCTTCTCTTTGAGATCTCCGACCCCGACCTCGCGCTCGTGACGATCACGGGCGTGGAGGTCTCGGTCGACAAGAGCTACCTGCGCGCCTACGTCAGCTGCGACGCGGAGCGCTACGACGAGGTCACCGCGGCGCTCGCGCGCGCCAAGGGGCGCATTCGCTCCCTTCTGGGCCGCAGCCTCGGCTGGCGTGTGACGCCCGAGCTCGACTTCCGCATAGACACCACGACCGACGAGGCCGAGCGCATATCCCGCGCCCTCGAGGACGCCCCGGCGACCCTCGCGGTGGAGAAGGACGAGTTCGGCTACCCCGTCGAGCCGCCTTCTGCCGAGAAGGACGAGGGGTAGGGGGTCGCCGTGCACTGTGACGAGGCGATTTGGGCCGCTCAGGCCCCCAGCTTCGACGCTATCACGCGGCTCGTGGAGGCCGCGCGCACGATCGCGATCTGCGCGCACACCTCCGCCGACGGCGACGCCCTCGGCTCCGAGCTCGCGCTTCTCGAGATTCTGGAGCGGCGCTGGCCCGAGAAGCGCGTCGTTGCGCTTCTGGCCGACGACGACGTGGTCCCGCGCATATACCAGTTCCTCCCCGGAACCGAGCGCCTCGTGCGCGCGGTCGACTACACGGGGGAGCCCGACCTCTTCGTCTGCGTCGACCTCTCCCAGCCCGACCGGCTGAACGACGCCCGCGCCGTGCTCGAGCGCTCGGCGCACGTCGCCGTCCTCGACCACCACCCCGCGCGCGAGGCGTTCTGGGACGCGGGCGTGGTTCGCCCGGACGCGGCCGCCGCCGGCGTGATCGTGGCCGAGTACGGCATGCACCTGGGCCTCGACCTCACGCCGACCATGGCCCAGAACCTTCTGTGCGCCCTCGTCACCGACACCGGGCGCTTCCAGTACCAAAACGCCAACGGCGAGGCCTTCCGCGTGGCGAGCGCGCTCGTGGACGCCGGGGCCTCCCCCTCGGAGGTCTCCCTGCACGTCTACCAGAGCGACCGCCTGAGCTACCTGCACCTCTCGGCCACCGTCATGGGGCGCATCACCACCTTCGAGCAGGGGAGGATCGCCTACAGCTACGCCACGACGGCCGACCTCGAGGCCAACGCCGTGCCCGTCGCCGAGTGCGACGGCCTCGTGGACATTGTCCGCCGCGTCGACGGCTGCGAGGTCGCGCTCTTCCTGAAGGAGGTCCCGGGCGGCAAGGTCCGCGGCAACCTGCGCGCCAAGTCCGACCGCGACATCTCCGTCGTGGCCCGGGAGATGGGCGGCGGCGGCCACCCCGCGGCCGCGGGATTCACCGTCGAGGGCGACATCGACCAGGCCCTCGCCGTCGTGCTGCCCAAGCTCCGCGCCCTCTACACGGACGGCGGCGCGGCTTGAGTCGCCGACCGAGCGCGTTCTCCGCGCTCATTGCCGTGGACAAACCAGCGGGCCTGACCAGCCACGACGTCGTCTCCCGCGTGAGGCGCGCGGTGGGCGAGAAGCGCGTGGGTCACGCGGGCACCCTCGACCCGGCGGCCACCGGCGTGCTCGTCGTCGGCATTGGTCAGGCAACGAAGCTGCTCGGCCTGCTCACGCTCGACCGCAAGGGCTACCGCGCCACGTTTGCGCTCGGCTCCGAGACCACCACCGACGACGCCGAGGGCGAGGTCACGGCCGAGGCCCCGGTTGGCCCCGAGCTGCTCGAGCCCGCGCGCGCAGAGAGCGAGCTCGCCCGTCTCGTGGGCGAGTGCGAGCAGGTCCCGCCGCGCTTCTCGGCCGTGTCCGTGAACGGTCGGCGCGCCTACGACGCCGCCCGCGCCGGCGAGGAGCTCGAGCTCGCTGCCCGGCGCGTCACGATCCATGCCGCACAGCTCGTGGGGGTCCGGCCCGAGGAGCGCTCCTGGGTCGTCGACCTCGACGTCTCCAAGGGCACCTACGTCCGCAGCATTGCCCGCGACCTCGGGCGCTCGCTCGGGTGCCTCGCGCACGTGAGCGAGCTGCGTCGCACCTTCTCCGGCCCCGTGGCGCTCGGGGCCTGCGTGAGCCTGGGCGAGCTTGCCGAGGGCGGCGCCGAGCTCGTCCACGAGCGCGCGCTCGATCCCGCCGCCGTGCTCGGGCTCCCCGTCCGTGAGCTTGCCCTCGACGAGATCGCCGACGTCACGAACGGGCGACGCATTGCCCCCGGCGCCCTGCGCGACGGTCGCGCCCCCGAGCCGGGCGAGCGCCTCGCGCTCGCCTTCGCGGGCGCGCTCGTCGGCATATGGCGGCGCGAGGGCGCGCGGCTCGTCTGCGAGTCGAACTTCCCCCAGGGCATAGAGGGGGTCCGCTGATGTCTGCAAGTTGGGGACAGTCCCCAATTAACAGAAAAGGTGCGCCGGCGGGCGAGAAGAACCTCGAGCAGCAGCTCCTCGCCCTCTCGCCGGACCACCCGATCTGGGTCGACGGCCCCACAACGTCTCAGACCCTCATGAGGCCCGGCCGGAGCGTTCCGGAGGAGCGTTTCGCGAAGCGCACGCTCCGTAGGAACGCTCCGGACGGGCCCCGGAGAACGGTCTGCGCGATCGGGGCGTTCGACGGGGTCCACCTTGGGCACCGGGCGCTGATCGCCCGGGCGCGCGAGGAGGCGCTCGCTCGTGGGGACGAGCTCGTCGTCGTCACGTTCTCGCCGGACCCGTCGGTCGTCCTGTGTCTGGAGCGCCCGCAGAAGCTGCTGCTTTCTGACGAGGACCGCCTGGACGCCCTGCGCTCGGTCGAGGGTGTGGACCGGGTGGTTGTGCTCGACTTCACGCCGGAGCTCGCGGCGCTGCCGTATGAGCGGTTCGTGCGGGAGACGCTCGGCGCCCTCGTGGACCTCGACTGCATAGTGGTGGGCTCCGACTTCAGGCTCGGCGCGGGCGGGGCGGGCACGGTCGCGGCCCTCTCCGAGCTGGGGCGCGCGGACGGCTTTGACGTGATCGGCATGGACCTGCTCGACGAGGGCGGCGCCCCCGTGACGGCCACCCGCATTCGCGCTCTTCTCGGCGAGGGCCGCGTGGAGGCCGCCGCCGGGCTGCTCGGCCGCTGCCACCTCGTGCGCGGCGAGGTCGAGCACGGGCGCGGCGAGGGGACGGGCTTTGGCTTCCCAACGGCCAACGTGCGCGTCCCCGAGAGCCTCTGCCTGCCCGCGGAGGGCGTCTACGCCGGCTACGTGACGTGCGGCGACACCGCCTGGCCCGCGGCGATCAACGTGGGCAAGCCGAGGTCCTTCTCGCCCGGCGAGGAGGGGGCGAGCTTTCTGGAGGCCACGCTTCTGGGCTTTGAGGGCGACCTCTACGGCGCGAGCGTGGCGGTCAGCTTTGTGCGCTGGCTGCGCGAGCCCAGGTCCTTCTCGTCCGTCGAGGAGCTCGAGCGCGTCGTGCTGGGCAATGTGTCCTGGGTGCGTGCTACGCTTGGCGGGCGTGGAATCTCTCTGAGAGGGGAGGCGTTGGCATGATCTCCGACGAGGACAAGGAGCGGGTCCGCCAGGCGACGGACTTCGTGCAGCTCGTGGCCGAGACCGTCGAGCTGCGCCAGCGCGGCCAGGAGTTCTGGGGCTGCTGCCCCTTCCATGGCGAGAAGACCCCCTCCTTCAAGGTGAACCCGGCGACGGGCCTCTGGCACTGCTTTGGCTGCGGCGAGGGCGGCGACGTCTTCTCCTACGTTCAGCGCCGCGAGAACCTGGACTTTCTCGACGCTGTTCGCTACCTCGCCGACCGCGCGGGCATAGAGCTCGCCGAGGAGCGCGGCGCCCGGCGCGGCCCGCGCAGGAGCCGTCTGGTCGAGGCGCTCGAGGAGGCGCAGGCCTACTACCACCTCATGCTCATGCGCGGCAGGGGAGAGGGGCCGGCCGCCGCCCGCGCCTACCTCGCCGGGCGCGGCTTTGGCGCCGACGTCTGCCGTCGGTGGGGCCTGGGCTACGCGCCCGGGCGCGGCGCGCTTGTCGCCCACCTGCGCGAGAAGGGCTTCACGGCGGCCGAGATGGTTGCGGCCGACCTCGCGCAGGAGCGCTCGGGACGGCTCATGGACCGCTTCTACGAGCGCGTCATGTTCCCGATTCGCGACGAGCGCGGGCGCACCATTGCCTTTGGCGGCCGCGTGCTCGCCAAGCGCGACGACGTCGCGAAGTACGTGAACACGCGCGACACCGCCGCCTTCAACAAGGGCAAGCACCTGTTCGCCTACGACCGGGCCAAGGAGTCCATGGCAGCCACGGGCGAGGCGATCGTCTGCGAGGGCTACACCGACGTCATGGCCATGCACGAGGCGGGGTTCACCAACGCCGTGGCGGCGCTCGGGACCGCGTTTCGCCTCGACCACGTGCGCCTCATGGACCGCCAGCGCGTGAAGCGCATTGTCTGCCTCTTCGACGGCGACGCGGCGGGCCAGCGCGCCGCCGAGCGCGCGGTCCGCTACCTCGACAAGACCTCGGCCGCGCTCATGTGCGTCGTGCTGCCGGACAACCAGGACCCCATGGAGTTTCTCGCCTCCCGTGACGCGGAGGCCATGCGCCGCGAGCTCGACGGCGCGCGCCCGCTCATGGACTTCGTCTTTGAGAAGCGCCTCGAGGGCTACGACCTGTCCTCTCCCGGGCGGCGCGTCCGCGCCCTCGAGGACATGGCGGGCGTGCTGGCGCCGCTCAAGCACTCCGTCCTGCTCGACGAGTACGCGACGCGCCTGGCCGACGCCCTCGGCATGGACGTCGCCGACACGAAGCGAACGATTCGCGAGGCGCCGGTCCGCGAGCTCGACGAGGAGCGCGCGGCCAGGCGCGAGGGGACGCGGCCCCAGGCTGCGCCGGCCCGACGGCAGGCCGCCCCGGCCGCCCCCGAGGAGGAGGGTGCCGTGCCGGACGACTACGTCCCCGTTGACGCGCTGGACGAGGGCGGTCTGGCCGCGCCCGCGCTTGCGCCCGTGACGAGCGGGCCGGTTGGACTTGGCGCGGACGTCTCGCGTCTCTCGAGCGACGAGCGCTCGCAGATCGCCGCGGAGCGCGAGCTTCTGTGCGCCATGGCCCAGCGCCCCGACGCCATGCGCGCCTTCGGCGCCCGAATAGGCGAGCTCACCTGGACCGACGAGCGCCTCGAGGCCATGGCGTGGGCCATGCTCTCCACGCCGGAGGGCACCGCTCCCGCCGACGTGGTCGCCGCGGCGAGCGCGGTGGTGCCCGAGGCGCCCCAGATCCTCTCGGGCGGGCGCGTCCTGGGGGAGGAGGAGCTCTCCGACGAGCAGAAGCTTGCCTTCATAGTCGATTCCGCCGAGCTCTGCTCGTGCCGCCGTCGCATACGACAGATTCGCTCGATTTTGGACTCGTCCGTCTCCGACGAGGAGTCCGAGCGCCTCTTCGCCGAGGCCACCGAGCTCCGCTCTCGCTCAACCGAGCTTGCCAGCCGACTCTCGTCGGTCTTCTCCGATTAAAAGTTGGGTATAATCTCGAAGGTTTGTACGTCGAAAGGACACATGTGGCTGCCAAGAAGACCAACGACGGCATCAAGCTCTCCGAGGACCTGCTCAAGATCGTCGACGGACTCGTCGCGGGCTCGGGCTCGTCCTCGAGCGTCACCGAGGACGACATCCAGCTCGCGATCAAGGACATTGACGTCGACTCCGACGAGCTCTCCGACCTCTACGACGAGCTCCGCTCCCGCGGCATCGAGGTGAGCGGCTCTCCCGCCTCCGACTCCGACGAGGGCTTCTCCTCCGAGTCCGCCTCCGACGACGACTTCGACGACGACGCCGACGACGTCGACTCCTTCGACGACGAGGAGGGCGAGTCCGAGAGCGTCGCCGAGGCGAAGATCGTCAAGGAGGCGCTGCGCTCGGTGCCCAAGGCGCGCGTCGCCAAGCCGAAGCGCTCCTCGCGCGCCCGCGCCCGCCGCGCGGACACCTCCACCGCCATGCTCACCGGCGACCCGGTCCGCATGTACCTCAAGGAGATCGGCAAGGTCGACCTGCTCACCGCCTCCGAGGAGGTTAACCTCGCCATGAAGATCGAGGCGGGCACCGAGGCCACCGAGAAGCTCGAGGCTGCCGAGGACGGCACGCTCGAGCTCACCCGCGCCGAGCAGCGCCGCCTCATGCGCATTGAGCAGGTGGGCCTCGACGCCAAGCAGCAGCTGATCAGCGCCAACCTGCGCCTGGTGGTCTCCATAGCCAAGCGCTACGTCGGTCGCGGCATGCTCTTTCTCGACCTGATCCAGGAGGGCAACCTCGGCCTCATTCGCGCGGTCGAGAAGTTCGACTACACCAAGGGCTTCAAGTTCTCCACCTACGCCACCTGGTGGATTCGCCAGGCGATCACCCGCGCCATTGCCGACCAGGCCCGCACGATCCGCATTCCGGTGCACATGGTCGAGACGATCAACAAGCTCATTCGCGTGCAGCGCCAGCTGCTGCAGGACCTCGGGCGCGATCCCACCCCCGAGGAGATCGGCGCCGAGATGGGCATGAGCCCGGACCGCGTCCGCGAGATTCAGAAGATCAGCCAGGAGCCGGTCTCCCTCGAGACGCCGATCGGCGAGGAGGAGGACTCCCAGCTCGGTGATTTCATTGAGGACTCCTCCGCCGTCGCCCCGCCCGAGGCGGCCTCCGACTCCATGCTGCGCGAGCAGCTCGACCAGGTGCTCGACGGCCTCGCCGACCGCGAGCGCAAGGTGATCAAGTTCCGCTTTGGCCTCGAGGACGGCCACCCGCGCACCCTCGAGGAGGTCGGGCGCGAGTTCGGCGTCACGCGCGAGCGCATTCGCCAGATCGAGAGCAAGACCCTGGCGAAGCTGCGCCACCCGAGCCGCAGCGGCCGCCTCAAGGACTACATGGAGGACTAGCGCATGACGCCGAGCCAGAAGCGATTCAAGATCGTCTCGATTCTCATTCTGTTCGTCGCACTGCTCCAGGTGGTCGGCGGCGTGTTCCTGCTCGTGAGCTCGCCGCTCGCCGCCGGCATGCGCGTGAGCCTGGGCGGCGACGCCGCCTATGACGGCGCGATTGCGGCCGAGGTCATTGGCGTGCTCGCGCTCGTCGTCGGCCTCTACTGCTTCGCCGTTGGCGTCACGGGCGCGCGTGCCGCGAACAACCCCCGCGCCACGGGCAAGTTCAACATGCTCGCCGTTGTCATGGTGCTCGCGTCGCTGGTGCAGGTGGGCCTGGGCGTCACGACCGGGCAGGTAGGCTGGGTCGAGGTTCTTCTCGCCGTGCTGGGCGTCGTCGCGATCGTCTTTGGCAGCAAGGCCCACAGCGAGGCGCTCGACCGCTAGGGGAGCCCGTTTGGGTCGCGGCGATTCTCGGAATCGCCGCCCTTGTCGCCCGCGCGTCTAGGAATCGCCGCCCTTGTCGCCCGCGCGTCTAGGAATCGCCGCCCTTGTCGCCCGAGCTTCTAGGAATTCCCGACGTTGTCCTGCCTCGGCGTCGCATTTCCGCGCAACACCCCGGTTTTTTAGACGCCGTCAGGACAAGGGCTCGAATTCTTAGACGCACGTAAGACAACACCCCTGATTTCTAGACGCGCGCAGAACAAGGGCTCGTTTTTCTAGACGTCGTCGCGACAAGCTCGGTGTTTTCTGGGGCAAAGCCCGCCCCGCGCAAGAAACCCAAAAAAGAGGGTTGCACTCACGTCGGGCTTCTGTATACTTACTCCTTGCGCGAGCACATTCCCCGGTGGCGCAGTGGTAGCGCAGCTGACTGTTAATCAGCGTGTCGTAGGTTCGAATCCTACCCGGGGAGCCAGAAACGTTACAGGCCGTTGGGCTTATCGCCCAGCGGCCTGTTTGCGTTTGCGCCCACGTTGTGGTTCATGGTCCGACTGTGGCGCAAGGATGCTGGGTTCGCTCTCGCATACGTCGGAGTTCCTCGGGTCGCACCTGGGAAAACGCCGTCCAAAGTCTGACGTATGCGAGAGCGCTCCTCACAAGACGCGCCGGTCGAGAAAGACTCGGCGCCCAAAAGCACCCGATGGTGTACACTGACGTTGATTCTTTAAGCCGGTGCGAGACGCCAGCAAGGTCAGGTCCCACGGGACGCTTCATACACCCTTCATGACGCTCGCGCCGCTCGGCAGGGCGTCTTTTTCGTTCGAAGGGAGTCCCATGGAGCAGCCTCAGCTCAAAGCCCAGATCATGGACGAGCAGGCCATGTCGCGCGCCCTCACGCGCGTCGCGCACGAGATAATCGAGAAGAACGAGGGTGCCGACGGCATTGCCCTCGTCGGCATCGTGCGCCGCGGCGCCGCGCTCGCGCCGCTGCTCGCCGACGAGATTGCCAAGATCGAGGGCACCCGCCCGCCCGTGGGCACGCTCGACGTGAGCTTCTACCGCGACGACGTGCGTCGCAAGATCGCGCCGGTGGAGTTTGGCACCGACATCCCCTTTGACGTCGACGGCCGCGACATAATCCTCGTCGACGACGTCCTCTACACCGGCCGCACGATCCGCGCCGCGCTCGACGCGCTGATCGACCTCGGTCGCCCCAAGACCGTCCAGCTTGCCGTCATGGTCGACCGCGGCCACCGCGAGCTGCCCATTCGCGCGGACTACGTCGGCAAGAACGTTCCCTCCTCCCACGAGGAGGACGTCCGCGTGACCATTGCCCCGTACGACGAGACCAACTCGGTCGAGATCTGGACCAAGCCGTCCGAGTAGAGCCAGGAGGTGCCCAGAACATGCTGTCCGTCAAACACCTGATCGACACGACGAGCCTCACCGCCGACGACATCACGCAGATCCTCGACACGGCGCGCTCGTTCTCCGAGGTCAACAAGCGCGCGATCAAGAAGGTCCCCGCGCTTCGCGGCCGCACGATCGTCAACCTCTTCCTCGAGCCGTCCACGCGCACCAAGAGCTCCTTCGAGCTCGCCGAGAAGCGCCTGTCGGCCGACTCGCTCTCCATGGGCGGGGCCACCTCCTCGGTCGTCAAGGGCGAGAGCCTCGCCGACACGATCGAGACGATCGACGCCATGAACGTCGACATGTTCATATGCCGCGCCAAGCTCGCCGGCACGCCGCAGAAGATCACCGAGCACACCGACGCGATCGTGATCAACGCCGGCGACGGCAAGCACCAGCACCCCACGCAGGCCATGCTCGACCTCTACACCATTCGCGAGAACTTCGGTCACCTCGACGGCCTCAAGGTCGCCATCGTCGGCGACCTCTCTCACAGCCGCGTCTGCGGCAGCCTCGTGCCCGCGCTCAAGACCATGGGCGCCGACGTCACGCTCGTAGGCCCGCCCACCTTCCAGGTGGACGACCCGGACTACTACGGCGTGCCGCAGACCGCCGACCTCGACGAGGTCATTCCCGAAATGGACGTCGTCTACATGCTGCGCGTGCAGCTCGAGCGCATGGAGGGTGCGGCGATCCCGTCCCGCCGCGAGTACAACCGCCTCTGGGGCCTCGACATGAGCCGCGTCAACAAGATGAAGCCCGAGGCGATCATCTGCCACCCCGGCCCCATGAACCGCGGCATGGAGATCAACGCCGACGTGGCCGACTGTGCCCGCTCGCGCATTCTCGACCAGGTGAACGCCGGCGTCCTCACGCGCATGGCGGAGATGTACCTGCTTCTGGGAGGAGAGAACAATGGCGTATCTGCTTAAGTCTGCCCACGTCGTCGACCCCCAGGTGGGTCTTGACGACGTCCGTGACGTGCTCATTGACGGCGAGAAGATCGTCGAGGTGGGAGAGGGCCTCGCCGCCCCGGAGGGTGCCGTCGTCATAGACGCCGCCGGCAAGTACCTCGTGCCCGGCCTCGTGGACATGCACGTCCACTTCCGCGACCCCGGCTTCGAGTACAAGGAGACGATCGAGTCCGGGGCCCGCGCCGCGGTCCACGGCGGCTTCACCGACGTCGCCACCATGCCCAACACCGACCCCGTCACCGACAACGGCGCCGAGGTCCGCTATCAGATCGACCGCGCCCGCCACGCCGGCTTCTGCCACGTGCGCCCGATCGGCGCGCTCACGGTGGGCGAGAAGGGCGAGCAGCTCGCGGAGATCGGCGACATGGTCATGGAGGGCGCGGTCGCGTTCTCTGACGACGGCCACGGCGTCCAGGGCGCGGGCATGATGCGCACGTGCATGGAGTATGTGAGCCAGTTCGACAAGGTCGTCTCCGCCCACTGCGAGGTCGAGTCGCTCACCACGCACGGCGTGATCAACGAGGGCCGCGCCTCCACGCGCCTCGGCATGTTCGGCTGGCCGGCGCTGGGCGAGGAGCTTGAGATCTACCGCGACATCGAGCTCTGCCGCATGACCGGCTGCGCCCTGCACATAGCCCACATCTCCACCGAGAAGGGCCTCAACCTCGTGCGCGCGGCCAAGGCGGAGGGCCTGCCCGTGACCTGCGAGGTCACCCCGCACCACCTGTTCCTGTGCGAGGACGACATTACCGACGCCTACGACACGAACCTCAAAATGAACCCGCCGCTGCGCACCGCCGCGGACGCGGCGGCACTCCGCGAGGGCATTCTCGACGGCTCGATCGACTGCGTCGTGACCGACCACGCGCCGCACGCCCCGCACGAGAAGGACTGCGAGTGGGAGATCGCCTTCTTCGGCATTGTCGGCCTCGAGACCTCGCTTCCGCTCATGCTCACCAACCTCGTGCTGCCCGGCACCATGAGCTGGTCGCGCCTCGTCGAGGTCATGGCCGTGAACCCGCGCCGCTGCCTGCGCCTGCCCGAGGTCCGCGTGGAGGCCGGAAGCACCGCCGACCTCACGCTGATCGACGCCTCCGCGCAGGTCACCGTCACCGAGGACTGGCTCCAGAGCCGCTCGAAGAACTCCGCGTGGCTTGGCGCCACCCTCACCGGACGTGCCACCGACGTCTTCGTCGCCGGTCGCCGCACGCTCACCGACGGCGAGCCCACCCCGGTCAGAAGGGGCATTCGATGAGCGCGGGTCTCGCGGTCCACGAGATCACGGTCGTCTCCAACGAGGCGGCGGCCGACGGCCTCATGAGGGTCGTCCTCTCGGCCCCCGCCCTTGCCGCCGCGATCGAGCCGGGCCAGTTCGTGAACGTTCACGTCCCCGGCGACGCGAGCCAGATCCTGCGCATTCCGCTGTCCTTCAGCTGCGCCGACGCCGAGGCGGGCACGGTGGAGATCGTCTACGCCGTCGTGGGCGACGGCACGCGCCGCCTCTCCGAGATGGCGGCGGGGGAGAGCTCCACTGCCGTCGGGCCCTGCGGCAACCCCTGGCCGGCCGTCCCGGGCGCCGGCCGCGCGTGCGTGGTCGCGGGCGGCGTTGGCGTGACGCCGGTCGTTGCCTGCGCCCGCATGCTCGCCGCCGCAGACGTGCCCTTTGACGCCGTGGTGGGCGCGCAGACGGCTGCCAGGCTCTGGGGCGCGGACGTGCTCTGCGGCCTCGGCGCTGGAGAGGTCGTCGTCACCACCGACGACGGGACCGCCGGCCGCACCGGCTTCACGACCGACGCCCTCGCGGACCTCCTCGCCAAGAGGCGCTACGACGTCGTCTACACCTGCGGACCGGAGGTCATGATGGCGGGGGTCGCGCGCCTGTGCCACGAGGCCGGCGTGCGCTGCCTGGTCTCAATGGAGCGCATGATGTGCTGCGGGTTCGGCGCATGCGGCACCTGCAACGTGGCCATGGTCGACGGCACCTACAAGTCCTGCTGCAAGGACGGTCCGGTCTTCGACGCCGAGGAGGTGGCGTGGTAATGGGCGAGAAGAACGTGAGCATGGCGGTCGACCTCGGCGGCGTGCGCATGCAGAACCCGGTGAACACCGCCTCGGGCACCTTCGCCTTCGGCTCGGTCTTCGAGGACTTCTTCGACGTCTCGCGCCTCGGCGCGATCACGCTCAAGGGCTGCTCGGCCGAGCCCTGGGACGGAAACCCCGCGCCGCGCATGTGCGAGGTGCCCTCCGGCATGATGAACACCGTGGGGCTTGCCAACCCGGGCGTCGCCGGCATGGTCGAGACCTACGGCGAGTACCTCGCCGGCCTGGAGGCGCGCGGCTGCCGCGTGATCGTCCAGGCGGCGGGCCACTCCGTGGAGGAGTACGTGGCCGCCGTCGAGCTGATCGAGGAGCTCTGCCCGTGGGCGAGCGGCGTGGAGATGAACATATCCTGCCCCAACATCGCCCGCGGCGGCGCGCTCGTGGGCGGCACGCCCGAGAGCGCCTCCGAGGTCGTGCGCGCGGTGCGCCCGCGCGTGAGGCGGCCGCTCCTCGTGAAAATGGCGCCGGTGCGCGTGCCGGAGATCGCGCGCGCCTGCGAGGCCGAGGGCGCCGACGCCCTCTCGCTGATCAACACCATAAACGGCATGTCCATTGACGTGCGCACCCGCAGAAGCCGCCTCTCCAAGCCCACGGGCGGCGTGTCCGGCCCCGCCATTCACGCGATCGCCGTGCGCATGGTCTGGGAGGCGGCCCAGGCCGTCAAGATCCCGATCAACGGCATGGGCGGCGTGGCCAGCTGGCAGGACGCCGCGGAAATGATCCTCGCCGGCGCCACCTCGGTCACGGTGGGGACCGCCAACTTCTATGATCCCACCTGCGCGGCCGACGTCGCGGACGGCCTTGCCGCCTGGGCCGCCGAGCAGGGAGTGTCCGACATCAACGAGCTGATTGGAGCCTTCGAATGCTGACGTACGAACAGGCGAGCGACAAGGTAATCATTGCGCTGGACTGCTCCAAGGAGCGCGCCTTCGAGCTGGCGGACCTGCTCGCCGGCAAGGCCACCTGGGTGAAGGTGGGCATGACGCTCTTCTATGCGGAGGGCCCCGCGATTGTCGACGCTATGCGCGAACGCGGCCTGCGCGTCTTTCTTGACCTCAAGGTCCACGACATTCCGTTCCAGGTGCAGGGCGCGGTCCGCGCGGCCTCGCTCACCGGCGCGGACATTCTCTCGATTCACGGCCTGGGCTCCTCTGCCATGATCGCGGCCGCCCGCAAGGGCGCGGAGGAGGCGGCCGAGAAGCGCGGCGGCGACCGCACGCGCCTCGTTGCCATTTCCGTGCTCACGAGCATGGACCAGGCGGCGCTCGCGGAGATCGGCGTCGAGTCGCCGGTCGCCGAGGAGGTGGCGCGCCTCGCGAGCCTTGCCTACGGCTCCGGCGCCGACGGAATCGTCTGCTCGCCGCAGGAGGCCGCCGACATGCGCGCCCTTCTCGGCCCTGACGCCCTGATCGTCACCCCGGGCGTGCGTCCCGCGGGCTCTGAGGTGGGCGACCAGAAGCGCATAGCCACGCCCGCCGCGGCGCTTGCCGCCGGCGCGTCCAAGCTGGTGATCGGCCGTCCCATAACCGGCGCGGACGACCCTCTCGCGGCATTTGACGCCATTTGCCAGGAGCTCATGGCCTAATATGTGCCGTGTTGGGCGCCGTTTTGTGAAGGAATGCTCCCGACCTGCACCTTTGGTGAAGAGGGCTTGCAAAACCGCCGTTCAACGGGCAAACTAGAAAGCCGAGTCCGCGACGAGGGTCGCAGGCTCATTGGATTGAACGATGTTTGGAGGAACACATGGCTCTACCTCAGCTTACCGACGAGCAGCGCAAGGCCGCCCTCGAGAAGGCCGCCAAGGCCCGTCACGAGCGTGCCGAGCTGCGCGAGAAGATCAAGAGCGGCAAGGTCTCCCTCGAGTCTGTCCTCGAGTCCGACGACCCCATTGCCAGCCGCATGAAGGTCTCCGCCCTCATTGAGTCCCTTCCCGGCTACGGCAAGGCCAAGGCTGCCAAGATCATGGACGAGCTGGGCATTTCCGCCTCCCGTCGCGTCAAGGGCCTCGGCGCCCGTCAGCGCGAGCAGCTCGTCGAGGCTCTCACCAAGTAGAGTGGCCAGAAGAGCTCGAGTCTTCGTTGTCTCTGGACCGTCAGGCGTGGGCAAGGGCACGCTCGTAGCAAAGCTGCGCGAGCGTGTCTCATGCTTGGGCCTGACGGTCTCTGCGACGACGAGGGAGCCCCGCGAGGGGGAGACTGACGGCGTCTCCTACTACTTCTTGGACGACGCCGAGTTCGACCGCCGCGTCGCGGCGGGGGAGTTCCTTGAGTGGGCGTGGGTGCACGCCCACCGCTACGGCACGCTGAGAAGCGAGGTCGAGCGCGTCCTGGCAGGCGGCGAGTCGGTCGTCCTGGAGATCGACGTCCAGGGCGGGCTCGCGGTTCGCTCCGTCATGCCCGACGCGGTTCTCGTCTTTGTCGAGCCGCCGAGCATGGCAGAGCTCGAGCGGAGGCTGCGCGGGAGGGGCACCGAGGACGAGGAGCAGGTGGGCCTGCGCCTCGACAACGCCGCGGCCGAAATGGCCCACGCCGCCGACTACGACGTTCGGATCGTCAACGACGACCTCGAGCGCGCGTGCCGCGAGCTGGAAGATGTGATACACACGTACGAGATGGACGGAGGTCCCTCAGAAGATGTCCGTGATCAAGCCCGAGATTGACAACCTGCTCGAGAAGACCGAGCACAACCCGTTTCTGCTCTGCTCGATCGCCTCGAAGCGCGCCTGCGACATTAACAACATGGTCCGAGGCCAGCACCTGCGCGTGACCGCCATTCAGGACTTCGACGACATCACCACCGTCGTCTCCGGCAAGGACCCGATCTCGGTTGCTATGAAGGAGATCGAGGACGGCACCCTCGGCTTCGTCAAGGAGGACTTCGACGAGGACATTCGGGGCGCCAACGCGATCGCCCTGTAGGGGCGCCCATGAGCGAGAGACTCTGCCTCGTCCACTACCACGAGATCGGCCTCAAGGGCAAGAATCGCTCGACCTTCGAGAACCAGCTCGTCACCAACCTGCACAGGGCGCTCCGCGCCTTCCCGGTGGCGGGCATTTCTCGCATTTCCGGCTACATCGTCGTCGAGACCGAGGACGGTCGCGCGAGCGAGGAGCTTGCCGCCGCGATTCGTCGCGTCCCCGGCGTCGCCCGCGTCTCGCTCGCCTACAAGTGCGGGCTCGACGAGGGCGAGTACTGCTCAGCGGCCGTCCGTGCCCTCGGTGAGGCCGGCGACTTCGCGAGCTTCAAGGTGCACGCCCGCCGCTCCTCGACGACCTACCCCGTCCACACGCTCGACATGAACCGCATTGTGGGCTCCGTGCTCTGCGAGGCGTTCCCCGACAAGAAGGTCGACGTCCACCACCCCGACGTCACCGTAATCGTCCACGCTGTCCAGGGCTCGACCTACGTCTACGCCGCCTCCGCGCCCGGCGTTGGCGGGCTTCCCGTCGGCACGGCCGGCAAGGTCGTGACGCTGCTCTCGAGCGGCTTCGACTCGCCGGTGTCAACCTGGATGGTGGGACGCCGCGGGGCGATCTGCGTGCCCGTGCACTTCTCGGGCCGGCCCATGACCGCGGACACGAGCGAGTGGCTCTGCCAGGACATTGTCGAGGCGCTCGCGCCCTCCGGCACGATCGGGCGCCTCTACGTCGTCCCCTTTGGCGAGCGGCAGCGCGAGATCTCGCTTGCCGTCCCCCAGAGCCTGCGCATTCTCATGTACCGCCGCGTCATGCTGCAGGTCGCCGAGAGGATCGCCCTTCTCGAGGGCGCCAGGGCGCTCGTGACCGGCGAGTCGCTCGGTCAGGTCGCCTCGCAGACGCTCGAGAACATTGCCGCGGTCAACGAGGCCGTGACGATGCCCGTCCTGCGCCCGCTGATCGGCTCGGACAAGCAGGAGATCATTGCCCGTGCCCACGAGATCGGCACCTACGACATTTCCTGCCAGACCGCGCCCGACTGCTGCACGCTCTTCATGCCGCGCCGTCCCGAGACGCACGCGCGCATGAGTGAGGTGCTCGCCGCCTGGGAGAGCTTCGACCACGAGGGCATGGTCCGCGACCTCGTCGAGAGCGTCGAGTGGAGGGACTTCTCGCAGTGCCCCTCCTACCGCGCGCCAAAGGGGGACCTGAGAGACCACCACAGCGAGCTCGCCGGCCGGGGGGGCGGCGAGCGGTAGCGCTCGGCTCCGCGAGCGGTCGCGCCAACCGAGACAGCCTGACGGCAGACGCCCTCGTCTTCGAGGGCGTTTTCTGTTTCGTGCGAGCCTCGTGCAAGCTGCGCGAAAGACTCGTGCGCCACTTTCTTGCGACGACCCCGTCCGGGCGACCCCCGTGGGGCATGCTGGGTGAGGGGGTGGTCGCATGGCACAGGTGCGCACGCGGGACGCGCGCAGGCTCGCGCGGAGGTTCGGGCTCGTCGGCTGGGGAGCGGTCGCGCTCGTCGTCGTGCTGGCGGCTGCGGTCGCCATGGGCCTTGCGCTCGACGGTGGCCCGGCGGTCACGGTGGAGCGCGCGGAGCAGGTCGCGGAGCCGGACGGGGAGGCGGCTGACGAGGCGGGGGCGGCCGAGAAGGACGTCACGCTCGTCGTCCACGTGGACGGCGCCGTCGCCGCTCCGGGCGTCTACGAGCTCGAGGGGGAGGGGCGCGTGGCCGACGCGGTCGAGGCGGCGGGCGGGCTCGTGGAGGGGGCCGACACCTCGGCGCTCAACCTCGCCGCGCTCGTCTCTGACGGCGAGAAGGTCCACGTGCCGCGCGAGGGCGAGGCCGCGACGAGCGCGACGGGGGCGCCCGCGCAGGCGCAGCCGGGGCTCGTCAACCTCAACACGGCCGACGTCGCGCAGCTCGACGAGCTTCCCGGGGTGGGCGAGGCCACGGCCCGCGCGATCGTCGAGGACCGCGAGGCAAACGGGCCGTTCACGACGCCCGAGGACCTCATGCGCGTCTCCGGGATCGGCGAGAAGAAGTACGCCAAGCTCGAGGACCTGATCTGTGTCTAGGGAGCCCGAGCGCCCGGAGCGCCCCGTGCTGCCGCCCGCGCTCTGGGCGCTCGTCGCCGTGCTCGGCGCCTCGCGCGTGCTGCTTCGCGCGAGCCCGGAGCCCCAGGTCCTTCTCGTCTGCTCCCTCGCGCTGGCCGCGGTCGTGGCCCTGCTGGCGGTCGCGCTCTCGCGAACGGGGGCGCGTGACCTCGTGCCGACGCTCGCCGCGGTGGGCCTTGCGCTCTGCTGCGCCGGCGTGGCCTGCGCGGGGGAGCTCGCCGCCCAGCGCGCGCTCGTCCGCACGCTCGCAGCCTCACCGGTCTCCGCGCACACGCTCACGCTGGAGGGGGACATGCGAGAGGGGGCGTCGGGCTGGAGGGGTCGTGCGCGCGTGGGTTCGGCCGCGAGCTCAGTTTGGCTGCTCGCGCAGGAGCCGATCGAGGCCGGAAGCACGCTCACCTGCGTCGGGAGGTTCGAGCCCAACGACGACGGCGAGTGGGGCGCGTCGTCGCGCGCGCAGGGGATAGCGGGGACGGTGCGCGCGGTGCGCATTACGTCGCTTGCGCCGGCTGCCGGGCCGAGCGGGCTCGTACTGTCCCTGCGCTCGGGCTTTCTCGGGCTCCTTGACGCAGGGTCCTCGGACGCGCGCTCGCTTGTTGCGGGGACGGTCTGTGGCTTCACGGGAGCCATGAGCGAGCGCGGGCTGGACGAGCTCTTCGCCGCCTGCGGGGTGTCTCACCTCGTTGCGGTCTCGGGCGGCCACCTCGTGCTGGTGACCTCGCTCGTCGCGCTCGCTCTGCGCTCCCTGCCGCTCTCGGGCACGGCGCGCAGCGCTGCGCTCTTGCTCTCGACAGGCGCCTTCGTCGCGTTTTGCGGCGCGCCCGTCTCCGCGGTCAGGTCCTGGGCCATGTCGCTTGCCGCCGAGCTCTCGCGCCACGTCGGGCGCCGCGCGCACCCGACGTCGTCCGCCGCGGTGGTGGGCCTCGTCATGGCGCTCGTGGAGCCCGGCGTGACCGGGCAGCTCGGCTACCTGCTCTCGGTCGTGTGCGTCTGTGGAATCTGCGTGCTCGGGCCCTACGTGCGCTACGTCCTTGACGTCCTGCTCGCGCCTCCCGGGGGCGCCCGCGCGCCGCGCCTGCCGCCCGCGCTTTCCCACCTGGGCTCGCGCGCGCGCGAGGCGCTCGCGCTGACGCTGGTCTCCCAGGCGGTCACGGCACCGCTCACCTGCGCGACGTTCGGGACGCTCTCGCTCGTGGCGCCGCTGGCCAACGTGCTTGTCGCCCCGCTCTTCTCTGGGCTTCTGGCCCTCGGGCTGCTGGCGGCGCTCCTTGGGTGGGCGCCTCCGGCGCTCACGGTGCTTCTCGCCGCCTGCGAGGTCGTCTGCGTGCCGCTCATGGTCGTCCTGCGCGCCCTCGCCGACCTCCCGCTCGCCTGCGTTGCGGTGAGCGTCGAGGAGGGGGTGGCCCTGGCGCTTCTTGCCGTGGCCCTGGCGCTTCTGCTCGCGCTCTGGCCGGCCGTCTCCCGGCGCGTCCTTGCGACGGCGCTGCTCGCGTGCCTTGCCGTGACGCTCGCCTGGCACCTGAGGTGGCGTCTGTTCGCGCCGGCGTGCGTGCGCGTGCTCGACGTCGGTCAGGGCGACGCGATCCTCGTCACCGACGGCGCCGCCTCGGCTCTCGTGGACACGGGGCCGGGGGAGGCGGTGGTCCCCGCGCTCGCCCGCAACCACGTGACGCACCTCGACGCCGTCGTGCTGACCCACCTCCACGCCGACCACGCGGGCGGGCTGGAGGATCTTCTCGGCGTGGTGGACGTCGGGGCGCTCGTGGTCCCCGAGGGGACCGAGACGGCCGACCTTCCGGGGGAGCTGCCCGTGCGCGAGCTCCGCTACGGGGACGTGCTGCGCGTGGGCGCGTTCTCGCTCGAGGCCGTCTCGCCCGTCGAGCCGGCGGGAGGGGAGGGCAACGAGGGCTCGCTGGAGCTCCTCCTCGCGTACTCGGAGGGCGGGCGCGAGCTCACGGCGCTTCTCGCCGCCGACGCCGAGCGCGAGGAGACCGGCGCCGCCGTCGAGCGCGGCGACGTGGGCGACGTCGACCTGCTCAAGGTCGGGCACCATGGCTCGGAGGACTCGCTCACGCCGGAGATCGCCGCGGCGCTGCGCCCGGAGGTGAGCGTGGCGAGCGCGGGGGAGGGCAACGGGTACGGGCACCCCGACCCGGTCTGCGTCGGCATGCTCGAGGACGCGGCCTCGCTCTTCCTCTGCACGAAGGACGTCGGCGACGTGTGCGTGGAGCCCGGCGCGTCCGGCCCCGTCGTGTCCTGGCAGCGGGAGGGCCCGCGGTGAGCGTCTGTGCTACATTGGGTCAACGAGGCGACCGAGGACAGGGAGGGGAGGGAGAGAGCATGGCCGAGAAGGGCGCGCTCCTGCCGGCGTATCTGATCGTGGGCCCGGACGAGCTCAAGCGCAAGCAGTCCGTCGCGCGCCTTCGCGCCCGCGTGGACGGCCCCTTTGCGATGTTCAACCTCGAGGAGGTCACCGTCACGGCCGACCTCGAGCCCGCCGAGCTGCTCTCCTCGCTCAACACGCTCCCCATGGGGGCCGAGCGGCGCGTGGTCGTGCTCGAGGCGACGGACAGGCTCGCCAAGCCGATCTCGGAGACGCTCGTCGACTACCTCGCCGACCCCAACACGAGCTGCACGCTCGCGCTCGTGACGCCCTCGCTCGCCAAGTCGACGAGGCTCTACAAGGCCTTTGCCGGCGTCGGGCCGCGCTCGGTCATTGAGTGCGCCGCGAAGAAGGGGCGCGACCTGCCCCCGTACGTCCAGAAGCTCGCCGCCTCGCACGGCGTCTCGATCGGCTACGAGGCGGCGCGCGAGCTCCTGGCGCGCGTGGGTGACTCGACCACCATGCTCGACACGCAGATCAAGGCGCTCGCCGCCCTTCTCGGCGGCTCCGGGACGATAACCCCCGAGTTCGTTGCCGCGAACGTCGCGCGCGTCGCCGAGGTGAAGCCGTGGGAGTTCCTCGACTGCCTCTGCTCCCGCGACGCCCACCGCGCCCTCGCGCTCTACCGGCTGCTGGACGGCTCGGCCATAGGGCTGCTCTCGCTCGTGACGGGGCGTCTGCGCGAGCTGGTCTGCGCGCGCTCCCTTGACGCGCGGGGCTCCGCCGCACTGCTCGCCGAGGAGCTCGGCAAGCAGGACTGGCAGGTCAAGAACCACGTCAGGTGGGCTCGGGGCTTCGCGCGCGGCGAGCTGGAGGCGCTTCTTTGCGAGTGCGCCCGTGTTGAGCGGGCGCTCAAGAGCGGCGCCGAGCCCAAGGACGAAATGGTCCGGCTGATCGCCCGCGTCTGCGGCGCGCACTGAGTCCCCCGCGGTGATTAACGCGCTCAATCGTGCAAGCGCGTTATTTCCACCTGCTGTTATAGAAAACTGTGGGCTTATAGGACAAAAAGTGTGCTTTTCAGTCTAGCCAGAAGGGGTACGGGTCCTTGTGGTGGAGCTCCTCCCAGACGACCCGGTCTCCCCACTCCGGT